>JAYEOK010000066.1:0-45397 GCA_034722915.1 Thermodesulfobacteriota bacterium | reverse complement strand
TTCAAGATTTACCTGCAGGTCAAGGTTTGCGTCACAGTTGACCTGCAGGTAAATCTTGAAACATTGCTCCTGACTGTCAATGAGTTCACCCTGAAACATAGCAATACAGCTGCTCAGATTGCACTGTCAGGAACAGCTGATGGTGCTCAACATCAGGACATCACACTCCACTGGAAGGAGCTGCAATGGCCAATGACAGGGGACGCTGAATACAGTTCACCAAAAGGGGATGCCAAGCTCAAAGGAAGTATGGATGACTATCGTTTGACATTGAATGCAGCGATAGCAGGAAAACATTTTCCTGAGGCAAGCCTTGAAATCACAACAGACGGAAGCACTGAAAGCGCTGAAGACCTGCAGCTGACTGCACATCTACTTGAAGGAGTTGTTGGTGTGCAAGGTAACGTTCAATGGTCACCTGCTGTTGAATGGCAACTGAACACGAATGGAAAAAACATCAACCCCGGTATGCAGTATGCTGAGTGGCCGGGTAAACTTAACTGGCTTATCAAAACTGACGGGAACATTGACGATGCGGCAGTAGTTGCAAGTGTGTCAATCGATCACATGGAAGGAAATCTCAGAGAATTGCCGGTTAACGGAAACGGAGAGATACTGATAAGTCCTGATACTATCAAAATAAACGACTTGCATCTGTCATCAGGCACAGCTGTTGTTACAGCGCAGGGAAATCTCGGCAGTAATTCCAATATTATGTGGCAGGCTGATGTTGACAATTTCTCCGACCTGCTGCCGGATGCCAGCGGCAAATTAAATGCAACTGGTTCAATTCAAGGGAAAATGAGTGAGCCCAAGATCGATTTACAATTGTCCGGATCATCCCTGGCTTTCCAGGAAATGCACATGGAACATATCCAGGCTGATGCTGACCTTGACTTAAGCTGGACTGCCCCATTTAACCTGGACGTATCAGGAACAAATTTAAAATCAGGAACAAACCAGATACAACATTTTTCAGTGCAGGGTAAGGGTACCAGGGAACAACACGCTGTTCATCTTACAGCAAGCCATGATATGGCAGATATCAGCCTTGACCTGAATGGCGGGTACCTGCAGGAACAATGGCAGGGGATGCTGAATACATTCAATATTGAGTCTACAGATATTGGTGTCTGGCAAATAACGGAGCCTGCAAAAATAACTGCGGAAAAAACAGTTGCCCATGTAGACACATTTTGTCTGAGTCGGGAAGATGCTGATTTGTGTATTCAAGCTTCCTGGGATGCTAAAAATACAAACACAAAAGGGGATATTGAGCTAAGTGGCTTCCCACTTTCCTGGCTATCACCTTGGTTTCCGCACACATTACAGGATTTGACGGGTATTGTTTCTCTCAAAGCCACGGCAGATCTGCAGGAAAAACTAAAAGCAGATCTGCTCGCAGAAATAACACCCGGAACCATAAGCTATGTAACAGAAAAAAAGGAGGGCAGTCTGCCCCACGAAGGAATGAAAATCGATATGCATATTGCTGATGATGCAATCGATGCTGAGCTTTTTCTCAGTCTGAACTCCAACACAATCCGGGGCAACCTGCAATCGCCTGATTTGTTACAGACTGACATTGGCAGTAAAGCAAAGCTTACTGGGGAAATAGTTATCGATGCAAACGAATTGGATCTGATCGAAGCTCTGATACCTGATGTTAAGGATCTGGATGCTGCCATTAATGCAAATTTCAACATACTGGGAACTCTGGAAGAACCAAACATTAATGGAACGGGTGAAATCAACATTTCCAATATGTTAATCCCTGTGGCGGGCCTTGAACTGAAAGATACAACACTGGATATTATAGCCAACAATAAAGAACTGAAGCTAAATGGACAATTTAATTCTCCGGAAGGCTCTCTTGCACTGAACGGCACTGCTGTCCTTGACAGTTCCCAAAACTGGCCAACACGTTTCACCCTCAAAGGAAAGAACTTCAGGCTGGTCAATCTGCCTGAAATAACGGTCTTCCTTTCCTCTGACCTGCTACTTGAAAAAACAAATGAACGGTTAATCCTCACGGGTGACGTTATCATTCCAAAGGCTGACATACTGCTGCGGGAGCTGCCAGAGGGAAGCGAAACCACTTCTCCGGATGTGACAATCATCCAGGAAAAAGAAACAGAAGAAACTAAATCTCCAGTACATATGAAACTTAAAATAACCCTGGGCAAAAAAGTACATTTTGCGGGTTTCGGACTCAATGCCTTTGTTGACGGCCAACTTTCCATAACAGCCGAGCCTGACGAACAGCCGCTCGGAAGCGGAGCATTTCATATTAAACAGGGCAGCTTTCGCGCCTATGGTCAGAACCTTGAGATTGAAACAGGTGTGATTTCATTTCCAGGCGGCCCTTTGACCCAGCCGGGAATCAATCTCCGGGCTACCAGAACTGTTGGAAAAACTGTGGCCGGCATCAGTGCCATAGGTCCTGCCAGAAAACCACGGTTGACAACATTCTCCAACCCGCCCATGTCTGAAAGCCAGGTAATCTCCTACCTGCTTACCGGATCCGCACCAGATGATATGGGAGAAACTGCTACACTTTCTCTGGGCCGTCAGATCAACAACAAGCTGTCCGTCTCTGTCGGTACAGATATAAAAACAGGTGACAGTGAGTTCATTACACGGTACCGCCTGAACCGCAAAATTCATGTGGAAACCACAACAGCTGGAGACGGCAATGCCATAGATATTTTTTACACTACGGAATGGGGAGGGAAAAAAGAAAAAGAGGAAGAGAAAAAGAAGAATGATACAGAGTAACTATCCAGGTACTTGGTTACCTGTTGCAGGTATGAATAACGAACCATGTCAGTACATACAAAAAAAACACGAAAAAAAATTTAAAAGGTACTGATAAGCAAATTATAAAACTCAACGTTCACCCAAGGGAGATGAAATTAAAAATCCAAACAACCATAAAGGAATTTTTCGTGAATATCCTCTTTCAATACCATCTGCAGCCAGGTAAGAGTGGTTTATATCCCATACTTGAGAAAGATCCTTTCCCTTCCCTCCCACTTCAATAACCGTATCATCATCTATCTTAAAATCACCTTTCCCGGGAATGGAAAGCTGATGACCGGTTATTGACAGCATACTGGCAAAAAAAGTCTCCCGGATATTCCCTGGATTCTCCTGGCCATTTCGGCTGATTGCCATTATCTGATTAGTATTGTTTAGATAAATTCTTTCAGGCTTGGCAAGTTGGCGCATGGCTGAGCCTGATTTTGACAAACATCTGATCAAACCGCCATCCTCAAGATATTTGAAATATGTTTTCAGTGTTCTCTCGTCCCCTATTTCTACGATTTGTTTGATCTTTCGTAAATCGGGTGTAAAAGGAACAGAAGATGCGATCACCGCAAGTAATTTACTTATTTTTTTTATACTTGCCCCACTGAGTTTTGAATAAACAGCAGGCAAATCACTCTCAATTGATGTGTGGAAATTCTGTTCCAAAGTGAGATGAAACAGAGTCCGGTCTTCAAATTCAAGGAAATAAGGGTAATATCCAAAGCTGAGGTAATCTCTAAATAATGCCAGGATACGTTTCTGCTTTTTCTCCATAACGCTAAGAATGGAATCAACCAACGATTCGTGGTCTGACAAAATTTCAATCAGGGAGGCCCCAGGTAATTTCACATCTACCTGTAATGCGATGAATTCACGAAAAGATAAGCCTGGCAGATGATACACTATGGCCCTTCTGCTGAGGTCATGGCTGCCTTTATGGATCTCAAGGATGCTGCTGCCTGATGCTAAAATTTTGAGCGTGGGAAAGGTATCTGTTATCGACTTCAGCTCTCGGGACCATTCCGGATATTTATGGATCTCATCAAAACAGATCAACTCTCCACCGAGCTGATGAAATCTTTCTGCTATTGCATAAAGCGATAAATCTTTAACAAGAAAATGATCTGCCTGCACATATATTGCATTTCTGGATTTGAGATAATCCGGGTAGGACTTTTTAAAATGCTGTACCAGCAGAGTAGTCTTCCCGACTCCTCTCTGCCCGACAAGAATTGAAAATCGATTTTGAGTAAGATCTACAAAATATTGGCGCTGATAGGGACGATCCCCTACTCTTATCAGCTGATCGCTTAACGTAAATAGTTTTTCCAGCATACTCTTTGATAACTCCAGATTAAACCCGGAAGGATTAGTATCGAAAAACCACAATACAACAAGATTTATAGTATCGCAATACCAAAACAGAACTTGCTCGTTTCAATCTGGTAGTAAACTCGTGGTGATTTTTGCTTATTTCTTTTTGAATCAAAAATATAATCGCCCAGGAGCCTGTCCGAGAATGTTCTTTTGCCATAACTCTCGAAGTCTACGCTTATCTCGTTAGTTGAAAAATTTCAAGGATCAGGCTTGATAATTGGTAACAGCTGAAAAACGGTAATGCCGTAGATATTTTTTACACTACGGAATGGGGAGAGAGAGAAAATGATGCAGATGTTTAACCAAAAACAGGAACCGAATTTCGCTCTTCGTCAATGGCCACCATGGTCACTGTAGCGTCAGTCACTCTATACTCATCATCGCTGCATCTCGGATTGGCTAGCACATCAACATGAATCTGAATGGAACTCTTCCCGATTTTGATGGTCTGACACCAGAGGCTGACCATATCTCCCACCTTAACCGGCAAATGAAACTGGACGGAATCCATACTGATGGTGACATACCGGTGATGGGCCTGACGCTGTGCCTCCACAGCTGCCGCCTCATCAATCATGGAAAGAATAACGCCGCCAAAGATATCACCATCAGGGTTAGTAAATTTTGGCATCATCAGCATACGAATGGCAGGTTCTTTTGAAGGGGGTTTAAACATAAGTGGCATTTTGCTGTATATGATTTACAATTTGTGAAACGAGAAAATTCACACTACAATTTTCATTTTTCAGACATAACAAAGAGCGTTTTATCATTCGTCCAACGTAGAGCTAAGTGGCTGGCAATACCCATCCAAGATTATTTCACCGGTGTCAGTTGTCTTCCGGGTGGATATTGTCTTGGCTATTCATCCTCCATTCCCATGACAAGATGAATTCCGGCGTACACTTCTTTCATTCTCTCGATTGAGAGGGCTCCAATTAACTCACCAACTGCATTTTTATCTACCGCTTTTATCTGAGTGACATTGACTACGCTTTTTTTAGGTATATTAGATTCGCCTTTTCTCAGAATAACATTACCCGGCAGTTCGCCAAATTTTACAGTTGAAGTAATGGCAGCAATAAGCACCGTATTAATCAGGCTGTCATTTATACTATCTGCCTGAAGGACAAGTCCCGGACGACGTCCCAAAGGCTCCGAACCTTTGCCAGGCGAAAAGTTGACCCAATAAACAGATCCTTTTCGAATCACCATTCCTGCCCCTTATCATTGCCTGTGTTATCGAACAGTGCAGTACTGTTTTTTTGTTCCTCAACAATTTCAGGATCAGAAAAAATCTTATCGTAAGCTGCTTTTAACCTGGCCTGTTTTTCAACCCTGATCGCCTTCTGAACCAAGCGGGTGATATATCCACTGCGGGAGATAGGCTCTGTTTTTCTTGCAGCATCTACTTCTTGCACAAGCTCTTTCGGCATGGTAATGGCTACTTTTACAGTTGTCATAATGTCCTCCCTATTGGTATGATAGTTAAAGGATACCATTCAAGAATACAAAGTCAACGCAATTTAATTGTTCACCTGCAACTCTTGAATCTGATTCAGCAATTTTTACCGCTTTTTCTGCAACAGCAGTTTCACACTGGCGCGATTATGGCGACGAATTTGGTGTCCCGGGGATGCTGCGTGATAAAATTCAAAGTTCGCTCAGGGCCGAAGGTTTTCAATGAAACCATACTGCTGGAACAGAGGGACGAGGTAGATGTAATGGGATCCACATCCTTTCTATAATTCTTCATACCATTTTCACTCATTTCTTCAACAGTTACATTGTCTCATAATTTTCTTTGACCTTGGCAACAGCATCACGGTACACTATCATTGAAGAAGATATTGTATTTTAAGAATAGCTTCCGCTAAATGAAGGACTATCAGTAAAGTGAGATTGGAGCAAAACACGCCCAAACAGCAAGAAATCACCAACAAAACCATGAATATAAAAGCACAAGCAATACCTATCCATAAAAACTTAAATCAGGAAATCACATGGAACTTCCAAACCCCGGCCTGATGTGGCTGAGTATCGGTGTCATCCTCTTTGTCCTGGAAATGGCAGTTCCCGGTTTTGTTCTCTTCTTTTTTGGCCTGGCAGCCTGGATCACAGCACTGGGATGCTATCTTTTCTCATGGAGCCTCAACACCCAGCTTGCAGTTTTCCTTGTTTCATCACTCGTTACCCTCTTTAGCCTGCGAAGTATTGTCAAAAAAGTTTTTATGGGTGATTCTAAAGATGATGAGGCAGATTCTCTCATAGCAAAAGGCGGAGAAAAATGCGTGGTAAGCGCTGCCATCACGCCACCCGCCGAAGGGCAGGTTAAATTTTCAGGGACATTCTGGCGGGCCGAAGCAAAGGAAAGCATTGCAGAAGGTGAAGTAGTCGAAATAGTAAAACAGGAAGATCTGCTCATTAGCGTTCAGAAGATCAAATAACATCCACTCATTTCAAGGAGAAAACAATGGACTCTATAGCTGCCCTTGGCATTCTTATTGCCTTTATGGTTGTTGTTCTTATCAAAACAGCAGTAATTGTACCTCAACGTATGGAATTTGTGGTGGAACGGCTTGGAAAATACAGGGCAACCCTGCAGGCAGGCTTTCATATTCTTATCCCATTTTTTGACCGGGTTGCCTATAAACGCAGCCTGAAAGAAGAACCCATCGACATCGCCGCCCAAACCTGTATTACCGCTGATAACGTTACCCTTGAAGTTGATGGTATCCTCTATATCCAAGTTATTGATTCCAAAAAATCGGCCTATGGAATCGACAACTTCCACTTTGCTGCCGCTCAACTTGCCCAAACCAGCCTTCGCTCTGCCATCGGTAAAATTGATCTGGACAAGACCTTTGAAGCCAGGGAGACATTAAACGGGCAGGTTGTGATGGCACTGGATGAAGCAGCAGAGAACTGGGGTGTGAAGGTATTACGATACGAAATTAAGGACATCCAACCGCCACGCACTGTACTGGAGGCCATGGAAAAACAGATGAAGGCCGAGCGGGAGAAACGGGCTGAAATTGCACGATCCGAAGGTGATAAACAGTCAACCATTAACAGGGCCGAAGGTGACAGGGCTGAAGCCATTGCCCTGTCAGAAGGCGAAAAGATGAAACGGATCAATGAGGCAGAAGGAAAGGCTAAAGAGATTACAATGGTGGCCGAAGCTACTGCTGAAGGTATCCGTAAAGTGGCCGAGGCCTTAAGCCTGCCGGGTGGAAACGAAGCAGCGAACCTGGAAGTGGCAAAAAGCTATATAAAGGAATTTGGAAACCTGGCAAAAGAAAACAACACCATGATTCTTCCAGCCAACTTGACAGACGTAGCCTCCATGGTCACTGCTGCCATGTCCACTGTCAAACAGACAAAAACACAAGCAACAACAACGCCACGGCCTGCCGGAAGAACGCCAGTACAATCTCGGCCGTGAACACCTTAAACGCCTGAAACAAATACCATTAGGCTGCATAATGGAAACCTTCTTTTCATGTCTGGACAACCGGTTCAGACATGAAAAAGAACTTTTCAGTCAGTGAAGTTACAAAAGCCGATCGCCATATTCCAAAGCCTGGAGATACAGATCTCCCAGCCCATCTGGTATTATCCCAGCTTCCTGTAATGCACAGTTGCACCCCCTCATCTCACCACGCTCATAACACTCCACAGCCTCAAGAACAGCTGCATAGGTGCCGGTTCGTGAAACAAGGGCTGTTTTAACATCCTGGCTCAAGGAAATTCGTTTCATAAGTTCTTTCATTGGCTTGTCCAGCATGGCATCAATCACAGAAAAAAGACCTACCAGAAATAACTCACCTGAATTTTCCTTCATTGCTCCCTGCCCGGCAAGCAGTTCACAAAATTTTGCCCTCACCACAGCAAGCTTGACGAGCTCGTCTGGTTTATCACTTGCAACTTCAGAGATAAGTACCAGGAGAACAAAGCGTCGAAAGCGCTTTTCACCAAGAAAGGAAATAGCCCTTGCAACAGACTTCACTTTTTCCAGGAGGTAAAAATGGGCAGAATTCAGATAACGAAGTAATTTATATGTAAGAGCCACATCAACGGAAACGATTTCTTCGAGACGTTTGACTGTTGTCTTTTTTTGACTTACTTCAGCTAGAAGCCGTATCAAATTCACCTTCACAGACGTGAGTTCGCCTATGCGTATCAATTCGGGTTTACTGAAAAAAAATCCTTGAAAATAGTGGAACCCCAGCTTCAGGGCCTGTTCAAATTCATCATAGGTTTCAACTTTTTCTGCCAGCAACTTCAGGTGATCAAACTTGGCCATTTTGTAAAGCATTTTGTGCACTTCAGCCACCGGAGTCAGCAGAAAATCGACCTTCACGATATCAGCAAGTTCCAGCAAAGGATCAAAACGAGGGTGATAAACGAAATCATCGAGTGCCAGGGTGTAGCCATCCTGTTTCAGTTTTTTACAGGCCGCAATAATTTCCGGGGTCGGTTCAACATCTTCAAGGATCTCCACGACCAATCGATTTTTGGGAAAAGCGGCAGGAATATTTTTCAGAAGAAGCTTCTCCGGGAAATTCACGAAGCAGGGTTTTGAGCCAGTGACTTTCTCAATCCCCTCTATGAGGAAAGTACTGGAAAGAAGGATGGATGTGGCCTTGTTGCCTTCGGTGCTTTCCAGAGATAACTTGTCATTCCCACGAAAAAGCAATTCATAGGCGTAAAGTCTTTTATTAAAAGAAAAAATAGGCTGCCGTGCAATACAGAGTTCCATAGATCTCCTGGGAAAAACTATTTTTTTCGTTTCTTGTCCCTGTTCTTGTCACGAATAAACAGTTGAATAGGAATCTTATCCAGACCGAGCCCGTCCCGAAATCTGTTGGTCAGATAGCGTTCGTAAGAAAAGTGGACACCTTTTGAGCTGTTACTCATAATTACAAATTTTGGTGGCCTGCTGCCCACTTGTGAAGTGTAATAAAATTTAAGGCGTTTATTCTTATAAATAGGTGGTGAATGATCCTCAACAGCATCCTTGAGCAGTCTGTTCAGGGCAGATGTTGGAAACACCGAGGTAAACTGGCGATACACTGAGCCAATGGTGGGAAAAAGGCGTTTAATCCCATAACCGGTCAGGGCTGAAGCAGTAAGCAATGGCGCAAAACCGACAAAGGGGACAGCAAGAGCTATTTCTGCCATTATCTGCTGCTGACGCTCTTTATCATCTTTTACCAGATCCCATTTATTCACAAGAAGGATCAGCCCCCTGCCCTGCTCCTGGGTATAGCCGATCACCTTGGTATCCTGCTCTGTGATACCTTCTTCGGCATCAATGAGAACAACTGCGATGTCACATTTTTCCAGCGCAGCAAGAGCCTTTAAGATAGAGAATTTTTCAAGTTTTTCTTTGGTTTTCCCTTTTCTCCTGATTCCGGCTGTATCGATGAGCAGGTAGTTGTATTTTCCGTGACTAAGTAAAGTATCCACCGAATCCCTGGTGGTACCGGATACCGAAGAAACCACCATGCGATCCTGGCCGAGAATTTGATTGATCATGGAGGATTTCCCGACATTGGGGCGTCCAAAAAATGCGACTTTGACGGTATCTTCAGGGAGATCAAGTACGTCCTCACTTTCCAGAAGACTCTTTTCCAAAGCATCCATCAGCGTGGGAAAGCCATATTTATGCTCGGCAGATAAGGCCCAGCAATGCTCAACACCAAGTTCATAAAACTGGGAAAGCTGTTCCTGCTCCTGTTCCGGGCCATCAATCTTGTTGACCACATAAAAAATAGTCTTCTCAGTTCGACGGAGAAGATTGGCGACTTCTTTATCCGCCGGGGTCACACCCTCCCGACCATCGAGCAGAAAAAGGATAATATCTGCCTCTTCAATGGCAGCAAGAGCCTGATCACGGATATGTCCCCCCATGCTGTCACCGCTGGCATCTTCAATACCGCCTGTATCCACCAGCATGAAAATCTTCTCATTCCACATAACCTTTTCATAATGACGGTCACGGGTAACACCGGGAGTGGGATCAACCAAGGCCTTTCTTGACCTGGTAATACGGTTAAACAGTGTCGATTTACCAACATTGGGACGACCGACAAGGGCTACAATTGAATGTGTTTGAATTGCCATAGTTTACTTCTTGATGATTTCATAAAATCATGATTTTTCAGATGGCTTTGTAAAAAATTTCATCTGACAAATCAGATTTTCATGTGTACATGAATTTTGAGACAACCAGGAAAAGACTTAATACCTTAACGCTAGCCGCTAGTTATGAGTAAAAGCAAGCAAAAAAGCAATAATAGAACACTATTCCTGATTTCTGAACAGTAGTGCCTTATAAATTATTTTCTTGTTTTTTGCAGAAAACAGTTTGGTGAAGGTACTAACACCGGTAAACGGTAAGTGAGGCCGGCACTCTTTTCAGTACCCCCTTGAGGGGTATAAGTGCCTTGTTGGTATATCCAACTTGCTAACGTTAAACGAACTTTCCATTTTCTTGTTTTTTATGACAGCTTTTCAGGAGTAAGGCACTAAAAAAACGTCCCATTTCTAAAAACTTCTCCACAGTACCACAGGTGCTTCTCGCAGCCAACAAAAAACCACAACATATTGAAGCAAACACTACCAGGCATACACTATGCAGTAGGTTGTTCAATCACACGCCATATTTCGCAGCACAAAAAATGTGATGGATTCGTAAAAGGTAACATGGATTATTTTTTACATCTCTTTTGCCACGCACCCTCCACATAGAGGTAATGGGGATTAAAACGGCTCTTATAATTCATTGCCGCCACCTCCTCGATATAATAGCCAAGATAAAGATATGGAATATCGAGCTTTAAACAGGTTTCTATCATTGTCAGGATATTAAAGGTACCGGGACTGCGAGCGGCAACATCAGGATCAAAATAAAAATAGACGGCATTCATCCAGTTATTCCCGATATCTACAACCCCGGTGCCAACAAGTCGCCCCTGTAAACGATAGCGAATTTCCATGCCCGGGATAATCCGGTTCAGAAAAAAACCATCATAATAGGACTTACCATCATTTTTTTTATGCGGGTAACGATGGCTGAGAAATTTTTCACAGAGCGCAATATTTTCGCGGCTTGCCTCAAAAGGCGCAAATTCAACCTCCAGATCCTGATTTTTTTTCAGTACTCTCCTTTGATTACGATTCAGCTGCATCTCCATGGGATGAAGGCGGATGGGGATGCAGGCTGAACAATCAGGACAGTGCATGGTATACAGACAGTTGCCATTCCGCCTATAACCGGAAGCCAGGAAGAGCTCCATCACATGATCAGCTAAAGGGGAAAAAAGCGCCTGATAAAAGTAGGCATCATGGGGGAGATGGTAGGGACAATCCACGGCCATCTCCGCAAAAAAATGGTCTATCTGAGATTCAAGCAGACCAAATTCCCGCGCACACTGTTCATCGTAAAGAGACACTATACTAACACCGGTAAACGGTAAATGAGGCCGGCACTCTTTTCAGTACCCCCTTGAGGGGTATAAATGCCTTGGTTGTACCAAGTAACTTATTCATTTTAAAATACTCTCAAGTTTTCTTGTTTTTTATTACAGCTTTTCAGGAGTAAGGCACTAACCGCCCGAAACCCGTCACACTAATCCCTGATCAAGCATGGCATTTACAACCTTCACAAAACCCGCAATATTTGCTCCTGCCACGTAATTCCCCTTTACCCCATAGTTCTCCCCCGCATCAACACAAGTCCTGTGAATGGATTTCATAATCTCTTTGAGACGTCCATCAACCTCTTCTCTTGGCCAGGAAAGGCGCATGGAATTCTGTGCCATCTCAAGTCCTGAAACCGCCACGCCACCTGCATTCGCAGCTTTTCCAGGTGCATACAGCAAACCATGTTCAACAAAACGATCCACAGCCTCGGGAACTGAAGGCATATTGGCACCCTCACTAATCAGGCCGACACCATTATTGACAAGATTTTCGCCATCCCGCGCATTAATCTCGTTCTGAGTTGCACAGGGGAAAGCGCAATCGGCCTTATGCGCCCAGAGCGGATTATGATCAAGAGCAGGATCAAGGGGGGTATATACGGCGTTTGAATAGGTTTCCACATATTCGGCCATACGACCACGCTGAATATTTTTCAACTGTTGTACAAAGGCCAGTTTTTCACGATCTATTCCCTCTTCATCATAGATATATCCGGACGAATCAGACAGGGTCAACACCTTGCCGCCCAGATCAAGTACTTTTTCCGTAAGGTACTGGGCCACATTACCGGATCCTGAAACCAGACAGGTTTTCCCTTCCAGTGTCTCTCCCTTGGTTTCCAGCATCTCGGCTGCAAAATAGACAGTACCATAGCCCGTTGCCTCCGGGCGAATCAGACTGCCGCCCCAATCCAGGCTTTTACCGGTGAGTACCCCGGTAAACTCGTTACGAAGCTTTTTATACATTCCGAAAAGAAATCCGATCTCACGTGCGCCTACCCCGATATCGCCTGCAGGCACATCGGTATTGGGCCCGATATGACGAGATAATTCTGCCATAAAAGACTGACAGAAACGCATAACTTCAGCATCTGATTTCCCCTTGGGGTTAAAGTCAGACCCACCTTTACCGCCACCCATGGCAAGGGTGGTCAAGGAATTCTTAAATACCTGCTCAAATGCAAGAAATTTAATAATTCCCAGATTCACCGAAGGATGAAATCGTAGACCTCCCTTATAGGGCCCGATTGCCGAATTCATCTCCACCCTGAAACCACGATTGACATGCACCTGAAAGTCATCATCCATCCAGGGTACCCGAAACATGATAACCCGCTCGGGCTCTGTAATCCGTTCAAGCACAGCCTGTTGCCGATATTCGGGGTTTCGTTCAAGTACCGGCTTAACAGTGGCCACAACCTCTTCAACAGCCTGGTGAAACTCACGCTGTTGCGGATCTCTGTTTTTTATCACACTGATAATTTCATCCATACAACAAACCTCCACAATTATATAAAAATCTCATGACGATTTCCAAACCAGAAAACCATCTATTTTACAATAGATTACCACGAACTTCCTCTGTACATACCTCCTGCGATTGACTCTCCTCACTTTTGTGATAAAGAACAGCTACCTCTTCCTTACCATTGCATTTCATAATAAAAGGGGAAGACAGACGAATATGTCGAACAAAAGGGGTGTCATCAAAATTTTCCTGCACCATAAGCCAGCTCCAATCCAGACAAGCTCCACAGTTCTTTGTACTGCTGCAGGTTCCGGTGCTGCCATCTTTTTCTTCCATGATTGTTAGATATGGTATGCCAAGGGAGGTAATATTTTGAAAAAAATGCGATCCCTGAGAGGGATCGGCATGAAGGGACTCGTTCTGCAGCTCTATAATTGCTCCAACGCCAGCGATATCACGCCACTGCACAGGAATTCCAAGCCACGGATCAGCAGATCCCCACCGCCCGGGACCTATGAGCAGATAGGAACGACCTTCGGCCTGTAATTTTGCATTGAGTGCATTGACTTCTGCTGCAATCGTTCTGGTAGCTCCGGCATCAAAACTGTCAGGCCTGACAATAAGGATATCAGCCATAGTATCAAAACGGCCATGCCCCAGACAGGATCTGGAAAAACAGAATGCTCTGTCAACATCACGCGTACAAATTGCGACATCAGCATGCTCTCCGCCAGTGACCATCGGCCTCATCTGGAGAAAAAAGAATTCACTTTTATTCATTTTCTTATCCAGCCGCACAGCAAATTCAATTTCCACCTCACAGCCCATGCCCCGCCTGCCAATATCAAGAAGATCCTGCAGAATTTCAGGCAACGGGAAAAGCTGGTGCTTGAGAATCCTGGCAAAAGTGATGATTTTGTGACCGGATAATGCAGAATCACGTATTCGATTTTCCTCAGGGATATACGTAGAAGAAAGGAGTTGCACTGGTTCCTCATTCTCTGCATCCTGAACCAATCGTTTAACCAGATTTGATCCCTGCGAGGCCAGTTGTCTGGAATAATCCAGATCCAGTGCATAAAAATGGCGCTGGCAATTTGCAAGAATCTCCTCCACCGTTGAAAACTGTACGAGACGCTTGGGATGGGCCGGAGAAAAACGAAGGGATCGCTCTCCCTCAACCACGGTCTTGCCGATACCGAGGGCAATATGAGAAATCCCCTCATTTGCTTTCATCTTCATAACCGGATAATAATTATGAGACTGGGCAACGCCAGAGATATGGGGATACCAGTACCCCCCATACTCCTGCCCCACCACCTGCTGGATAATAACTGCCATTGAATCCTCTCGCCCCTGTTCCGATAGTTTGGTATAAGCACGAGGATTTTCATACCAGGTAGAGGCATAAACAAGCTTTATTGCATCTTCAAGCTGCTGACAACGAATGGAAAATGAGGGATGATTATTAGAGAGAAAATACGTAGCATAAAGCCCTGCATATGGCTTGAAATGAGCATCTTCAAGCAGGCTGGAGGAACGAACAGAAATCGGAAATGTCACTTTTGTAAGATACACCCGCAGATCTTCCTTCAACCAACCCGGTAACTCGGCAGCAAGAAAAAGATCGGCAATGGCTTCATCATCCACATCTTTGTCTAAACGTAAATTATTTTTGCTGATGAAATCATCAAAGCCGTCTGCTGTCAAAACGCAGGTCTTGGGCAACATGACATTATTTTCCGCCAATGTCTTATAACTCCCCCGAGACTGTTGCAACCGCATCCAGGTAAAGGCCAGGCCACGCCCCTTTCCTCCCATTGACCCCTTGCCCATCTTCACAAAATCCATGACTTCCGGATCAAAATGCTTACGGGAAAACCTGATCACAACTCCCTGCTGTCGCAGTTTACGAAGCGAGTGTACTTTAAAGACAATATCATCCCGCAGATCCGAACATTTTTTGATTCCACTAACATGATCCCGATGGAGACGGGTTGCCAGTGCCACCTCTGCGCGCGCCATAACCCAGTTGGAAAAATGATTATTCTCTGCATGATAACGAATGGACTCTGAGGGGATCTCGCGAAGCTGCTGCTCAAACTCGAAAAGATTGGAAGCATGCCCTATGGCAGTTCCATCAGGCATACGAAAAACAAAGTCACCAAAACCCAGATAATTGAGAAAGAATGAGTGAATCTCATCCTTTACTGAAGGTGAATTTTTATCGAGAAAAACAGCAGGGATGGCTTCAGCCCGTTGCCTGTTTTCCGGCTCAGAGGAAAGCATCAGCATGGGCAGATCCGGCACATCTTCCCGTATGGTTTCAAGTAGACGTAATCCGGCTTCAGGATCAATTTTTCCACGGCGCGGAAAGCGCGCATCAGACATTATACCAAAAATAAAGGGTTTGTAGGCCTCATAAAAAACCATCGCCTCTTCATAATTGATGGCAGAAAGAATTTTTGGCCTTGCCCGCATGCGGAGCAAACGGTGGGCTTCATTGAGGCTCTCATCGAGTACGGACTGAGTTTGACGTACCACCTCATGATACAAAAGCGGCAGAAAAGAAGACCTGTACACCGGTGAATCTTCCACCATGATGATCACTCTTACCATGGCCCGGGCAGTATCCGCATCCACATTGACATGATCTTCAAAATTCTTGATCAGGGAAAGAAGAAGCTCAGACTCACAGCACCAGAGATAGATATTATCAATGGAATGACAATCTGCCCTTTTGGGCAGGGGATAGATGCCACGAAGACTGTGAGCAATAAGAACAACCTGCTGAGTAGGATGGATTTTTTTGATGGCAGCGCCAAGGGAAAAGGCGTCCATAGCACCAACATTGGGCATGGTGATAACCAGATCAAAAGCCTGCCGTCGCATAATCTCAAGGGCTTCACGACCTGAAGAAACCAGGGTTATACGAGGTGCGCCGCTCAGATTCAAACCTTGATATTCATTGATGATCCGAGTGGCAAGTGAGCCGTCCTCCTCCATGATGAAAGCATCGTATGGGCTTGAAACAAGGAGTATTTCCTGAACTTTAAACGGCATGAGTTCATGAAATATCTTAAAATGGGGATCAAAATCAGTGATCATTTTTCCGGAATCAAAACGCATGCATCTCTCCCCTATTTGATGTTTGAGCAAACGAATCAAACTGATATAAACACTGTAGCATACTGAATATTTTATGGGAAGAAAATGGATGGAGCTTTAATAGACAAATCTTTTTCCATTTAGACAGGAAATTTTACATGCACTTGGGCAGTGACAATCAGACGGGTACATCCACTCAGAGACTGGAGAAGCTTAGGGTTCGGTAAAAAATAACTTGGACTTTCCAATTTATTTTTTACCAAACCCTAAGGGTTGCTAATCCAGGATTCAGGTACAAGGACAAAATAAAATACCCCAGCCCAGACCTTTCTCTTCTGAGTCGAGTAGTTCGCCATTTCAGTAGTTTTCAAAAATCCCCCATACTCGTTCAACCGGATTATATTTGCCATGGTAAAAATGATAAAAATGTTATACCACAAACAACTTGCAAGAATTACATATAATGCGTATTATACATACAAGAGTCACTGTAAAAGAACTCCTGCTCAATACATAAAGGAATAATTATATGCCTGCTTATGGTGAAAAAATATCAGCAACAGAATTAGCTCGCAACTTGTCTTCTATTATTGACAAGGTGCGGATAAGTCGCACCCATATTATTATTACCAAAAGGAATCAGAATATTGCAGAACTTATTCCTGCTCATAATCAAGGTTTTCCAGCTGCCAAATTAGCAGAATTCCTCAAAGATCTGGCTCTTGGACCAGTCGATCAAAAAGAATTCAGCGCGGATCTTGATCTGATACGTAAAGAATCTTTGTTGCCGGATAGTCCATGGGAATCATAGTTGATACAAATGTTTTTATAGATGCTGAAAATGGACAACGTCAACTCAGTCAGCTCCTTGCTTCAAGCAACGACACCTGTTTTATTGCTGCTATAACTGTTTCTGAATTGTTGACAGGAGTCGCTCTCGCACAAACCCCTGCAATACGCCTCCATCGGCTAACATTTTCTGAAAGAATAGTTAGCCATTTTCCCGTTTTGGATTTTACCACAGAAATTGCTCGTACCTATGCCGAACTATACGCTCAATGTCTCGTGGAAAAACCACGAAAAAAGATCGCTGCTCATGATTTGCAAATAGCAGCAACAGCCATCACGCATGGTTATAGAGTTTTAACCAGCAACGCCGCGGACTTTAAAAATATCAAAGGGCTTGAAATTATAACACCTTAGCCCTCTTTGCTTTCCTGCCGGCAAGATGTCCAATTTCCCCGTACTGCCCTGTTAACACGACGATAAACACAACCGTCCATAGTAATATTTGATGGCGTCGTAAAAACTCTTCATCTGCTTCGTTGCTGCATTTTTTGTTTAATTACGACGTACCCTAGTACGCCGAAAACAAACAAAAAATGCGCGCCTCGCATATGAAGTTTTTTACTTACCCATCTTAGATTGGAGATTTTTACGAGTTTATCATATTTATGAGGCCTGAACTATGAGCTTTTTCGACAACCTTTTTCCAGTTAGAGAGGAGAATTTTCATGCAATTCGGAAGTGACAATCAGACAGGTGCATCCAGCCAGGTACTGGAGATGCTTACGGTTGCTAATTCAGACTTTACCCACGGATATGGTGATGACCAGTGGTGTGCACAGGCAACCGAAGATCTGAAAAAAGTGTTTGGTTGTGATCTTGAGGTGTTTTTTGTCGCTACCGGTACAGCAGCCAATTCACTTGCCCTTTCCTGCCTGGTGCACCCATGGGAAACCATGCTCTGCCACCATCAGGCTCATATCCTGCAGGATGAATCCACAGCTCCGGAATTCTTTTCAGGAGGGGCACGACTTATCCCCATTTCCAGAAAAGCCGGAAAACTTACACTCTATCACCTTGAACGATACTTTCATTCGCTGTCTGATGAGCCGCCCCATACACCTCGTACCAGCACCTTAAGCATCACCCAGGCAAATGAAGCAGGTCTTGTCTACACTCCTCGGGAAATAACAGATCTCTGCTCGTTTGCGCACAAGCATACGATGCACGTGCACATGGATGGTGCCCGATTTGCCAATGCGGTTGCAGCCCTTGGATGTTCTCCAGCTGATTTGACGTGGAAGGCGGGTGTTGATGTACTCTCACTGGGTGCAACAAAATGCGGAGGCATGGTCGCCGAAGCAGTCCTGTTTTTTAACCGGAAACTTGCCACATCTTTTATCCACAGAAGAAAACGATCAGGCCACCTTGTTTCCAAGGGACGTTTCTTCGGAGCCCAGTTTGTTGGATGGCTCAAAGATAACCACTGGCTGGAGCTTGCCAGCCACGCCAACAAACAGGCACACCATCTGGAAAAAAAACTTGCTTCCTTTTCCTCAATTTCTCTAAAATGGCCACGCGAGGCAAATGAACTTTTTGTCACGATGCCTAAGCCACTGGCCGACTTTCTGCATAATTCAGGGGCTGAATTTTACCAGTGGTCTGCCCATGCCCTGCCCCCTGGGATCGAACTGAAAGAAGATGACGTTTTTACTCGACTGGTATGTTCTTTTGTTACCACGGATGAGCATATAGATCGTTTTTGCAGGCTCATTCATCAATACGAATCCACACACAATGTGTGACTGAAAGTCGGCGAAGAGAAAAGTTATCTATTGCTTACAATGACAACTTCCTGGTTTCTCGGAGTCAACGCTTACCTCACACCTCACACCTCACAAGGGCGTATAAATACCTTCACCCAATTCTTTTTTTAAAGAAATATATTTTCAAGGCGTAATTTTAGAAATTTTTGACCCTTGAATACCTAAACCGGCCATTAATCCATGCTGGTTAAAGGTAAAGACATAAACAGATTCTGTAATTGTTGTATTGTTCATTGTTTTTGCCATTCCCTCATCAACCAAAACCACACTGGGGCCAACACCTACCTCCCACCCTTCATTCTGATTGAGAAGATAGTCGAATCCTTCATCGTCCATAAAAAATATAGCATAGCCAAAGGCTTGTGCTCCTATCTGGAGTCCGTAGGAACCTGCAATTGTTTTATAGTAAGCAACTGTTTTACCTTTTTTACGCAGCGCCCCGTTTCCATGGTGACCACCGACGCCCAGACCAGCCTTTAATATCTTGGGAAAGACTAAAATTGCCTTCGCTGTTTGCGATAATTTTGCAGCAGCCTCTGAATTTTTCAATAATTTATCTAATGCAATAGTCGCATCCTTATCTATCTCAGCTGCTGTCTCCCCTATTCCAACCGCTTTTCCAGCACTTTTCGCGAGATCCCCGGCACTGCTGGCCAACCCGGAGAGAGACTCACCTATTGCAAAAACCTGGTGAGGAAGAAAAATGGATATGAGAAATGTTAAAAGCAATGCTCTTGTTTTAATTGACATACGTTTATCCTTTTTTAATTATTAAATTTCAAAAACACCTGACGACTCAAATCACCATTTAAAATTAACACCAAAAACAGGACCATGCACGGTTGCATCAAAACTAACCCCGGTGATGAACGGGGTTAGTACCTTACAGAATATTTTCGAAATCTCTTTCTTTAATTCTTCAATTTCAGTGTGTTGAGACATGATGAGTGAAAAACAAATTTGATTACATGAAACATACAATCCATAAAAATAAAAATGCATTGTAATAATAAAACAATACCATTACAAGCAGATATCAAAATTGATTCAGCGCTCTACGTTCAGACAGAATGCAGGCCCTTACAACCACAAGCAAAAAGGACAACAAAATGAAAATCATCCTGCGCGCCACCATACTCACCTTATTACTGTCCCTCGTGTTCACTTCTGCATGGGCCGACAAATATTCAGAGACAAAAAAAATGTTCGAAGATGCCGGTGCATCCGAGATGTTCCACAGTGCTTATGGGTTCGCATTATTTCCCACAATTGGCAAGGCAGGATTTATCGTCGGGGGTGCCTTTGGTAAGGGCCGAGTCTTTGCACAGGGCAAGTACCTTGGCGACACAAATATGACTCAGGCATCAATCGGCTTCCAACTTGGTGCCTCTGGCTTTAGCCAAGTCATCTTTTTCCAGGATAGACGAGCAGTTGCTGAGTTCACCGGTGGTAATTTCGAATTTGGTGTGGAGGCTCAGGCTGTGGCCTTGACTGCAGCAGTCGGTGTCTCTGGCAATACGAAAGGCAGCTCTGCTTCAGCCAGTGGTGGAAAAAACAACGCCGCAATTGGCAGTGCCGGTTACAACAAGGGTATGGCCACCTACACCATCACTAAAGGTGGTTTAATGTATGAAGCCACTATAGCTGGACAGACATTCAGTTTTACTAAACGCTAAGCTGCTGAGACAGTTCATCCGGAGTATTAATATTACTCCACGCCCGGCAGAGCGGGCGTGGAACAACAGGAGTTGCAATTTTGGATCGCCTCGCCACCATTGAAATTCGCCGATGCCCTGAAGAATACAGCTCCTCAAAATATCTTTTAGACTGCGGTTCATACAAGGCAAGCAGGGGTTCAAAAAACCCATCCTCTTTCAGACGCGGCAGAGTCCCCCAGGAATCCGGACTTCTGCTTGCCAGCAACCACTCCAGGGCCTCTGATGTAATATTAGGCATATCACAAGCCAGCAGTAACCAGCAGGAATCGGGTTGCCAGCGCATGGCTGCGAGAATCCCGGTAAGCGGCCCCTGCACATCAGGTACATCAGCAAGGCGGATCAGAGAATCGAGGCTGGCTGGCACATCACCACGGCCCGAGATGACAATCTTCTGAGTAAAAGGTTGGAGCAGGTTTACAGTATTTTCAAGCCAGGTCAGGCCATTTCCCCCTTTAATCAGATGTTTTGGCCGACCCATCCGGGAACTGCGCCCGCCAATAAGCAGGCACGCTCGAAGAGGAATTTCCTGTTGGGAAGGGGTTTGTGCCGTCATATCTGCAGGCTTACCTGTTTGAGAGGGGCCGGGAGTATACCCGCCTTACGACCAAGACCAAGGAAGGTCTCTATGGCTGCTTTTCCGTCTATTCCCAGTGCTTTGGAATAGTCGTTCACATACAAACCTATGTGATTTTGCATTACCTGCTCATCCATCTCCTGCGCATACTGCCTGATATAAGGAAGACATTCATCCGGATGTTTGTCTGCCCATACAATCGAATCATGAATGGCTTTATCTATGCGATCTATTCGCTCTTTGCCCAGCGTTCTTCGTGCAGCAATACAGCCAAGAGGAATGGGATGGCCTGTAGACTCTTCCCACCACTGGCCTAGATCCTGCAGACAAACCAGTCCCTGCTCCGCATATGTAAAACGGCTTTCATGGATTATTACACCGGCATCCACCTCTCCGTTTGTCACTGCCTCCATAATTTCATCAAAACGAAGCTCTATCAAATGACTTGAAACAGGAGAATACATACGAAAAAGAAGGTTTGCGGTGGTGAGACGACCGGGAATAGCAATTTTTGCACTCCTGAGAGTTGCCGTATCAAAACCGGGTCTTGCCACAAGAAGCGGGCCGCAGCCCCGGCCAAGGGCAGAACCGGCAGAAAGTACACAATACTCATCCAGAACATGGCCCAGCGCATGAAAGGACAATTTTGTAATATCGAGTTTTTTCTCAACAGCCCAGGAGTTCAGGGTCTCCACATCTTCAAGCAGAGGTAGGGCCAGATCAATGTCAGGTAAGGCTATCTTATTATGGGTCAGCCCATAAAAAATATAGGTATCGTTTGGGCAGGGTGAATAACCAAGGGTGAGTGGTGGTGTCATCTGTTACGTTAACCCCTTAAGAAGTATGGCTGCTGCCTTTCCTGCCTGGGCGCAAGCCTCAGTCAGTTTCCAGCGTTGTATGTCTCTCTCTTCCACAAAGTTGGATATCGTTCGCATTTCAAGGAGCGGCAAATTAAATTCTTCACAGACTCGTGCCACAGCTGCACCTTCCATATTCTCACTGAGGCCATCATACTGTGTGCCAAGCATGGTTCCGCGCCTTTCAGTTGCGCTTACGCCACAAACTGTGACAAAATTTCCACGTTTTGCAGAAAGACCATTCTCTTGCAAAAGAGTTTCTGCCCTGTTCAGTAGATCATGATCCAAAACATACGAGGGTCGATGCACAAGATGTTCAGCAAGGGGCTCAATACGATCGACATGACAGATACCAAAATCGCCAAAAACTTCCTGTTCTGCCAGGCATATTTCCAGAAGCCCTGCACCCTCTCTGCCATCACACTTGTAGGCTCCCGCCACACCGAAGTTGAGTACAGCATGGATTTTTTTAGGCTGTTGCTCAAGTAATCTTGTCAGATTGAGAGTGGTTTCCACCATGCCGACGCCTGTGACCAGACTCATCCATCCCTTCTTCTCAGGATTCACCCTCTCAAGCAGGGGCTGAAGCTCAAATTCAGTTGCGCAAACGACAAGGAACATGGTAGGAAGACCTTTTTTTAAGAAATGATGACCAAAAACAAATTCGAAATCCGAAGCACGAAATACGAAACAAAAAACTACAAACAACCACAAAAACGATATAATAGCAGATTGCTTTTGTCATTTTATACCGTAAAACCAAATCCCCATGCAACAGAAATTCACTCTTAAAGCTTACAACTACACCCTTCCTTCGGACAATATTGCCCAACATCCGGCAGATACCAGAGAAAACTCCCGCCTTCTGATCATGCACCGGGAAATCGGTAAATGGAACCATGGCACCTTCCATGAGATCATTGATTTATTAAATCCCGGTGATCTGCTGGTGGTGAATAATACCAAAGTTTTTCCGGCACGGCTGTATGGCCGTAAAGAAAGTGGTGGCAAGGTTGAAGTTTTTCTCCTCTCTTATCCTGCGCTGCAAAAGAGTGACGAAATAAAAAAACGAGCAAAAGTCACGGCTCTTATGAAAAGTTCAAAACGCCCGAAACCCGGAACGCATCTTTTTCTGGGGCCTGATCTGGATGCCAGGGTACTGGAACTCCTTGACGGAGGAAAAGTCAAAATCGAGCTGACCTACTCTCATGACAAGGAGTTATCCACTATTCTGGAACAGTACGGCCAGGTACCTCTACCTCCCTATATCAGTAGAAAAGATGGAACAACAGAAGAGGATCGCAAACGCTACCAGACAGTTTATGCCGAAAAACCGGGTGCTGTTGCAGCTCCGACTGCAGGGCTTCATTTTTCAGAAAAACTTCTACAGTCCATTCAGCAAAAAGGCGTGGATACCACCCACATCACCCTCCATGTGGGCCATGGAACATTTGCCCCTGTACGCTGTGAAGATATCCGGGATCACATTATTCATGAGGAATATGTCTCTGTCTCTGCGGAAAGCGCTGACAAAATCAACAGTGTACGGAAAAATGGCGGAAAAATATGGGCTGTGGGAACCACCACAGTACGTACCCTGGAATTCATGTCTGACCAGAAAGGACAGGTTCAGGCAGGAGATGACTGGTGTGGACTCTACATACTCCCCGGTTATCAATTCAAGGTGGTAGACAATCTTATCACCAACTTCCATCTTCCCGAGTCTTCCTTACTTTTCCTGGTCTCAGCTCTCTGTGGGCGCGAGCCCCTGATGGAAAGCTACAGGGAAGCCATTGGCATGGGCTACCGTTTTTATTCATACGGTGATGCCATGGCCATATGCCCCTGATGTCCAGACAAGACAAAGATGATTCTCAGACTGAAGCTGTATAATCGGCAGGCGGATGACATGAAAGCCCGCATGCTGATGAGCAATAAGGGAAGATTTATTTTCCGGAAGGATATAGGAGAAGACTTTTCCTCCCTGATAAAACTCTGAGATACACTTGCAGCCAAGTCGCAAGACTCTTGTGGCAAGGGATCGATTACGAAACTGACAATGAGTGTGGAGCCCCCGAACCCTGAATTGAGTTCGTTTTCTTCGTTCCCGGCAAAGTTGAAGAAAGGCCACAGGCTTTTTTTCGCATGTAGCAAGAACAAAAAATAGTCGTTCTGCTGAAACGTTTCCGAGAAGAGACTGAAATCGCCGTTGCTTTACCTTCCTTTCTTCAGGATCCACATAAACGGATGCAAGGCATTCAGCAGTACACAACCTGGCCGGAAGGAAATGAAAAACAAATTCCCCTGTCAAAAGTTTGGGCTATGAACTTGCTGCCGCACAGGGACAACTTCCAGTGGATTTACAGGGAGGCGCAGACTTACTGGCGGTTGACTCTTTCTTTTTTTCAGGCTTGCTGGAAGAATAGCCATCTGCATACCAGCCACCGCCTTTCAACTGAAAAGAACTTCTGGACATTATTTTTTTTACAGGCCCTTCACATTCCGGGCATATAGTCAAAGGGGCATCAGCCATTCGTTGCTGTACCTCAAGAACTTTTTCACATGCGGGACATTCATATTCATAAACGGGCATCTCTAACTCCATCGTACTTTTATAATATTCCAAATAATACCAGACAGTCGCTGACCGCCTTCAACTCAACACCACACGGTGGTTCAAGCTATCACCCATTTCACAACGGTACCGGGTAGAGCCAAACGCAATGCTAATGTAATGCTCAGTTTTCAGCCTGTCAACTCCCTATTCAACCCCGGAAAATTCATCCTTCAATGACAGGACGTTTAGCGGCTCCCCTTCTTTCCTTGACTTTTACACGTTGCGCTATACTATCCATCTCTCATCGTTATTTATTTATGAAATAAAAATTGAACTTAAAATATATCAGTCAGGAGAAGATCATGACAAAAACACTGGTTGAAATGGCAGCTGAGATTGTTCAGGCTCAGGGTAATTCTAAAACCATGACCATAGAAGAATTACAGGATGCCCTCAAAGAAACTTTTTCCACCCTGCAAAATCTACATGCACTGGAGACTGGTGAGGAAATCGCTGACACTGATGACAACAAGCCAGCTATTGCTCCTGAAAAATCTATCTTAAAGAATAAAATCATCTGCCTTGAATGTGGGGAAGCATTCAAAACACTCTCTTTTAAACATCTTCTTTCCCATGAACTCACAAGACGTGAATACAGAATTAAATATGGTTTTTCCCTCAGGCAGCCACTTTGTGCAAAATCAATCACAGAAAAAAGAAAAAAATCCGGCAAAGAACGTGGTATCCCAGATGCATTAAAAAAATCCATTGCAGCACGTAAGAAAACAACTGCTGCAAAAAATAAAAAGAAATGATGGCGTCCTGACAATATCAATAAACAAATAGTTTTTTAAAATAATGATTGGTATTTTTGATTCAGGCATTGGCGGCATGACAGTTGCCCATGCCATTGAACAGCTTCTCCCTGAATATTCACTGGTCTATTACGGGGATATCGCAAGAACGCCTTACGGCCCTAAAAGTCCAAAAACCATTATTGATTACTCCATTCGTAATACTGAATTCCTGCTGAATAAAGGTGCGGAATTAATTATTATCGCATGCAATTCAGCGTCTTCTGTGGCAACTGAAACTCTGCGCAAACATTTTCAGGTTCCAATCATTGAAGTTGTGACTCCTGCTGCCAGATGTGCCATAAAAACCAGCAAGAACGGACAAATTGGCATTATCGGCACAAGAGCCACTGTGAAAAGCGGAATATATCCAAAAACCATTACTGCAGAACGTCCCGATTTCAATGTTTACCAGGCTGCGTGTCCCCTGCTGGTGCCTCTGGTTGAAGAAGGTTGGCTGAACAAACGGGAGACAAAAATGATCCTGCGCCGCTACCTGCATCCCTTGAAAAACAGACAAATAGATACTCTGGTTCTTGGTTGCACCCATTACCCCCTGTTAAAAAAACTGATTCAGGCGAGAATCGGCAAACGGGTAAAACTTATTGACTCTTCCACCCAGACCGCTCAATATATAAAAGAATTTCTTATCCGTAATCCGGATATTGTATCCAGACAGGGGCGTGTTCAGCATCGCTACTACGCCTCTGACAGTACCGACACAGCCCTGAAAGTGGCTGAGCACATTTTTTCCCGTCCTATGGAGTTGATTATTGCATGAATACCATCCTGGCAGCAAATCGTTTACCCTTCTATGTCTTCCTGTTTTTCTTTCTCTTTTCAGGTTCTGCAACAGCCCTGGCAGAATCCCCGGAAGCTGTTGCATCCAGGCTGCAGAGTCGTTATGACAAGATTCAATCACTCAGTTTTGATTTTATTCAAGACACCAGGGGGCAGCTCAGTGGACGCCCGAAAAGAGGCCGCGGACAGGCATTTTTTGTTAAAATTCCTACTGCCAGCAAGACATCGGATAAGATCCAGTCCGGTAAAATGCGTTGGAATTACTCTAGTCCGGACAGGCAGGTGCTGGTGAGTGACGGAAAGACCTTTTCCATGTATTTTTCTTCCCTTGAACAGATGATTATTACTCCAGCTGAAGCTTTACAACAGGATCTGACCTACTCTTTTTTTACCGGTTCCGGTATCCTGGTGGAAGACTTTACAATCCTGCCCCCGGATCAAAGTTCTGCCACCACGCAAGACAAAACCGCAGTTATTAAACTGGTACCCAAAGCCAAACAATCCCAAGTGGCCTCAATTCACCTCTGGGTAACAGACAACTCGCTTATTCGTCGCATAGAAATGCTTGATCATTTTGACACCCTCACCGTCCTTAATTTCAGTAGCCTCAAGGTCAATACTCTTGATGCTGATGATGGTGCCCTTATGGAAAAATTGTTTAACTTTACACCTCCTGAAGGAACAGAAATCATCCATCAATGATGGCCGGGAACAAAAAAACATCGCATCCATTCAATGTAGGCCTGGTGTCCATGCCCTGGTCTATTTTCAATCGGCCATCCATTCAGCTTGCAGCGCTCAAGGCTTTTCTTGATCGTGACAACACCCTTGCAACAACTCTTTTCCACCCTTACCTCGCAGCTGCAGCAGCCATCGGAACAGAAAACTATCATTATCTGGCAAAAAACGGCTGGGCCGGCGAGGCACTCTATAGCCCCATGCTCTTTCCGGAGCAGGCAGAATCAGCAGAAAAACTCTTTTATGAAAGCTGTCACAAAGAAAAGAAGCTCAAGCGATTAAATTTTGCTGAGTGTGGACAGCGCCTGAAACTGGCACTGGAGCAATGGCTCACCTCCGTTGATCTTGCTTCTTTTGATCTCATTGGTTTTTCCATCTGTTTTAGCCAGCTCATCTCTTCACTCACTGCTGCATCACGAATAAAAAAACTCTACCCGGACTTAGCCATTGTTTTTGGCGGCTCTGGCTGTGTCGGAAACATCGGGAAATCCCTGCTCCAGAATTTTTCCCAGATAGACTATGTCATCAGCGGAGAGGGAGAGGAAGCATTACAACAGCTCTGCCATGCTCTGCAATCTCCTGAAGACACACACCCCTTGCCACCCCAAATTCTAACCAGAGAAAAACAAAACCCAATACAAAGCAGTTGCGCTGGGATTGCAGACATAAACACCCTGCCTGTGCCGGATTTTTCCCCCTACTTTCAGGAAATACGCCATTGCTTTCCAGGCCAGCCCTTTATCCCTGTACTTCCCATTGAATTTTCCAGAGGATGCTGGTGGAACAAATGCACTTTTTGCAATTTAAATCTCCAATGGCGCGGGTATCGCTGGAAAACAGCCACCAGCATGCTTGCAGAAGTGAAACAACAGTCCAGTCAATATCAATGTCTGGATTTCTGTTTTACAGACAATGCTCTACCCCCAAAAGAGGCCGATACATTTTTTAAAACCCTTGCCAGAGAAAAAACTGATTTTGATTTCTTTGCTGAAGTGCGGGTTATCACTGACCCTGCCACACCACACATCTATCGCCAGGGCGGGCTCTCCACAGTGCAGGTAGGTATTGAATCACTGTCCACTGCACTGCTTAAAAAAATGAAAAAAGGAACCACGGCCATTGAAAACATTGCAGCCATGCGCCAGAGTGCAGAGGCAAAAATAGCACTGGACGGCAACCTCATTATCGAATTCCCGGGAAGCACTGAAGAAGAAGTTCAGGAAACCATCGACAATCTGGATTTTGTCCTGCCCTTTTCACCTCTTGCCAGCGCCTCTTTCTTCCTCGGTCATGGCTCGCCAGTGGCAGAGGATCCCAAAAGCTACGGGATTCTTTCGATAACTCAGCATGGCGGTAACAGAAAGTTATTTCCCCAAAAACTGCTGAAAAACCTTACCATGCTGATCAAAGGCTATCGGGGAGACCGTAGCTTACAGCGTAAACTATGGAAACAAGTGGTGAAAAAAATTGAATCCTGGCAGGACTTCCACAATAAAAGAAATCCATCAAAACCAGCTCTCAGCTATCGGGATGGTGGCTCGTTTCTTCTCATTCGTCAGGAACAGATTAACGGCCCGCCACTGCAGCACCGCTTACAGGGATTATCACGAAAAATTTATCTTTTTTGTCGTGAAATTCAAAAATTTGAGGCAATAAGCCTGACATTTTCAAGTGTTAAAGAGTCAACGCTCATGAGCTTTCTCCAGGATCTCCGCAGCAAGAAACTGTTGTTTAGCGAAAATGACTTTTTCCTCACCCTGGCCATAAATCAGGATCAGAAAGAATAGTATTTCTTTCGTAACTATTCATGGTAGAGTGGTGCAAATTTTTTCTCAATAAACGAGTCTCAACCAATAGGGTATTACTATGTCCGAAGACAGTGCCAGTTTTGCAGAACTTTTTCAGGAAAGCGAATCCAAGCCCATACGCCGCCTAAAACCAGGCCAGAAAATTACAGCCACCATTGCTGGCATCAGTGGCGAATCCATTTTCCTGGACACAGGCGGAAAAAGTGAAGGCATACTTGATGCATCAGAATTACAAAATGACAACGAGGAGAATGCTGCAGCTGTCGGTGACAAACTCGAGGTCTACTTTCTGAAAGCAAAGAATGGTGCCCAACTTTTTACCATCAGCATCGGATCCGGGAAAAATGCCGAACACCTGGAAGAGGCATGCCGAAGTGGTATCCCTGTTGAAGGGCTTGTTAAAGAGGAGATTAAGGGCGGTTTCGCAATCACCCTTGGTGGCTCAATTCGCGCCTTCTGCCCCTACTCGCAAATGGGACTGAGGCGAGTGGAAGATGCTGCTGCTGAATATGTTGAACAGCGTATGAAATTTCTCATCACCCGTTTTGAAGAAAATGGCAGGAACATTGTGGTTTCAGCCAGAGCGCTCCTTGAAGCAGAACGGGAAAAACTTCGCGAGGCATTAAGAGAAACTCTTGAAGAGGGCCAGACAATCAGTGGAGTAATCACCTCCATTCGTGAGTTTGGTGCTTTTGTTGATATTGGTGGCGTGGACGGCCTTGTCCCGATTTCTGAAATCGGCTGGAGCCGGGTGGAAAACATCAATGATTACTATGCAGTGGATCAGAAAGTGAGCGTAGTTATAAAAAAACTGGACTGGGAGAATAACCGCATCAGCCTCAGTATTAAAGAAACTCTTGAAGACCCATGGGAACAGACAGCAACAAAGCTTAGTGACGGTGACATTATCACAGGCACCGTGGTTCGTCTGGCACAATTTGGTGCTTTTGTGACCCTTGAACCAGGCGTGGACGGGCTTATTCACATTTCAAAGCTTGGCAAAGGGAGACGAATCAACCACCCCCGTGAAGTCCTTGAAGAAGGACAGGAAATTGAAGTACAGGTGGAAAGCATTGACACAGTCGAAAAACGAATCAGCCTTGCACCGTCTGACTATGTCAGCCCTGACGATGATCAAAAATCTGAAGACAAACTTGTCAAAAATTTTCAGGCTGACAGAAAAAAACAATCCGGGACACTGGGCACCCTTGGTGACCTCCTGCAGGCTAAACTTGCCGAAAAATCGAACAAAAACCAGTAATAATGGAGTCGTCAAAAGTTGAACTTCTAGATGGATTTGCAGATAAACACCTAACACCGGTAAACGGTAAGTGAGGCCGGCACTCTTTTCAGTACCCCCTCGGAGTCTATCGCTTACCTGAGGGGTATAAGTGCCTTGTTGATGTGTTCAACACCTAACTTTAATAGAATTTTCCATTTCCTTGTTTTTTTATGACAGCTTTTCAGGAGTAAGGCACTAACACCGGTGATGAACGGTAAGCCGGCATAAGTACCTTCACCAAATTCTTTTCAAAAAAACACGAAAAGAATTTATAAGGTACTAATAATATCATGACCACACCTATCTGGATAAGCCATAGAGGAATGTCCCAACAGCATGACGAAAATACCCGGGCAGCTTTTGAATTAGCTTGTGATGCAGGTTTCTCGTGGTTAGAAACAGATCTGCATAGCACAAAAGATAATCATATTATTCTCTGCCATGATCCAACACCGGATAAGACTTCATCATGTTCAGGTAATATTGCTGAAATGACAAGAGCAGAACTAGAAAAAATCCAACTGAAAAAAGGAGGTAAGTATTTATTTCTGGATGAATTTATTGTGGCATTTAAAAAACAACATTGGGTTTTTGACATAAAACCCGATACTGCGGCTCAAACGCTAAAAACCATACGCAATCTTTTGATCGATGACAAAACATTACTTAATAAAATAACTTTTCTCTTTTGGAACAAAGAACTACAGGAAAACTTTTTAAAAGATTTTCCTGATGCCATTTGTTTTTCACGTAAAGCACAGTGTTACCAGCCAGGAATTGCCGCTCTTTTTGGTTTATCCATGTTAGGGAATATCAAAAAGAATACAATATATTCAATATTTCCTAAAAAATTGGGCCTGGCCTTAATTAACAAAAGAGTCGTGCAAACATTTCACCAACGAGGAGCCCAGATAATAGGCTTTTTACCCTCGACTACAGCTGAAGTTCAGCTATGTCTTGATGCAGGGGTTGATTATATCCTAAGCGATGACCGACCTGTTAGTTGTTAGTGCCTTACTCCTGAAAAGCTGTCAAAAGAAACAAGAAAACGGAAAGTTAATTTGTGATCAATGAGTTACCCATACCACCAAGAAACTTATCCCGGCTTTCCCGTTCATCACCGGGGTTAGTGCCTTATAAATTGTTTTCTCGGAATCGAAGTTTGTACCCTGGTTCTTTAGGGTGCGCACCTGATCTTTTGCAGAAAACCTGATTCTTCATGCCCTGCGAGCAAAAACCAGATATCCTCTTCCATGCCCCATGGAACATCGTATCCCTGCTTTATTATTTTTATACAGATCCAATGCAAAAACAGAATCCGCTAAACCCTCTAAGCAGTTTTGAAATTCTACAACTGCAGAATTTGCTTCCATAGTCTTCGCATAGCCGGTTCTGAATAAAGAATCTGCTGTATTGTCCCACCACAAGCAGAAATAGAGAGTGCATGTCGATCTTTGTCCCTTCTCATTCTTTACTCTTCCAGATAAATGAACCTCTATTTTATCCTCTGTTTCAAGTACATCTTCACTATCAATCACTATATTGAGAAATTGACTGACTCCAATGTCAGTGTCTGGGTTATAGATAAAATCCTGTGATCTGCTTTCAACAATTATCTCTTCATCCTGACGTGCCAACACATTTGCCAGCATCTCTGCAACAAGGTTAAATGCCGCTGTCTCAGCGTGGCTGTTATTGGGACAAGTGATTGTATCGTTATCCGATGCAAGTTCCATATCACTCATTAACGCCTCCTGTTTGTGTTAATTTCAGGAATACAATAACACAGCACCAGAACACACGCTTGGCAGTTTGCACCAAAGACTTGGCAGTTTACGCCATTGAGGGGAAGATAATGGGCAGAGGGGCAATGATGTAATAAAAAATCTTCATCTGCTTCGTTGCTGCAATTTCAATTACAATGGCTGGGTACAGGAAAAAACACCTGTAACAATGTGGTACAAATATTTATTGTATAGTTAATATAGCATTGAAAAATTATAACAATTAGTATATATTCATGTATGTGAATGATTATTGAAATAAGAGAACGATCCTGTAGTTCAGGTTCAAAAATACATTTTCTCCATAATTACTCCTGTATGTCAGAAAACCGCAGCAGCGTTTTATTATCTCAATTATTTTTTTCATTAAAAAAAATCTTTTTATCATGTTGGCTCAAAGCCATTGGTAAAGAGAGAATGCAACTATCATACTTTTCTGGTGGTCAGTACCCCCTCGTGGGGTAACGCTTACCTGTGCAGTGAAAGTACCTTGAGCAAATTATTTTCTGCAAAAAACAAGAAAATATCCTGTAAGGTACTAACTTACCTATCAACAAAAAGGAGTTCTCATGAAACATACTGTCAAATTACTTGCCCTGCTCATCGTCATTGGTCTTGCAGGATGTGCCACGAATAAGGATCTGGATGCTGTAAAAGCACTTGCCCAGCAGGCTAACGTAACTGCGGAACAAGCTCTGACAACGGCGCGTAGTGCAGAAAGTACTGCCCAGGAAGCCAAGGCCACTTCCGACGACACTGCAAACGCGGTGGAACGAATGGTTCAGGATAAAAAGAGAATGCATAAATAATCTGCGTTTTGTTAAAGACACGGTAATTCCAAAACGGGGCTGTTCTTTGTCCATCGACAAATTTAATTATTAATAAATTTGGGGCAGCCACGTTTTTTAATTTTTCCATCTTTCCATTATTTCCGGTTGACCGTCCAACAATTGACTCGCGATTTGTATGTGGTTTTCAGGGATATTGGTCGTCTACCCGCAACGACCAAAATAAGGCGTGGACTGTCTCATTCAGTAATGGATCTTCATACGATGGTATGTATATATGGTTAACTCAGCTCGTCCGTTGTGTTCGTTGAGTCCAAGATAGAAAGGCGTTTATAGGAAGCGACAGCCCTATCTGAAATTCAGGGTCATTATGTTCCGACTCCTTTTGGTCCAATGGTTAATGGTAATCCTCTTCTCGCTGATGCCTTATTGCCAAAATGGTAACAGTTTTATTATCCTCGATCTCAAAGAGTGCAACATACCCACTGTTACCAAAAGGGATGAGCATCTCCCGGAAAAAGGGATTATCAGAGGAGACCTTTCGACAGGCAAAGGGAAAGTCTTTGAGAAATGCAATTGCCTTACCCATGGCAACCTTTGCACGACGTGCCGCTTGAATATCCCGTTCAAGAAGAAAAGCGTAAAGACGTTCGATATCCTCTTTGGCCTCCCTGGTATAACGAACCTTATAGCTCAACTTTTTTCTGCATTGGCCAGCATGGAGTCAAGACTGGCCAGCACATGCTCGGCACTGTAGTATTCTCCACTTTGCTTTGCCTTGTCCCGGGATGCCAGGCCACGGGCAATGAATTCATCCTGGATTTTTCTTTGTTTGACCTGTTCCCAAAGGGCCTGTTCCATAAAACTTGATAAGGTTTCACCACTCTTCAGCGAACGTTCTACGGCCTGCCGCAATTTCGGTTCAACTCTCAGTGATGGTATGGTTGCAGTCTTCATTCAGAATTCCCCGCCTCTTTTTTTGCATTGCATTTGTAATACATACTAAGAGGTAAGGAAACAGGGCGCAAGAAAAATAAAAAAATTATCTACGCTGATTTCATTGAGATTGTCAGGCAGAAGGTACTTTTTTTGTGGAAACTCCATGAGTTGACCATATCTACTGTACATTAAATTTGAATCTCTGTTTCTGAGAGTCATGATACCTCCTGTGGATTTTCAGTATTTTCCGGTTAGCTTATCGCAAGTAGATGATATCGGGCAACCTGAAGCGTTATGATTGCGCCTATTTTTTAATACCAGCCTTATTCATCTTATAACGAAGTACCCGTTCACTGATTCCCAGTGCATCAGCCGCCTTTGTCTGTATCCAATGATGCTCATCAAGTGCTGCCATCATCATATCCTTCTCGACTTCGGCCAGTCGTTCACTCAACAAACCTCCCTTGCTTTGACTTTCACGAATTTCAGGAGGAAGGTCGGAAACTCCGATCCTGTTTCCACGAACAAGGGTCACCATTCGTTGAACCAGGTGTTCAAGTTCCCGGACATTGCCGGGAAATCGGTACTTCACCAGTTGTGCCATGGCTTCGTTGGCAAAACTGATGTTGGTCGGTGAGTATTTTTCGAGAAAGAATTCGGCCAACTCGACAATATCATCCCTCCGTTCCCGGAGTGGTGGAACAACAAGCTCCAGCACATTGAGACGGAAAAACAGATCTTCACGAAAACTTCCTTCTGCTACCATCTGTTTCAGGTTTCTGTTGGTGGCTGTCAAGACTCTGGCATCAACGTCAATATCAGTCTCGCTGCCGACACGGGTAACTTTCTTTTCCTGTAAAGTTCGCAGAAGTTTTGCCTGCAAATGGAGCGGTAATTCTCCGACTTCATCAAGAAAAAGAGTTCCGCCGGCGGCAAGTTCAAAGCGCCCCCGACGCTTTGCAACAGCACCGGTAAATGCCCCTTTTTCATGGCCAAACAGTTCCGATTCAAACAAATTCTCAGGAATAGCCGCACAATTCACTTCAACAAATGGCCCGTCTTTCCTTGGCCCCATCAAATGGATGAGCCGAGCCACCAGTTCCTTCCCAGTGCCTGTCTCACCATGAATAAGAGCTGCCCATTCTGTTGGTGCAATCCGATACACCAGAGACAAAAGTTCCTGCATTGGTTTGCTTGAACTGATAATCGAGATTGGCAGTTCAACATGCGCCAGAGTTTCAGTTATCTTTTGCGACTCTTCCTGCACATTCAAACTTTGCTCAATTCTACGAATTTTTTCAAGAAGCTCCGTGAGATCAACAGGCTTTTCCATGAAATCATCTGCACCAAGCTGCATCACCTTCACGGCAGTTGTCACATCTCCAAAGGCAGTAATCATGACTGCTCTCACCAATGGTGATGCGGCTCTCATTTTTGCCAGAACCTCATCTCCGTTCATATCTTCCATTCGGTGATCCATGAGTACCAACTGCACTGGAGCAGATGCAAAAATATGCAGGGCCTCATGGCCGCCAGAGGCCGTCAATACCTCATAGCCCTGCTTCTCAAGAAAACCATGCAGCATCTCCCGCTGCATCTGTTCGTCGTCAACAATAAGTATAAGCATAAGAAATCATAATAATTTAGTGCCTTACTCCTTAATTCCTGTAATAAAAAACAAGAAAACTTGAGACTATTTTAAAATGAATAAGTTACAAGTACAACCAAGGCACTTATACCCCTCAAGGGGGTACTGAAAAGAGTGCCGGCCTCACTTACCGTTTACCGGTGTTAAAAATTTTCTACTGCGCCATTGGCAGCGTAACCATAAAACGAATCTGCTGCCTGTCAAAATCAATGCAACGGTCCAGCTTGCCCTTATGGGCCTCGACAATTTTGTCGCTGATCACAAGCCCCAGGCCTGTTCCCTTAGCTTTAGATGTAAAATATGGTTCAAGAAGAAGATTGCTTTCCTCTTTGCTCAACGTAAAGCCGCCATTAACAATATCTACGCGGCATGTTTTTTTATTTTTCAACGGCTTGATAGATATTTTAATAAAACCGCCATTCGGCTGCGCTTCAATACTGTTTTTCAAAAGATTTTCAAAAAGTTGCTCCAGGAGAATCTTATCCCCAGGGATATTGAAATCCTGACCACAGTCAAGTGCAATATCAATATGCTGCTCTTCACACTGCCCCTGATAAAGCGTTACAGCCTGAGTGATCAGATCGTCCAAAGCCACCACTTGACTGCTGACATCAAAGGAATGAATAGACTGCTTAAGCCTGGTTATAATTGTATTCGTACGATCCACAGCACTACGCATGCTGATGAGCAGCTTATGATGATCCTCTTCCAGATTCCCACCTTCAAGCTGCAAGCGTTGTAAGCCCATGCCAATGGCATTCAAGGGGTTTCGCAATTCATGGGTTATTGTTGCTGCTGCTCTGCCAAGGGCCGCATCTTCATGCTGACGTGCCATTGTTCTCTCAAATTCACGTGTCTGTTGTAAACGTTGACGTTGAACCCGGTAGAGCCACCAGGATGAAAATGCACCAAAAAGAATCAACAGGCTTATGAAGATGACAAATTCTTTTTTCATCTGCTTACGCCGTTTCCCAAAACGATCTGTTTTCAAGGCAACGACAAGTTGTTTCTCTCCAATGGGAATGATAGTTTCAAGAACCTTATCGTTGCCTGCCCAGTTTGGATTTAAAGTATTTTGATTTGAGCTTAGCTTGTCTGCATCAAACCGGACATAAGCAATAGCATGTAAATTATCAAACATTGTCAGAAGCCGTTCAACGGATATTTTATCCAGAATTTCATCAATCGTATCTGCAGACAGGCCAACCAACACGCATCCTGCTTGTGATGAAATCGCCCTTTCATTCACTGGAAGAAAAGAAAAAAGGTAGAGCTGTTCATCGTTTATTTTTTGCAGCCCATTTGAATCCGGGCAATTTTGACCAGCAAGCCAGTCAGCAGGACCGCTGACAGCAACACCACTGTCTGCCTGCACAACTCTTACTCCGGCAAGACCGGACTGAGCAGCAAAGGCAGTGAGTTCTCCACTGGCGAATGGCTCAATTGAATCCAGATAGTGGATAAAACGAGCACTGTTTTCAAGGGATCCTGCAACAATATCCTCAAGACCACTCCGGGAAAGCAGGGCATTGCGAATATTTAATTCAACAACCGCTGCCAGAATTTCTGAATGCTCACGTGAGTGTTTCTGTAATTCCTGAGTAGCCTTTTGAGTTTGGCGCAAAAAATAGCCGCCAAGCAGTGTAATGAGAAAAACAAAAACAAATAGATTTGTGCGCCAGCTCGGATATAGCTTCATCTTCCACCACCTCCGCCACCACCTCCGCCACCGCCACCGCCACCGCCGCCTCCTCCGCCGCCTCCTCCGCCGCCATTTCCACCACCACCAAAAAAGCCGCCACCTTCGAAGCCGTTGGAGCCTGGACTCGGTACAAACCCATCATTGGTACCTAACTGATTATTCATCCTGGATCGTAAAAGACGAAGCCGCACTCCGGTGGGATCAGAACATCGTCCGTCCCTGCATCCTCTTATATCAGTTGCAAAAAAAACATTTCCTCCATGCAGGGCAGGGTTCCCCCACAGTCGAATGGTCTTTCCAGAAACCACACAATCGGGGAAAACGACTACTCCGCTGACTCGCGGAAGATCATTCTCCGCAGCAATTCGAACCAGAAGTTTTTCTTCATCAGAGCCTGTTTCCAATGACTTCTCCGCAGGCTTTGATAAAACCTGAATCTCCATTTTCCCCGTATCCACAGCCAGGACTTTTGCCGTTAAAAAATCCTGACTAAAAGCTGGAATAGAACCAAGAAAAAAAAAGAATATGCCCAGGCAACAACAGACAGCAGATGCCATTTTAGTGATCCTGAATTTCTTTAACAACAGCAAGGATATCCTCAAAAAGGGCCATGGGATTAATTTCATTGGCCACAGCGATTTCTTTTATGGTCATCTCCGCTTAAGCCGTCACACCACGCCTGGCCAAGCCTTGACGAACGACCTGAAACATGAGATCGTACTCACTGCACAGCGCGCCAAGACTCTTGTTTCCAAAACCGGCGGGAGGTGTATCGGGAAAGCTCACCTTCCCTTCTCCACCCTCATCAGCAGATGCAGGTTTAATAATATTATAAATCTGTTGAGGACTCCGGTTGTTGGCCGCCGCAATTACCGCGAGAGTATCTTTACTGTCTTTAAATTGTACACCTGCTCCTTTGAGAAGTTCCATGGCCTGATCCAGGTTTAAATTCTGTTTCCTGGAAAAGAGCTTCAAGGATGAGAGTTCTGCGTGCCCATATGGCGGTTCACCATATTTTTCAGAAGCATTGTCTTTGATGGATTCACTCAGTTTGAGAACAGTACTCATTGGTGACTTCTGTTCAAATCAATGTCTTGTGCAGTTTATGGCTGATCAGAAACCGTATGTGGAAAAACCCGCAGAGATTAAATCAATCTCGGTTACTCGATATCCGGACGGCGACTATGAATACGCCATGGGATTATACTACCTTGTTGGATCAAACATTTTAGGCCACATGGGAAAAGAGACCTTGCCTTATCGCATCAAATCTGCAGCAGAGGCAACAGCCCAAGAACAGGGCGCTAGGAGCTTGTCCGAGAATAGCAATTTTATTCAAAATCGAGGCATTTCAGAAAAATAAGCACAGGCATATAGTTAATATTCCGAGCATTATTTTTATGAAATAACGAAGAGTTTGTGGAAAAGTGCATTCTCGGACACGCTCCTAGCGTGCTTTACTTCACAGCCATTACTCCAGTAAATGTGATAGCACATTAAAAAAAATTTCGACAAAGACCGGGTTTAACCCCGATCTTTGTCGGAAAACTCATTCAAATCAGATCACAGCTATCAGGAATTCACACAATCACCTGTTTTGTTGCCATTACCACCCCCATCAGCAGGACCATTTCCGCCGTTGCCGTTCCCGTCACCAGAGCCATTACCACGGTGATGACCGCCACCACGGGCAAGCAAGTCTGCATCCAGTTGAAAAACAACACCATTAGTACAGTCACCGGTTCCTGGACCGTTACCAGTCCCACCTCCAGACCCATTTCCCCCATTGCCGTTTCCATCGCCAGGACCACGGCCATTACCCGCAAGTGCGGGAAGAGTAAACATGGTAAGGGCTGCTGCCAAAACAAAGGTTTTTACAAATTTTGATGAAAATTTCATACAATATCTCCTGTAAAATTATCCTTCCCCATATGGGAAGGTAGTACCTTATAAATTTTTTTTGTTTTTTGAAAAAATTTGGTGAAGGTACTTACACCCCCTTGTGGGGTGCTTGTTGGTTATGTCTGCCTAATTCCAACAAATGTGCCAGAAGATAAAAAAAACGTATATCTTATGAAAAATCAGACTATTATGTAAAAACCTACAAATGACAGCGGCGGATCATATTCGACAATATGGCTTTGTAACAACAAAATTGTCGAGGTAAAAAAGCTATTTTCGATTTTGACGCTGTCTCAACATCTCAAACAGAATCACACCCGCAGCAACTGAGCTATTGAGAGAATCGAGCTGGCCTTCCATGGGAATGGACAACAGCACATCACATTGTTTGCGTACCAGGGGCCGTATACCGGCCCCTTCACTGCCAATAACAACGCAGGCCGGAAGAACAAGGTCTGATTCGTACAGTGATTGCGCGTCAGCATCTTTTATGGCGCCAAATATCCAGGCACCTGCCTTTTTCAAGGCCTGTAAAGACTGGGCCAGATTTGTTACCTGGCAGATATCGATATACGACATGGCACCGGCAGCTGATTTTGCAGCAGTGCCGCCAAGGGGGGCGGAACGTTCCCGGGTGAGGAGTACCCCATTTACACCTGATGCGTGGGCAGAGCGTATAATCGCCCCAATATTATGAGGATCCTGCAGAGTATCAAGAACTATAATTCTTGGATTTGCACCCTGTTCCACGAGATTCTGAAATTTTTCAAGTAAATCATCGAATGGCAGCAGACTGGTCTGTGACATCTTGGCCACAACCCCCTGGTGCCGAACCTGAGACGCATTGTCACCAATCAGACGCAGGGAAGAGACAAAGTTCATCTTTATTCCGGCAGCGCGAGCATGCTCAATAAGATCTTCTCTTTTCCCGCCCTTTCTGTCCTTTACCAGGATAATTTCACTAATACGTTCCGCTTCCTGTTCCAGGGCTTCATATACCGGATGAATCCCCCAGATGAGGTCATCGCTCAAGCGGATCTTTCGTTCATTTCCTTTGTGAAAACCTTCTTTCTTTTTCACTTGTCAGTCACCAGAATTATGGGTTCACCTGTGGGTAGTCGGTGGCCGCGACTACGTTCGGCAATAATCACTGCCTGCATGGTGGAAACAGCATCTTCCAGGTTATCGTTAATAACCAGATAATCATATTCTCCTGCGGCAGCCATCTCTTTTGCAACATTTTTCAGGCGTAATTCAATGGTCTCATTGCTGTCTGTTCCCCTGCCACGCAAACGATTTTCCAGTTCGGCAAGTGATGGCGGTGCCACAAAAACAGTCACAGCCTGAACACTCTTATCACGAGCAATGATTGCAGCTCCTTGTATATCAATATCAAGGATAATGTCCTGCCCGAGTTTCAGCTGTTCCAGTACTGACGGACGGCTTGTTCCATAATAATTGCCGTGGACTTCAGCCCATTCAAGGAAGAGGTCCTGTTCCTGCATAAGCAAAAATTCATCAACAGAGACGAAATGATAATCCACTCCATTTTCCTCACCATTGCGAGGTGATCGGGTGGTATGCGACACAGAAAAAGCAAGATGAGGAACCTGTTTCATCACCTTTTTTAAAATCGTTGTTTTACCAGCTCCTGAAGGTGCCGACAGGATAAAAAGCTGTCCTGTTGTCATATTACTCAGCCTCCGATTCCTTTAATGCACTCCTCAAATGAGGACGTAACTGCAGAGCAGCAAGACGCTGGCTGATGGTATCAGACTGAATGGAGGACAACACAACATGATTGGAATCCATAACCAGGAGTGACCTTGTCCGCCTTCCTTCTGTTACATCAACCAGTCTTCCCGCCTCTTTTGCAAGCTCTTTCAGCTTTCTGGCAGGGGAAGAACCCGTATTGACCACGGCAATAATCCGGCTCACCATCACTGTATTTCCAAACCCGACATTGATAAGTTGCATGAAAATAGCCCTTTATCGAAATTTGATTTTATTCAATATTCTGCACCTGTTCCCGCATCTTTTCAAGCTCTCCTTTGAGCTCTACCGAGAGATGGGCAATGGCAGCATCATTAATTTTGGAGGCCATGGTATTGACCTCACGCAGGAACTCCTGAAGAAGAAAATCAAGTTTTCTTCCAGTTGCTTCATCAGCCTCAAGGAATGCACGAAACTGATTAATATGGCTATCCAGGCGGACGATTTCTTCCGTAACATCAGTTTTATCGGCAAGAACAGCCACTTCCTGAGCCAGACGCTGGGGATCAAGTTGAACGTTATCAAGCAGCTTCAGCAACCGTTCTTCAAGGGTTTGTTTCCTGCGCTGCAGAAGTTCTGGAATAGAGTTACCAATTTCATGGAAAACATTTGAAAAATGATCCAGCCGTTGCAAAAGATCTTCTGCCATGGCCTCACCTTCCTGACTTCGCATACCATCACAGGTAACAAGGGCCTGTTTTAAAGCCTGTTCCATTGCCGGCCAGACAGCATCCAGATCCTCGTCCTGCTGTTTTAGTACCAAAACATCCGGATAAGAGGCCAGCTGAGAAAGCGTTGTGTTGTCACTTAAATCAAGTGCTGTTCCAAGACTTGCCAATGCATCACGATAGGTACTCGCCAGGCTGCTGTTTACCTCGATTTTCTGCAGATCAGAAAAATCTCCGGTCACTGAAAGAAGTACGTCCACTCGTCCACGTTGTAAAATAGCAGACAGGGTTTTTCGTGCTTTTTCTTCAAGGCCTGCATAGCCTTTTGGCAACTTTATTTTAAGATCAAGATAACGATGATTGACACAGCGAATTTCTACGGTCCACTGCCGACCTCCGGCCTCTGCCTCGCCACGACCGAATCCGGTCATACTTTTACTGGACATTATTTTTAATTCCTCATTCACAGCTGGTAAATGCTGTTTCAATAGTATCTTCTCCCTGCAACACTGCAAGGAGTTCTTCCTGGCTGACAGTTGCAGTTCCAACTTTTCCAACAACTACACCGGCAGCAATATTGGCAAGTGCTGCAGCATCCGCAAAAGAGGCTTTTGCTGCAAGGCCAAGAGCCAGGGTTGCAATCACTGTATCGCCTGCCCCTGTAACATCAAAAACGGCCTGTGCAGTGGTGGGAATGGAGACCAGCTCTTTTCCCTTTTCAAGAAGCGCCATCCCGGATTCTCCACGAGTAATGAGTACAGCCTGGCACTCCGTTTTTTCAAGCAACAACTCGGCTGCTGTACGAAGATCCTCGGTATTGATAATCGTCATACCGGACATCTTTTCCGCTTCCAGATGATTGGGAGTAATAAGGGATGCTCCATAAAACCGATCCGGCTGATTCGGCTTTGGATCAACCACCACTGGAATCTTTCTTTTCTGTTCCTCTTCAACTTTGCTAACACGGGCAAGAAGCTGGCGCATCAGGGTTTTGCCAATAACACCCTTGTAATAATCAGAAATAATAATTGCATCAAAATCAGATATATTTCTATTAAGATAATCTATCATTGCAGCAATGGTCGCATCAGACGGGGCGTCACACTGCTCCCGATCAAATCGGACAACCTGCTGACCTTGAGCCACCACTCTTGTTTTGACAGTTGTCGGACGTTTCCCCTTCACAAGCCCTTCTGTGGAAGCACCCAGGTCCTGCAGCAAAATTTGCAGACGGCCTCCCATCTCATCATCACCAATTATTCCGCATATGGCAGCCTCGGCCCCTAAAGAATAGATATTGTGCAAAACATTCGCGCCACCACCTAGCAGCAATTCTTCCTTAGTGACATTGACAACAGGTACAGGAGCTTCCGGAGATATTCGATTAACCGTACCCCAGACAAAATGATCAACGATAATGTCTCCAACCACAAGTATTTTCTTGCCACCAATCAGTTGTACCAGTTTCTCCATCTTAGCTTTCATGATGCAAGCTCCACCCAACGTTCCGCCATTCTTTCACAGACAAAAACCAATGATTCAATATCTAAAAATTCCATAACATTGTGATCAAAAAGCACCTTTACCTTGGCAGGAAAGCCCTCCTCTTTTTCTTCGTCCCAAAAAAGAACAAAAAGGGGAAGACGTGGAAGAGCCGGTACAAAAAAAGCAGCCGTGCAGCTCTGTTCAGGGTTTTCCTGAAGCACTGCCCCAAGTTCTGGAGCACATTGTTTCAAAAGATCTGCCTTTGCAGTGAAATGAGAAGCGATCCGTTCTTCGCAGTACACCCGCAGAGTACGAACTTTTGAAATGGAATTAGGTAAAGATTCCATCCCAATCCATTGCTGCGCCGGTTCATCGCCGCCACCAAAATGAACATAATTATACAATAAAATTTGATCCCGTGGATCCTTTACCTCTTGCCCATCGATAAGAACACCACCATGGGATAATTCCACATCGCGTCCAAGAAATTGAAAAAGCAGGCAATCCTTATGCGGACCTGACCATTGACAGCCGATGGCTTCTGCCGCCTTCTTGAAATCAATCACACTGGTTTTCTTTTTCAAATAGGCCACAAGCGCCAGATCTTTTTCATCAAGAAGTTTTCCCACACCTTCCAGCCCATCTTTCCCTCGATTGCCGCTGGAAAACTCATCGCCTAACTGAGAGACATCGACATAGGGACATTTCCCAGGGTTTTCGCCGCCTTTTGTGACAGCTGCAGCAAAAGCCAGACAGGCCGCATATCCACATTCCCCACAGTTTGTTCGTGGGGTAAACTTTATAAATTCAAGGGGTTGCATTTTGTTCTTTTTTATCCAGACAAAGAAAAACGATGCAGAAAATCATTTCCCTGCATCGTTTTATAGTGTCCTGTTTCAGACAGTAGTCAAGAGCCAAAGTTCACTCTTATTTCATACGCTTATCCAACTCTTTTTGCACTGCGTCACTAATATCAACCTTAGGGGCAGCATACAGTACCGCTACTTTGGAATCAAGAATCACAGAATATCCATTCTTCTCACCATAAGCATTCACAACAGTCTCTAACATTTTGAGAATGGGCTCAAGTTCTTTATCCTGCAGCTGCTTGAGCTCCATTTTGGCATCTTCGCTCTTTATCTGCATTTCTCGTTGTTTTAACTGCAGTTCACGAACTTTTTCACCCTTCTTGTCTTTACTCCAGGCTGAACTTTTCTTTTCAATTTCCTGCTGCAAAGCAACCAGTGAATCCTGCTCAGATTTAAATTTACCCTGCAATTCATTCATTCTTTTCTCAAAAACTGCCTTAGCTTTACGACCAGAAGAGGATTCAAGGAGTACTTTCTGGATATTCATTACACCGATCTTCTGTGCTTCAGCACGAGCAGTACTGCTCTCAAAGGTGAAACCTGCGATTACCACCAATGCTACTACCAACATTATACGTTTCAACATCAACTTCTCCTGTTTCTAATAAGTTATACTACTTAGCCATCCAAAAATAATAACTATTCAGGTGCTTACCTAAAACTTAGGGCCTCATTCAACAATAAGTTCGTACTCTGAGTTTACCCCAGGGAACTTCCTTAAGGGCGCGTTCGTTTAAGTTTTGTCTCTATCGCTATATATAGACTATGCGACAGATAAGCGCTGACTTCGCCCCCAAACCAAAAAAGGGGGTTGCTACTGAATAGTTCCAAATTATATATATTTCTACGAAATTGTCACATAAAAAAAGCTACTCAACAACAAAATCATCTCTACGATTCTGGGCCCATGACATTTCATCGTGTCCATGAAGCAAAATTTTTTCTTCTCCCAGGCTCACTGTCGCAATTCGATCAGCAGCAATACCAAGATGTGTCAGATATTTTTTAGCAGTCAAAGCACGTTTTTCACCAAGTGCCAGATTGTACTCCCTGGTTCCCCTTGGATCACAATTACCTTCAATCCTGATTGAGACGCTCTCCTTTTCTTTGAGAAAATCAGCATTGACCTTCAACCTGGATTCCTGATCTCCACGGATTGAATAGTCATCATAACCAAAATAAACCGGCAACATAGGGCCTGTAGTGCGACCTTCCATAATGCCAATAGTTTTTGATTCCAACGGTTCTTCCTTACCCATAGCTACAGGATCCTGCCCTGCGAGCAAGTCCTGGTCATCAGTTTTTTTATTCCCACAACCGGGCAGTAACAAAAAAGCACTGAGTAAAAGTATTCCGACATACATATTTTTTCTACAGTTCATTTTTCCTCCTATGGACAAACCAATACTTCTTCGAGTAATATGATTTGGACAATAGGTTATAAATTGATGGTGTCGTATTTATGCCCCTCAGGGTAAAAACTCTTTATCTGCTTCGTTGCTGCATTTTTCGTTTAATTACGACGTACCCCGGTACGCCGATATCAAACAAAAAACACAGTCAAAATCGGGTATACACACGCCTCGCACATGATTTTTTTTACTTAGGGTTCGGTAAAAAATAACTTGAACATCTCGCATCTTGTCTTCAGGCCATGTTTGGCCGATCATCAATCACAAAGTCCTCAACGTAGCCCGCTACGCCTGCGGCTTTGTTCAATCAGATCGGTCAAACATGACCTAAATCCAAGCGCGATTTTGTTGAACTTAACGCCCTGCGGGCGG
>JAYEOK010000065.1:0-17439 GCA_034722915.1 Thermodesulfobacteriota bacterium | reverse complement strand
TTGATATTACTGGTCGGAACGAGAGGATTTGAACCTCCGACCACTTGTCCCCCAGACAAGTGCGCTACCAGACTGCGCCACGTTCCGAAATGTGATTCTTCTTACCATGGAGTAGGTGGACTGTCAACAAGTGGTCGACAGGATATGAGACTAGGAAGCTGTCCGAGAACACCCAAACTACGGGTACAAGTGCCCTTTCTCCTCAACTATTCGTTATTTTGAAAAAATAATGCTCAGAATATTAAGTATATGCACCCCAAGGGTATTTCTTGCAGGGCACCTGCGCTTATTTTTTCAAAATGCCTCGATTTGAGAAGAAATGCCTATTCTCGGACAGCCTCCTAGCTACTCTTTTTTTTTCAATATTTTTTTGACAGCTAAAAGTTCTTTTTTAATTGTTCCAAGACAGTCTGGGGTATCTGATTTTTTTGAGGCAGCTCCCTGATTTTTATCGGAAAGGAACTTTTTAGCACCGGATATAGTGTACCCTTGTTTGTGCAGGAGTCTCTTTATTAACAGGACAATTTCAACATCTTCACGTCTGTATAGGCGTTGATTGGAGTTAGCACGTTTGGGTTGTATCTCTTTAAATTCGCTTTCCCAATATCGTAGAACATGCGGGGCCACACAGGCCAGTTTACTCACCTCACCGATTTTAAAATAGAGCTTGTCAGGTATTTCTATGCTCATTCAGAATTAGTACCTTACTCCCTGATTCCTGTCATAAAAAACAAAAAAATAGAAAGTATTTTTAATGTTAGTAAATTGCAAATACCACCAAGGTACTTATCCCGGCTTTCCCGTTCATCACCGGGGTTAGATTGATTCCTTATGTTAATTATTATTAACCTGTTCCCGCATTTTCTTGCTTGGTCGAAAGCTGATCATTTGCCGGGGTTTTATGGTTATGGTTTCACCAGTACGTGGATTGCGGCCACGACGGGGTTGTTTGTCCCGGACATTGAAAGTTCCAAAATGGACAAATTTGATGGGTTCGCCATTCAGCAGTCGATTTTTCATTCTATCCAGAAAAGAATCTATAAGTTCTGAACAGGTGCTTTGAGAGTATCCAAGCTGCGCTGTGAGTGCCTCAGCTAGTTCTTTGCGGGTAAGATTACCTTTATTCATTATTAACCTTCTCTAAGACTCCCATTAAATTTGGAGGTCAGTGTAGTGATAATTTTTGTATGTGATTTATTAACATTTTTTTCTGTCAATGTCTTTGTCGGAGAACGATAAGTTACAGAGATAGCGACACTTTTCATTCCTGCATCAAGTGGTTTGCCTAGGTATATATCAAATATTTCACAATGTTCTATGAATTTTTCTTTGCTCGTGCGTATGGTCTCGAGCAGGTCACCTGCTTTGGTGTCTGCAGGAACAAGCAGGGCAATGTCTCGTTTGACTGCCGGATAAACAGGAAGTGATTTGAAATGTTTAGCAGCGGATTTCAAGTTACTGAGCAGTTCAAAATCAAGATCAATAAAAAAAACATCCTGTTTAATGCCAAACTGTTTTCCTACTTCAGGCAGCAATCTACTCAGCTGTCCTACTGTGCCTTCGTCGGAGTCAAGGAGAAGACATTGGCCAGGATCAGCGAAAACTTCTGCTTCATTTTTTTCAGGGGGACGGAACCTGATCGCAGCATCACCGCATCCATAGAGACGCAGTGTCTCAAGAAGTAATTCGACCATTCCTTTGGCGTCAAAGATATCAACATTGTCATTACTATAATACAGGGATGCTGCTTCGGCCGCTCTTCGCCCACTCAAGATACAGGTCAGTCTCTCTTTCTCAACCGGCTGTTCGTTTTCACCCTGGGGAGTAAACACTTTGCCAATCTCAAAGATTTTAACTGCATTTTTCTGGAAATTTATATTCCGTTTCAGGTTTTCAAGGAGCCCTGGCAGGAGCATGGTACGCATCACCGACTGTTCTTCGCTCAAAGGATTAAGAAGTTGAACCTGGGCGCGTCTGCTGTCATCCTCAGCAAGTTGCATCATGGAAAGATGGTTTTCCGTGACAAAGCTGTAATTGATTGCTTCTGAAAATCCCATGTCAGCAAGAAGATCTGATGTTTGTTTACGCAGTTTCCTCTTTGCATCCTGTTCAGGATAACTGAGGCTCACTGTAGGCAGACTGGTGGGGATATTATTGTATCCGATAAGCCTGGCAACTTCTTCAATCAGATCAACTTCACGTTCAATATCGATGCGGAAAGTAGGTGGGTTGACCCACATTGTATCATCATCTTTTGGTTTGCAACGTATACCAATAGATTGAAGAACATTTGCAATTTTATCGTAATTCAGAGCAATGCCAAGCAGAGCCGATGTCTTTGAGATACGCAATTTTTGTGAATTAAGGGGGCGCACGCCGCCGTAATAGTCAACACCGCCTTGAGCAGCCTCTCCGCCGGCGATTTCACAAAGAAGAGAGACCGCACGTTCCATGGCCGTAACACAACCACCGGGATCTACTCCGCGCTCAAAACGATATGATGCCTCAGATGCAAGTTTGAGTCTGCGTGCAGTACGGCGTACTGAGATTGCGTTAAAACAGGCGCTTTCCAGAAGAATGTTAGTGGTGTCATCGCTGACTTCCGAATTCATCCCTCCCATAACACCTGCAACAGCAATAGGCTCTTTCGCATCACAGATCATGAGCATATCCCTTTCAAGTGTGCGTTCTTCACCATCGAGTGTAGTGAATGTTTGCTCGTTGTTTTTGGGATGGCGGACAATAATGTGTTTACCTGCAAGTTTGTCATAATCAAAGGCATGCAGTGGCTGTCCATATTCCATCATCACAAGATTTGTGATATCTACAACATTGTTGATTGGGCGAAGGCCTATGGCTAATAAGCGCTTACGAATCCACCAGGGAGAGGATTCTATTTTTACATTTCTGATCAGCCGTGCAGCATAACGGGGACAGACTTCAGCATCTTCCACGTCAACATTAAAATCACGATAAGAATGGACAAGTGTTGCCGCGTCTACTGGAAGAGTAAGAGGGGTTCTGGTAATTCCTGCTACTTCTCTAGCTATCCCGATGACTGAGGCGCAATCCGGACGATTAGGCGTAAGGTCAACTTCTATCAAAAGATCATCTATTCCCAAGGCTTCACGGAGTGGTATGCCATGACTCAGGTCAGAAGGAAGTTCCATGATGCCTTCATGGGAGTCACTCAGTCCCAGTTCTTTTTCAGAGCAAAGCATACCATGTGATTTTATTCCACGAACTTTAGAAGCCTTGATTTTGGTACCATCGGGCATTACTGTGCCAACGAGGGCAATGGCGGTAATAAGATCTTTCCGGACATTGGGAGCGCCGCAGACAATGGACAGTGTGTCATCACCAACTGCAACTTCACAAAGATGTAATTTGTCAGCATTTGGATGTGCCTCCACTGATAGAACTTTGGCAGTCTTCAAGGGCTGCAGCTCGGGAAACAGAGGCGTGACACTATCAACTTCCAGACCAAGCATGGTCATGTGTTCTGCAAGGGTATCCGGACTGAGATCTCCGGTATCAACGTATTCTTTTAACCAGTCGAGAGTAAACTTCATTTTTTTCGTTACTGTTTTGCTACGGTAGAAGGGTTATTAGAGCTTTATTTTTAAAAACCGAGATAGATTTTCTGGGTCAAAATTGAGAGAGAAAACGTAAATCGTTCTCGTAATAAAGACGGATATCATCTATACCATATTTAAGCATGGCAATTCGTTCTATACCAAGGCCAAAGGCAAATCCGCTGTAAACTTCAGAGTTGTATCCAACCATTTTAAACACTTCAGGATCGATCATTCCAGCACCAAGGATTTCAAGCCAACCGGTACGTTTACAAACACGACATCCGGAACCACCACACATAACACAGGCGATATCGACTTCTGCACTCGGTTCTGTAAACGGAAAGAAACTCGGCCGAAATCTGAGTTCCAGTTCCTTATCAAACATTTTCTGGGTGAAGATGGTAAGCACACCTTTAAGGTCTGCAAAGGAAACATCACGATCAACAAGAAAACCTTCTACCTGATGAAACATAGGGGTGTGGGTGATGTCGGAGTCACAGCGATACACCTTACCGGGTGCAATAACCCGAAGTGGTGGTTGCTGGGTTTCCATGATCCGAGCCTGCATGGGAGAAGTATGAGTTCTGAGCAGGATTGAATCACTCACATAAAAGGTGTCGTGCATATCCCGGGCCGGATGATGGGCGGGGATATTGAGTGCTTCAAAATTATAATGATCATGCTCCACATCAGGGCCTTCAGCAACTGAAAAGCCCAGGCTTTCAAAGATGGAGCAGACTTCATTCATGATCTGGGTTACAGGATGCAATTTGCCTGTCTGGGGTTTGCGTCCAGGAAGGGTAAGATCAATGGAATCATTGTTTACAGATGATGCACCAATAGTTGCTGAGAGTAGTGTCTGCTGTTTTTCATCATACAGTGATTCGATTTCTTTTTTTACACTGTTGGCCATCTGACCAAGGCGGGGTTTGTCTTCTTTTGAAACCTTGCCCAAGCCTTTCATTATGGCGGAAAATTGGCCTTTTCTACCAAGAAATCGAATACGAAAATCTTCCAGCTGGCCATCATTTTTTACGGCCGCCAGTTGTTCTTTGGCCTGAGCCTGTAAATTGACTAGTTCTTGCTCCATGATCTTTTTAAGGTAGCTACTCGTTAAAACAATATGCCGGTTCCAATTTGAATCGAAACCGGCATGATGAGAATATCTTAATTTGGCACAGGCAGGTTACTGTGTGCAATGTACGTCAGAAGATATCGGTTTTAGGCATTTGCCGCTTTGGCAAGGTCTACAACTTTGGTAAAGGCAGGAGCGTCAAGGATGGCCATGTTAGCCAGCACTTTACGATCCAGTTCAATGTTGGCTTTCTTTAACCCGTTTATGAACCTGGAATAGTTTATCCCATTCATTTTGACACCGGCACTGATACGAGTGATCCAGAGACGACGGAAATCACGTTTTTTGTTGCGTCTGTCGCGGTAAGCGTAACCCAGAGCTTTATCAACGGCTTCTGTGGCTGTACGGAATAGACGGGATTTTCCACCCCTGTAACCTTTAGCAAGTTTCAGGACTCTGTTTCTTCTTCTGCGGGCTTTAAAGCCCCTGGTAACGCGTGGCATTTTGATGCTCCTTTAAGATCAGAGGATAATTCCCTCTGGTGTTGAACAAGTTTACAAATGTATTTTCTGGATATCCACTATACGAAAATGACCTACAGGTAAGGCAGGATTTTTCTGATAGTAGGCGCATTGGCGGGATCAACCAGACCGGATTTACGTAAGTTCCGTTTTCTTTTTGTGGATTTCTTGGTCAGGATATGACTGGTAAAGGCCTTCGAACGTTTGATTTTTCCGGAACCAGTTTTTTTGAAGCGTTTTGCGGCGCCTCTTTTGGTTTTCATTTTTGGCATGGTTGTGACTCCTTATCCTGTATAACAGGGAATTCTCTAAATAAATTATTTATTGAGTTTTTATATCAAATAGTAACCCCGATATACGGGAAATCAGGTCTTGGGACCGACAAACATTACCATTTGTCGACCTTCCATTTTGGGTGGTTGCAGAATGACTGCATCATCCTCAAGCGCTGCTGCTATTTTATTCATTGCTTCCAGCCCGACAGTCTGGCAGTAAACAATTTCACGTCCACGAAAACGCATGGTAAGCTTGACCTTATTTTTCTGGCCAAGGAATTTCTTCACATGTTTTAGTTTGAAATTCAGATCATGTTCTTCTGTTTTAGGACGAAATTTAATTTCTTTGGTCTCAACGGTGGTCTGTTTCTTCTTTGCTTCCTGTAGCTTTTTGGCCTGTTCGTATCTGAACTTATCATAGTTCATAATTCTGCATACAGGCGGTTTAGCATTTGCAGAAACTTCTACAAGATCCAATCCTTCATCGTAAGCTTTTTCAAGGGCCTCTGCAGCACTGAATATACCGAGCTGGGAGCTATCACTTCCAATGAGTCTGATTTCCGGATGGCGAATAGCTTCATTGGTGTTTACTTTTACTACATTTGGAACCGGGGCCCTTCTTCCTCGACGTTTAATATTACTACCTCCTAAGCTCGGAATTACGATTGATCACTTTGAAATACGATGAATTTCAAGGGATTTTGTTTTTTTATTATACTTAATTAGTGCCTGAACGAAAACCATTGATGGCCAAAAATAAATTCGAAATCCGAAGCACGAAATACGAAACAAAATTCAAAACAAAAAACATAAAAAACGACAAACAGCTGCCAAAACAGTCTGATGGAAGATTGTTTTTGTCATTTTAAATTTGTCAGTTTTTCTTTTATTGTTTCGTATTTCGAATTTAGATATTCGAATTTTCTCTGAATAGGACTTTTTGTTCAGGCACTAATTATATACCACGGCCTTCCATACACTCGTCTGCGACCTTTTTGGCAAAGTCGTTGATGGGCATGTCCGCTATGTTTTTTCCATTGCGCAGTCTTATGGTAACCGTCTCATTATCTTTTTCTTTGTCACCAATGATGAGCATATATGGAATTTTATCCATCTGCGCTTCTCTGATTTTAAAGTTTAATTTTTCATTGCGCAAATCTTTTTCTATTCTCACGCCAGCCTTTCTCAGTTCACTGTAAACTTTTTCGCAATAGTCAGCCTGAGCATCGGTAATGTTCATGATCCTGGCCTGAGTAGGCGCAAACCAAAGGGGAAAGACGCCAGCATAATGCTCAATTAATACACCGATGAAACGTTCAAGGGAGCCCATGAGCGCACGATGAATCATGATAGGCTGATGTTCCTGATTGTCGCTGCCTGTGTAGCTCATCTTGAAGCGTTCAGGAAGGTTAAAGTCAACCTGTATGGTGGAGCATTGCCAGGAGCGCCCTAACTGATCTTTAATTTTGATATCAATTTTTGGCCCGTAGAATACGCCTTCGCCAGGATCAAGTTCGTAAGCCAGTCCTTTTTTCTCAAGGGCGAGTTTTAAAGCTTCTGTTGATTGATCCCAGTTTTCATCTGATCCTACATATTTTTCAGGTCTTGTGGAGAGATAAATATCATACTGGTCAAAACCAAAAGTCTTGAGAATTTCCAGATTAAGATCAAGAATATTAAAAATTTCGTCTTCAAGCTGCTCAGGCATACAGAAAATATGCGCATCATCCTGGGTGAAACCACGAACACGAAGCAGGCCATGTAAGGCACCGGCTCGCTCATATCTATATACTGTTCCCAGTTCACACCAGCGAATGGGAAATTCACGATAACTTCGTTTGTTACTGTTATAGATACCGATATGGAAAGGGCAGTTCATCGGTTTGAGCTGATACTGTACATCATCGATGTCCATGCTGGAATACATGTTTTCTGCGTAGAAATCGAGATGTCCAGAGGTCTTCCAGAGGTCTTGCCTGGCAATATGCGGGGTGTAAAGCAACTCGTAATCGTTACGATAATGAGCATCTTTCCAGTAATCTTCGATAAGTTTACGAAGAAGAGCACCTTTGGGCTGCCACAATATCAGGCCTGGGCCAATTTCATCCTGTATGGTAAAGAGTTTGAGTTCTTTACCGAGTTTACGATGGTCCCGTTTTTTTGCCTCTTCAAGCGCATTGAGGTGTTTTTTGAGCGCTTTTTTATCGAAAAAAGCAGTCCCGTAAATGCGCTGCAGCATTTGCTTCTTTTCGTCACCACGCCAGTAGGCACCCGCCACTCGCTGGAGCTTGAACGCTTTGATCCATGAGGTGTTTGGCAGATGAGGGCCACGGCAGAGGTCGGTAAAGTCGCCCTGTTGATAGAGTGATACTGAATCTTCACCAAGATCCTGGATCAGCTCAACTTTGTATTTTTCCCCTTCAGCTTCAAAGCGTTTGATTGCCTCAGAACTTTGTACTTCAGTGCGAGTAAAAGGCTGCGCTTTTCTGACAATCTCTGTCATCTTCGCTTCAATCTGATCAAAATCTTCAGGAGTGAAGGCTTCGTCACGGTCAAAATCATAATAGAATCCATCGTCAATGGAAGGGCCAATGGCAACCTTTACCTCCTTGCCATAGAGTTCACGGACGGCTTCTGCCATGACATGAGCTGTTGAGTGGCGAAGGATTGTAAGACTTTCATCAGAGCCAATTTGTATCAGGCTGAGACTGGCGTCATGATGTAATGGGGTTGAGAGATCCAGAATCTGGTCGTCAAGGCTTACGGCCACGGTCCTCTTCCGTTGTTTGTTGGACAACAGTTCAGACAGGGCTTCTCCCACAGTGCTTGCTGCCGGCATGACAGCTGCTTCCCCGTTTTCTATTGAAATTTTGATATCGGTCATTAGTAATGTCTATATAAAACTAACCCGGTTCAACCGGAAACAGTTCAGTTCACTGGATAAGTGCCTTAGCAGAATATGTTCAAAAAAAACAAGAAAATATTCTGTAAGGCACTAAAGGCTAAAGCCAATACGGCAAGCATCTGTCCGTACGAACTTTAGCCGGATCATTCTGGTAGGCGCGGGCGGTTTCGAACCGCCGACTTCCACCATGTCAAGGTGACACTCTCCCGCTGAGTTACGCGCCTGTGTTACAATTCTCTTTTAAGACTCATTCTATTTTACAAAAAGCAAAAGAGATAGTTAGAACAGTGTCAATTACCAATATATGTGGGTTCTGTCAAGAAAAATTAAGTTCGATTATGAGGTGAATGCATGGTTGAAATCAGGTTGTTTTACACCTGCTTTCAATGGCTCTGGCCAGGGTGTGTTTGTCGGCGTATTTGATATCCATGCCCATGGGAATGCCGCAGGCAAGACGTGTGAGGAGAACAGGTTTATTCTGCAGTCTATCAATAAGATAATTGGCCGTTGCTTCGCCCGGCACCGTCGAACTGGTAGCAATAAAGACCTCTTTGATTGTTCCGCTGTTTATGCGTGCTTCAAGCTCAGTGACCTTGATTTCCGCTGGCCCAATTCCATCCATGGGCGCCAGAACACCATGAAGTATATGGTAATGACCGAAAAAGTTTCCGGCTTTTTCTATGGCTAGCAGGTCACCGGGTTGCTCAACCACACAGATGAGGCTGCCATCTCTTTTATAGTCTCCGCAAATGGAGCAGGGATCACTTTCTGAAAAGGTAAAACAACAGGAGCAGAGTTGGATTGAGCTGTGCAGTTCATTTAAGGCAGCTGCCAGCTCACGAGCTTCGCCTGCGGGGCGTCTGAGGATATTTAAAGCCAGTCGAGACGCAGTTTTTTTCCCAATGCCAGGAAGTTTGGTTAGATCCTGAATTAATCGTTCAAGTGCTTGCGGGATTACTTGCGGGGACATGGTAGACAAGTTGATATCTGAAAATATATGTTTTTACGACGCCAGCAACACTATATTTTATGAAAAAAGATTGGAAACACCAGGAATATTCATACCACCGGTGAGTTTTGCCATCTCTGCCTTGCCAATTTCTTTAACTTTACGCAAGGCATCATTGGTGGCAGCAGTAATCAGATCCTGAAGCATCTCTTTTTCTGAGACTGAAATGATGTCTTTTTCAATCACAATGGAAAGAATTTCATTTTTCCCATTAGCTGTTACGGTGACCATGCCGCCGCCCGCTGTGCCGGTTGCGGTTTTTGTCTTTAATTCTTCCTGAATGGTGGCCATTTTCTGCTGCATCTGCTGGGCCTGCTGCATTATAGAGTTCATATCCATAGTATACCTCTTTACTCACTAGGAGCGTGTCCGAGAATAGGCATTTCTTCTCAAATCGAGGCATTTTGAAAAAATAAGCACAGGCATATAGTTAATATTCCGAGCATTATTTTTTCAAAATAACAAAGAGTTGGGGGGGAAGGGCATTCTCGGACAGCCTCCTAGACAGTTTGGTTCAGACGTTTATCGTTTTTTATTGAAAATCATTATAAATTGTTTCGCTGCGGCATTAGGGTTCGGTAAAAAATAACTTGGACTTTCCAATTCGTAACTGCACCACATCTTCAGCCGATTTTATATATTCACACATCCTCACGTAGCCAGCTACGCTGCGGTTGTGAATATATAAAATCGACTGAACCTGTAGCACATTTACGACCGGAAAATGCCAATTTATTTTTTACCAAACCCTTACGCTAAGAACTCATAGTTGCCTTGGCAAGTATTATCTGCTTCTTGGCCCAACTCGAATATCACCGATCTGACCATTAAATATTTCAGTGGCCATGAGGACCAGTGGATCATTTGCCAGTTTCTGTCTTAATTTATGGGGACTTTCTGCTTTTTCCATATCTTCACTTTCCTCCTTGTCAGGGGTAATGAAATAAAGTTTGAGATCTTTCTGAAAGAAATCGAGAACAAATTCAGTGAGGAGCTTTACATTTTCTTTTTGCCGAAGCAGGGCGCAGTTTGCCTGATCAGTAAAGTGGAGTTGCAATTCACCATCAACTTCTTTGACTTTTTCCGTTTTTTGTAGATTTTGTGCCATCCACATTTTTCTGTCTTTTACATGCTCTATGAAAGCGGGCCAGTCACGTCTCACATCGCGCTGGTGGGGGTGGGGGACTGGTTTGACTTTTTCTGCGACAGCTGGGGACTGTCTTTCTTCAGGTAGCGGTGGTTGCTCAGGAGGCAACGGTGGGTCACAGTCGGCCTCTTTGCTGACAGGGGCTGCTGTTCTAGGAAGTGGCGCAGGTTTTGGAGTCGGTTCAGGAGTCGGCTGGATTGCTGCTGCTTTTTCTATTGTTTTTTTTTTTGTAGAATGTTTTTCCTGGATTGCTTTTCCTGGAAGTGGCTTACCTGCAAGGAGAGTATCGATTTTACCAAGAAGGTTGGAGACCGGAATGACATCACCAGCCTGAATGATTTTTAAAAATGTACTTTCAAGTGATAATCTGGGCTGGGATGAATAACGCATCTCTTCCACACCCTGCATGAGCAGGTTGAGTTTCATGTGAAGGGTGCTGTGGGAATGTTTTTCAGCCAGTGACTTGAATTCCTCAAGTTCCTGTTGCGGGATATCAATAAGTTCCTGGCAACCATCAATTTTGCAGAGAATCAGAGTGCGAAAAGCTGTCAGCAAATCACCGGTGAAACGTTTCAGATCCACACCAAAGCTGAATGTTTCTTCAAGTGCATGAAGTGCTGCTCCCGGATTGTTCTCCAGCAGTGCACGTGAAAGGCCAAGAATGATATCACGGGAGACAAGCCCCAGAACCTGAATAACATCATCCACAGCGATTGTTTTTTCGCCATAGGAAAAAACCTGATCCAGCAGACTGAGGCCATCACGTACAGACCCTTCTGATTCTCTGACAATAAGATCAAGGGCTGCCTGATCTATTGCTACCCCTTCAGCTTCCGCAAGTTTTTTGAAATGTGTTCCAAGGTCTTCGGCACCAACACGTTTTAGTTCATAGCGCTGGCAGCGAGAAAGAATCGTGATGGGAATTTTGTGTAATTCCGTGGTTGCAAACATGAAGAAGACATGATCCGGTGGTTCCTCCAGAGTTTTCAGTAAGGCATTGAAGGCCTCGGTGGTAAGCATGTGAACTTCATCAATGATGATGATCTTATACTTTGATGATGTTGGAAGGAAACGAATCTTTTCTTTCAGTTCACGGATTTCCTGGATACCCCGATTGGAAGCACCGTCTATTTCATAAAGATCAAGGGATGATCCGGCTGTTATCTCAACACATGATTGACATGTGTTGCAAGGATTACCATCAGTTTTCTGCTCACAGTTAATGGCTTTAGCCATGATGCGGGCAAGAGTCGTTTTTCCGACCCCCCGAACGCCGGAAAACAATATGGCATGCGCAACACGGTCTCGAACAAGACTGTTTTGCAGAGTTTTAACTACCGGTATCTGACCAACAACCTGATTGAAATTCTGGGGGCGTGATTTTCTGGCAAGAACCAAATAGGACATAGAAAGACCTACCTGCTTAGGGGGTGGTAAATAGTTAGGAATTTATAAAATATCATCATAAATACCCAGGATTAACAGTGTAACAGTGTTGCTGGTTCGTTTGTTTGTCTTTTGGCGCAGGTAAGCGTAGACTCCGATAGTAAGCTATGCGACAAAAGACAAACAAACGAAGATGTGGTGCTGTTGAACTGTTTAAAAAAGATGATAGCCGGGCACCCTGTAACACACTAAGGGGTTCATTACCGTTGCTCCCTTCCGGACCTGGCGGAGTTCATGATCCTTAGTTGTACAGGACCCGGCTATCAAAACGAAATTCGAGGCTGATAGACAAAAAACGTGCATGAGATTAGCTTGAAGAGCACGTCTTTGCACCGAAATGACTTTATACACAACCCAAAAGATGGCGTCAAGAATATTTCGGAGTAAATAAAAGAGCCGTTTGCAATCGGCTGATAACAAACGACCTTCTCTATATGGCGGAGAGGGTGAGATTCGAACTCACGGTACTTGCGTACACACGCTTTCCAGGCGTGCACCTTAAGCCACTCGGTCACCTCTCCACAATCAGTAGCACATATTTTGTATGAATTGATTGAGAGCCTTTCTAAACTGAGAATGGAAATTTCGCAATCAAAAATTTAATAAACTGGTAAAAAAGGGTCATTTAGAGGCCTGATTATTTTTTCGTTTTTCTCTAAAGAAGTTTTTCAGTAACGTGGAGCATTCAGTTTCACAGATTCCACCCGTGATTGCAATATGGTGATTGAGCAACTTGTCGGTTCCAATTGAATAGCGGGAGACAGCAGCACCGGTTTTAGGGTCAGAAGCACCAAAGACAAGACGTTGTATCCGAGCGTGGATGATGGCTCCCATGCACATTATGCAGGGTTCGAGGGTTACATAAAGTGTCGTGCCGGGGAGCCGGTAGTTTGCAAGTTTTGCTGCAGCCCCGCGAAGGGCAACAATCTCTGCATGGCCGGTTGGGTCATGGGTCGCAATGGGACAGTTTAGACCTTTGCTGATAATATCTCCATCCAGAACGAGTACCGCGCCCACTGGAACCTCTCCCAACTCTGCAGCTGATCGAGCAAGGAGTAGGGCTTGTTTCATATACTCAGTGTCTGATTTGTATTGATTCATGTTTTGTAATGAGAGTGGAAGGCAGTGAATAGAGAGGATGTAAGTTTTTTTATTTGCAATGAAAATTTATTTAACATACAATTTTTTCAGAGGAGTTACAAATGTGAAATTCCCAGTAAGCTAGCGTGCCCCGCAAGGGGGATAAGTACCTTCACCAAATTTTTTTTACTCACTGCAGTACCCCTTGTGGGGTAAAAACACGAGATAAGCGTAGACTTCGAAAGAATTTATAAGGCACTAACACCGGTAAACGGTAAGTAAAGCCGGCATAAGTACCTTATCAGAATATTTTCTTTGAAAAAAACAAGAAAATATTCTGTAAGGTACTAATATTGAAGGAGTACAATGTATACAATTTTAGCGTATGCAATTCCAGAAGAAAGTCACAATGCCATCCATACTGCCTTGTCTGACAGAGCAAAAATTCATTACTGTTCTGGAAGCGAGAGATTGCCTGGAGAGCTTAAGGGGAATGAATACGATCTGGTATTTCTCTTTTTTGAAGACAGTAAAGCTGATATGCCATTGCTGGATAAGGTCTATCAGCGAATTCCTCACACACCGGTCATTCTAATCAGTAGAGAAGAGAAACCAGATGTGGTCGTTCAGGCGCTCAAACGTGGCGCTTTTGATTATCTGGTGCATCCGGTTTCTGTGGCACGTTTTGAAGTGGCGACAGCGAAGGCGTTGGAGAATAAAACTTTACGCCACGAGATCGCCTATCTGCGGCATGAACAGGATATTGTTTACCGTTTTAAAGATGTCATAGCCTTTAGTCCCTGCATGAAGCTGGTGTTGAAAAATCTTGAAAAATTTGCAAAAACAGACTCCACCATTCTTATTACCGGGTCAACAGGAACCGGGAAAAGTTTTCTTTCCGGTACGGTTCATTACAATAGCCCTCGAAAGCAGAAACCTTTTATTAAAATTAATTGTGCGAATATTCCTGTAGACCTCCTTGAATCGGAATTGTTCGGTCATGAAAGAGGAGCCTTCACCGGAGCTGAGAAATTACGAGTAGGTCGATTTGAGCAGGCAAGTGGTGGTACACTTTTTCTTGATGAGATTGGTGAAATCAGTCTTGGCCTTCAGACTAAATTGCTTCGGGTGCTTGAAGAAAAATGCTTCGAACGGGTGGGAGGCAATAAAACGATTTTTGCAGATGTGCGCGTTATTGCAGCGACGAATAAGGATTTGCCGGAGCAGATTGCCAAAGGGAAGTTCAGGGAAGACCTCTATTATCGGATCAATGTTCTGCCTATTCGGTTACCGGATTTGCAGGAACGGCATCAATGTCTGTTGCCACTAGCTCAGTCGTTTCTGACTAAGTACGCAAAATCATTGAGAAGTGAAGTGATAGGGTTTACCACTCAGGCTCTGGAGCAGATTCAGAAGTACAGCTGGCCTGGAAATATCAGGCAACTGGCCAATACGATTGAACGGGCAGTGATCCTGGAGGATGATGATCTGATTGATGTGCAGATTCTTTCTTTGCCTGTGGGAACAAGCGGTAAGATACCATCAGCGAGAGTCAGTCTACCATCACATAGATCACTGGTCGGGCAGGAGAAAGAGTTAATTCTGAACGCTCTTGAAGAATGTCTCTGGGTGCAAAAAAATGCTGCCGAGAAGCTTGGAGTCAGTCCAAGAGCGTTGAATTATAAAGTGAAAAAGTTTGGGATTACGCATCCAAACTGGCGTAAACACTGCTGATAACGTGAATATGACATTTTTACGAACTTAGGAACGTACATTAAATAACCTGAACATCTTTCTTGCCCTTTGTTCCGCCAGCAATACTTTAAAAACCGTTACATACAGGGAGTATGCAAAGCTTTTTAAAGTGTCGCTGACGAAAAAATTGCGGCGAAATATGTTCAGGTTATTTAATTCCCGTTCCTTATCAAAGTGTTATCCCGGAAAATTATCGCAGGCTGGCAATAAAAGGCCCAACTGCCGCTGCTCCTTCTTTTTCCACCAGTTTAATAGTACGTGAACCAATGACTGCCATGTCTGCTTTACCTTTTAATGCCTCAATGTCTTCTTTGGATTGGATTCCGAATCCAACTGCCAGCGGAAGATTAGTGGCAGCACGGCATCTGTTCAAATAGTTGTCAAAATTTTGATCAAATTCTGATTTTTTTCCAGTAACTCCACGTCTTGCCACGCAATAAATAAAGCCACGTCCGTGTCCCGCCAGTTCCTTCATACGTTCATCCGTGGATGTCGGTGCATAGATCAAAATCAGAGCCAGTTCATATTTGTCAGCAAGAGCAAGAAATGATGTACCCATTTCAGGGGGAAGATCAGGGATGATAAAACCCTGGATTCCAACGTCAGCTGCTTGTTTGCAAAAGGCTTCTTCACCATATTTGAAGAGTATGTTGTAATAGGACATAAAAAGAAATGGAATGTCATGTTGCGAGACCATTTCAGCAGCAAATGCAATGCAATCCTCGACTCTTGTTCCAGCGGCCAATGAATCTTGATTAGCTTTTAGAATCACAGGGCCGTCAGCCATGGGTTCGGAAAAAGGGATCTGCATCTCAATACAATCCACCCCGTTTTCCACCATCTGTCTGATAACTTGACGATTCACATCAAAGGAAGGGTAACCCAGGACAATATGAGTCATGAGCAAAATATCTTTTTTTTGTAATTTATTACGTAGTTGCTGTTCCAATAGCATATTTTGATCCTTGTCAGATTATTACTTAGACATCTCGAATTTGACCTTTTTACGAACTTGTCACTTAGGAACGGAGCGTTAATAACTTGAACAAAATCGCGCTTGGATTTAGGTCATGTTTGACCGATCTGATTGAACAAAGCCGCAGGCGTAGCGGGCTACGTTGAGGACTTTGTGATTGATGATCGGCCAAAGATGGCCTGAAGACAAGATGCGAGATGTTCAAGTTATTTGCGCTCCGTTCCTTACTTACTGTATTCTTGTGCGCGGCCAATGATAAACTTCTTCCATGAAGGGTCTGCATAGGCATGGGCAATGGTGAAAATGTCTTTATCGCCACGGCCGGACTGATTGATAATAATAGCATCGTCCGGGGAGAGCTGTCCAACTTCCCTGAAAGCTCCTGCAAAGGCATGGGCTGATTCGAGCGCCGGGATGATCCCTTCCTGTTTCATGGTAAGGTCAAGGGCCTGTATGACTTCATCATCGGTGGCTGATTCAAAACGAACTTGTTTTTTTTCCCAGAGATCGCTGAGAATGGGAGAAACACCTACATAATCAAGTCCTGCGGCGACGGAATGGGTGTTTTTCATCTGACCGTCATCATTCTGCAGAAACATGGTTTTGTAACCTTGTGCAACGCCTGGCGTTGCATCAGGGCTCGAAAGTCGTATGGCGTGAGCTCCGCTGTCAGCTCCTTGGCCACCGGCCTCTACGCCAACCAACTCCACATCTGTTTCATCCAGAAATCGTTTGAAGATTCCCATGGCATTAGATCCACCACCCACGCAGGCATAGATTTTTTCAGGCATTTTGCCATGATATCGTACAATCTGTTCGGCTGCTTCTATACCGATGATAGATTGGAACCAGGAAACCATTTCAGGGAATGGAGCAGGGCCGCAGGCCGTACCAAATACATAATGAGTGTTATCCACATTAGTAACCCAGTCACGAAAGGCTTCGTTAATTGCATCTTTTAAAGTCCTGGAGCCATCTTTGACAGTAACAACTGTGGCCCCCATTTTTTCCATCCAGAATACATTAGGTCGCTGACGTATCACGTCTTCTTCACCCATGTAAATAGTGCAATCAAGACCAAATTTTGCTGCCATGGTGGCTGTGGCCATTCCATGCTGGCCTGCGCCTGTTTCGGCAATGACACGTTTTTTCCCCATTCGTTTAACAAGCAGTCCCTGGCCCATGACGTTGTTTGCTTTATGGGCGCCGGTATGGTTGAGATCTTCACGTTTAATATAGATCTTTGCGCCGCCAAAGTGGTGAGTCAGGTTTTCAGCGTATGTCAGTGGGGTGGGGCGGCAGGAGTAGGTGGACATTAAATTTAGATAGTCCTGCCAAAATTCAGGGTCTTTACGACAACGACGATATTCCTCCTTTAACTCCTGAAAGGTTTGATACAATACTTCCGGGATATAGGCTCCACCCCAGTTTCCAAAAAATCCGTTTCTATCCATTCCTTGACTCCAAAATAAAGAAAAATGTAACAATTAATAAAAGATTCGCCACAATTAAACGGGACAAGTGCCTTAGGAACGTACATTAAAAAACCTGAACATCTTTCTTGCCCTTTGTTCCGCCAGCAATACTTTAAAAACCGTTACATACAGGGAGTATGCAAAGCTTTTTAAAGTGTCGCTGACGAAAAAATTGCGGCGAAATATGTTCAGGTTAT
>JAYEOK010000064.1:0-45410 GCA_034722915.1 Thermodesulfobacteriota bacterium | reverse complement strand
CGCAATTTTTTCGTCAGCGACACTTTAAAAAGCTTTGCATACTCCCTGTATGTAACGGTTTTTAAAGTATTGCTGGCGGAACAAAGGGCAAGAAAGATGTTCAGGTTATTTAATGTACGTTCCTTAGGCAGTGAATTCCTCAATGAAGTGGAAGCTGCTATAGAAAGAATCCTTCAGTTTTCAGAAGCATGGAGTAATTTATCGCACAGGACTAGAAGGTGCTTTACGAATCGGTTTCCCTACGGACTCATTTATCAAACTCAAAAAAATCATATTCGCATAATAGCAGTTGCTCATTCACATCGTCATCCCAAATATTGGGTTGATAGATCTGAATCCTGACATACTTTTTAAAAGGAAAATTTTCTTCACTGACTTATAAAAAATAGGATTGTAAATGCCAACGGTTTTGAGAATCGGGCCGTATCGTTTTTTCTTTTACAGTAATGAGAATAATGAACCAGCTCATATTCATATTCAACGGGATAAAATGTTAGCAAAATTCTGGTTAAAGCGTATTTCACTAGCCAGCTCAACAAGATTTTCATCTAAAGAACTTGGGAAGCTTGAAATGTTAGTAAAAGACAACAAAGAACACCTTATGGAGGCATGGAATGCGTACTTTAGCAGTTGAATTACACCCACAAGCTCACAATGTTAAATGCACAGATGCTGCCATAGTTGTTGAGTTAGTTGATGGACGTACTATCACAGCTCCTCTGGTTTGGTTTCCAAGGCTCTCCCAGGCAACTGAAAAGCAACTTGCTAATTGGGAATTGTTAGGAGACGGAGAAGGTATACACTGGCCTGATGTAGATGAAGATCTTAGCGTTGCTGGTTTGTTAGCCGGCACCCACTAAATTTTGCACACTTTATATTTCCGTGTGAGACTCTGTGTGAGAAAAACGTTCCAAAATCTGCTAAAACGCGAAAAATTAGTGCCTTACCCCTCAAAAGCTGTCATAAAAAAACAAGAAAATGAAAAGTTCGTTTAACGTTAGCAAGTTGGATATACCAACAAGGCACTTATACCCCTCAAGGGGGTACTGAAATGAGTGTCGGCCTCCCTTACCGTTTACCGGTGTTAGATACAATATGAAAAGGTGGCATGCGAATGCTTTATCGACTGAAAGAAGGGTGGCAATTATCAAGCAGTAAAAAGAAAGGCTCCTAACCCTACATATATTACTTAATATGAAAATATCATAAAGAAAAATTTATTAGAAAATCTCAAATTTCAACAACGATGACATCTCCCGAAAATGCTTATCAAGGGAGTAAATTTTGCAGTTAAATTGCAGTGCATTTTGCGCAATAATTAAATCAGGTATTCCTACTCCATTGAGACCATTCTTCAAGCAAGTATATTGAGAATCAACCAACTGGTCCCAATCGAGATCAACCGACAGCTTATTAACATTTAGCAATAAACCTATAAGTTTACGACGATTCTTCAACTTTAAGAATGGAACTAACTCAGCAAGAATTAAATCATTAATAACCACTAAATTTTCATCTATCAAGAAATCTACTTTCGCAAAGCCATTACCATTTCGGAAATATTCAATCCATACAGATGAGTCTATCAGAACTGACACTTCCGACCTCTGAGTTCATCAAGATCAATCTCCAAATCTACCTGACCTTTATACTTTTTGATTTCAGATATCTTTGTTTTCGTTATTAGTTGTTCTAAGGCAGTGATAATTACTTTAGTTTTTGTTTTGATATCGGTAGCTTTCATCGCTTCAGCAACTAAATCTTCTGGCAAATCTAATGTTGTTCTCATGAGATACCTCCCCTCCTCCAACTATGCACAACTTTAAGTTTTTATGCATAACATGTCAAGGTTGATTTTTGTTATTGAACGTAAAACGTAAGCGCTTAAATAACCACACCTAATCTCAAGGGACTGTAATCTGCTCAGGTGTAAGATTCCAGGGAGGTAGAGCTTCATACTCTTCCAGTGTCGAGGCTGCTAGCACACTGGTAAAGACATATCTTAAATACCCATACGGTTCCAACTTATTTGCTTTTGCTGTCTCAATCAGGCTACACAGTAAAGATACCTTTAAGGTTGATTAAGAAGGAGCTGCATCCAGTTCAATGGTGGTGGACTAGGCCGTATCAAATCAGCAAGGCTTTTAAACCATATTTCCCCCATGACCTTAAAACCTGCAGCATTTGGATGCAGATTATCACCATAACATCCGGGAGTGTAACTGCTCCAGGCGGGATACATTTCATTATATAACTCAACCAGAGGAATATTTTCCTCAGAGGCCAAAGCACGAATATATTCATTCATAAATGGAATATTCTTATACTTGTGGTCAGGATCAGGCGGAATAGTAGCCAGGAGTGGCGCCAGCCCATGGCCCTTACTTTTATCTACAATAACACTCAAATAGTATTGAACATCTTCTTCTCTGGCACCATGAAATAGGTCATTTGTCCCTTGCAGAATAAGAATATACTCGGCACCTTCATTGCAGAACTCATCGATTACAGAATCAACCCTTCCCATCCCCTCATAGGCGGTTTCACCACCAACCCCAAAATTTTGTACCAGATAATTCCTGAAACTCTTTTGAAGCAGGGATTCCAGCTCCACGTCGTACCCCAAATCTCCGCTTCTTTCCCATCCACAATCGCCTCTATATACATCACATCCTTCTGTCAAGCTATCCCCAAAAGCTATGATTTTACCAGCCTCCTCAAGCTCAGCAGCAGCAAGTACAGAAAAAGAACAAATCAACAACCCTGTCACCAGCCAGAGCTGCAGGTATTGTTTATAAAGAATAGTCATCATATGTTTTTTCTTCATATTAATTCTCTACAGATGGTTTACAGAAATAATTCCAGTTCCATAATTGTCCCTATAAACAAAGTTGGCTTTATATGATTCCTGAATAAATTTCGGCAAATGAGGGAGACTTTCAGTACGTCTTTTATGTATTTTCATATTTTTTTGTCTATCGTTCAGGCTGCTTTCAACAAAGGTATTCCCATCCCACTGTAGAAAAACTGCGATGGGATTTCCATCGGAAAACGTTTGCCATGACAATTGAATGTCTCCACTCTCACTGGTCTTAAGGGAAGGATATACGTCCGGAACTTTATCATCAGCATGAGCTTTTCTGGCATTACTCCACCCGGAACCAGTCCATCTAGACCAAAAAACATCTGAGTATTTATCATCGACTGCTGTCCATGCAATCCAAGGCACACCATTGGAATCAACTGCTATGACAACTTCCCTGTTATCATTCATTCCTGTGACAATTTTTGCAGGTTTTGACCAGTCATCTTTTTTTGAAGTAGACGAATACAAAAACTTTCCTTTTTTATCAACCTGAGTCCAGACCACCCAAATGCTTCCATCATTGGCTATGGTTCCGGTTGCGTGGAAAACAAAGGAATCGCCACCACTTACCTGAACAGGAATGGACCAGTCGTTCTTTTTATAGGTACTGAAATAGACTTGTTCACCTTCATCATAAGCAGCAGTCCAAATCAAACTTAATTCGTCAAATTGAAAGGGTTCTTCCTTGGCGCATGCAATAGTGCCAGACATCAAAATGCTAAAAAGTATAGAGCAACCAATATGATAAAAAGATATCATTTTCCACCAATGATCTTTCTGATATAGTAGGTTGGTTTGTTCTGCGATTCATGGTAGGTCCTGGCCAGCATTTCAGCAACAAGCCCTATGGTCACAAACTGTACGCCAACAAAAATCAACAAAACTGCCAGAAGCAGTAAGGGCCTGTCAGAAAGTGGTATACCATAGAACTGACGTTGAATAGTCATGACTATCGCAAGAAATGCACCTGCAAAGCCGGAAATAAACCCTATGGTACCAAACACATGAATTGGTCTTGTGGCATAGTTTAATAAAAATTTCACAGTGATAAGGTCAAGGATCACCCGCAAAGTTCTGGAAATCCCATATTTGGATGTTCCAAATCTTCTTGCTCGATGATTAACTTTTACTTCTGCAATGGAAACACCCATAGCACTGGCTATAGCCGGGACAAATCGATGCATCTCGCCGTAAAGTTTTATATTTTTAATAACATCGTTCCTGAATGCCTTGAGAGTACAGCCATAATCGTGAAGGTAAACACCTGTTGCATAGGAAATTATTTTATTTGCAATTTTCGAAGGAAGTTTTCTGCTTAGAAACGGGTCTTGACGATTAAATCTCCAACCAGTAACCATATCCACGCCTTCTTCAATCTTTTCAAGAAGCATGGGAATGTCGGCCGGGTCATTTTGCAGATCAGCATCCATGGCAATAATGATTTCACCACTTGCCATATCAAAACCAGCACTCATGGCAGCGGTTTGGCCAAAGTTTTTTCTAAGAGAAACGATACAAAGATGATCATCACTCTGTTGAAGATTTTCAAGGATACTAAGGCTGGAATCACTACTCCCGTCATCTACAAAGATCAACTCATACTCAACATCGATTTTCTTAAACGTCTGTGTCAGCTCCTCATAAAGAATGGGAATATTTTCTTCCTCATTTAATAAAGGAATTACTACTGAGACCTCATTTTTTGATCTTTTCATCATTATTTAATAGTTTTAGCAACAAAGCAGAAGAAGAGTTTTACCTATCCATCGATTAATTTTAGTACCTTATAAACAGGATGCAACAATATGATCTAACCCCGGTGATGAACGGGAAAGCCGGGATAAGTACCTTGGTGGTATTTGCAATTTACTAACATTAAAAATACTTTCCATTTTCTTGTTTTTTATGACAGGAATTAGGGAGTAAGGTACTAACCCGGTTCAACCGGAAACAGTTCAGTTCACTGGATAAGTGCCTTAGCAGAATATGTTCAAAAAAAACAAGAAAACATTCTGTAAGGCACTAAAAGCAAAAAGATGTTTTTACGATTTCAGCTGATAAAGATAGTAATACGTTGGGGAAACGCCGTATTTCTGCACCATGGGATCTTCATATTTAGGAGCTTTAATCTGTAACTTGTAGCCGTATTTTTCAACAAGACCGGAGAAATCTTCTCCACTGTTAAGGGCCAGTCTTTCCCCTCCATGATCCGAAGCATTTGGAACAATGAAAAGATTTTCAACTTTTGCCTTACTGAGAAGAGACATCCACCACTCAATGGCCTCCAGATTGCACTCTGAAAAACTGTGTATATTAACTGCTAAATCGATTTTCTGTTCCTGTATCTGTTTTTCAATTTCATCAAGGGGTACGACGGTAACAGTATCTTCTAAGCCACGAAATTTAACATGATATTCTGACAAAAATGTGGATTCCGGCACGGCATCTGTACAAAGATATCGTGACACATTGGAAAAAGCATCGGCTGTTCGATAAGCTAAACGCCCATAGCCTGCACCAATATCAAGTATCTTCAGTTCTTTGATTTGTGAAAGCTGAAGATGCTTCTCAAGAAAATGCAACTCAACGGTCGAATCAAGTAAATCCCGGCTGACACGTCTGGAGTCGATTGTATAGGTATGAACGCCAAACAATCCGTCTTCACTGTTTTTTTCAAGCAGCCCCAGGCTATCAATTGTTTGAACATAATATGCAGTCAAACAATAATTAATTTCTGCACAGTTACGGTCTCTTGTTTGCCAGACATAGCAATTATCGCCACGAAAAGACTGCAGGTCAAATGCCTGTACATATTCATCCGTCCAGACAATCGGTATCGATGCCTTTGCTTGAAAATCCGAATAGCGGAGGCGCAGTTCCTGCAGGCGCTTATTTTTCACATTCAAATACTGAACAGCACCATCGGGCAGACACAAATCCTGATGTCGGGCTACCTCACCTGTCTGCCAACCATACAGCACTGACTTATTCACAATACTTAAACCGAATAAAGACAATAGGAAATTTATTTTTCTGGTAAGAAACATAGAGAAAGTATTGTTACTTAACAATTAAAGTACAGAAAACAAAACAACCCTGTCTATTAAAGACAAGGTTGTTTCAGCATAAGCCAATATATGAAAAACAGATTACGCGCTTGAAATCAGTTCAATCCACGGTTCCCCAACAACTGGTACTACCACTTGGATATTCAGAAAAATAGAGATTACTTCTATTTCTCCCATTACACTCGCCAGCTTGACGATCACAAAGAGAATGTACCATCGTTCCCATCCAGCAACTGGGCATACCATTTTCTAAATGTTTATTATGTGTATGGCTGGCGAGATAATCCCATGATCCAACCTTATAAGTCTGTCCATTATTTGTTGACCATACTGCAGCAACCATTGAATTAAGAGTGTTGGGAAATTTAGGATATGGGGTGTAAAAAGGATTTGTCTGCCAGGACAGTGCATGATGGGACATATCTACATGGTGAAGATAAACCCCTTGCCCCTCTGGCTCCAGCACTATGTTTCCACTTGAGTCAGGATGCATTTGATGGTCAGGGCCAGTCGGCCATGTCGGCCATGAAATCGTAGATGGTGTGGTGCGAAACAAAAACTCAGTTGCATGAACAATTGTCAAAGATGTTGAAGCTGACACAGTAGCAGCAACAACTCCATTAGCGATAGCACCAGACATCATTGCTGCTGCAATGGACACTGTAAAATATTTTTTCAGTACTTTATTTTTTTTCAAGATAAACTCCTTTTCACAAACTTTTTTAAGCCTACTCAATACCGGCTGATTCAAACACCAAACAATAACCGCAATATAAACCTTCTACATTAGTTGTCTAATAACAAAAGGTTTACCCCTGCGCCTGTGCCACCGCCGGTTTTAGGATAAGAGCAAGTAATTTTGACCTGACCGGCAGTCTTTCCTGCAACAATAGCTGCCATTCCTACATCATTAATGGTAACAATACTTGGGTTACTACTTTTCCAGTCCACCTTTCTTGTGATATTGACATGGGCAAAATTTTCTGTAACTCCATATGCTACAAATTGTTGTTTGTTCACTGTTGTGAAGACACCAACATGTTCAGGATATATTTTGATCGCTACATATTCAGCAGCAACACAACACGCGGCCGTGGAAAATATCATTACAACTGAGACAAAAAAACCAGCTAAAACCTTACGACGTTTTTGGATAACCTGCATATAAGCCAAAATTGTTCTCCTCTAATAATAAATTAATGTGTATACGCTAAAAATATAATTCCAGCAGCTTATGAATTTACGTTATCAGTGCCGCTGAGAATTTTAGACTGTTGAGATACTTAACATAAAATATAATAAGTTTAATACTGCGGGAACCTCTTTTTGTCAAATGAAGCTTGTGTTATTCACTATTATTTTCCCAATAACTTCTGTTCACTAAATACAGTTTTTCGCATAGAGACATAATGTAAAACTGTTAAACTGGTAAAGCTCAGAGTTGAAGCGATCGCTGCCCCCATTACACCAAATTTTGGGATAAGCATCACATTACAGCCCACATTCAACATGGCTGATATCCAACAATTGCGATTATCCAGTTTAATGTTGCCTGTTGCCCCAAGTATCACCCCGGCAACATAGCCAACAGGTTTGACAAGAGATGATGCCAGAAAGAGATAAATCAGAAAGATGGAATCATCATACTTTCCCTTATAAATCATATTGATAGCAGTGGGCGCAGCAATAGCAATTACTGCAACGATGGGAACAATGCCAATATAAATATTTCTCACTGACTGACGAAAAAGGATTCTTATTCCCTGGTTATCAGTGTTCCCGGATAGAGCAGATGCCTTTGGCAGACAAACACGCAGAACTGAATCAAAAACCACATTTACAGCCTCATTCACAAATAAAGCCATACCATACACACCTACTTCCTGAGGCGTTCGAAAATATCCAAGCATAAGAACATCAGCTTTTAAAATAACCAGGGAACTGATACCGCTCAAAACAGTAAATTTTGAATAGTGAATTATTTTCCACAGCAATTCTTTACTGACCTTGCACACGACATGAATAAATCTGCGGAACACAAAGCACCCTATCAGAGCGGAACAGCCCATTGCTGCAGAAAAAACAACCAGTAATTTTTCTGTGGAAAAGCTAATGGCCAGCAAATAGGCAATTCCCAAAAACAAAACAAAAACAAGCCCATTCAGCAACTCATAAATAAATAATTGTCTCATGCGTAACTGGGAAATAAGAACTTGCCCCACAAACATATAAGATGTCAGAGCAAAGAGCATGAATGGCAGGAGATACAACAAGCGCTGTCTTTCAAGTCCTGAATATGCTACAATGAAATCAGAAAAAATGAGGAGTCCAAAAGAGACAACAAGGACATAAATAATCTTGAGGAGGATAATCTGAAAGTTAACCAATGCCGGATCATTCTCACCGTCAGCAGCAAACTTGATAAAAGGAAGATTAAGGGAATTTTCAGAAAAAAGGCGGGCAAAAAAGTAAATGGATATGAAAATATTAAAGATACCAAATTCATATTTTGATAACAACAAACTAGCCAGAAAAACGAGAAGGAAACGACTTAAAGCCCTGCTGACTGTTGCACCAAATGAAAAAAAATTTTCCTTATTTTTATGGATGACGGACCGGATAGCCATAGAAACTACAATTGAAAAGTTACAAAGCTACTTACTTTTACCTAAGAAACCTTTTACCAGGCTGATGATAGCCTTCACATTCCCCCGTCTCAACTCCCTGACAATCGTCTTCACACTCAAAACAGGCAGAAGAAGGTGAAAACAAAACCATTGAAAGGGCGTGGCATGTCGTTTAAAAAAACGCTTCATGTTTTGGCCTTTCATACGGGTATATTCGGCAGTGTAGCCGGAAAACCCTGTTTTGGAGCCTAAATGATACACAACAGCTTCGGGTACAAAAAGAAAGGGCTTACGCTCAGGATTTGCCCGAAGAACCATATCAAGATCTTCATAGCCATAGGGATCAAAAGAGATATCAAATTTTCCTGCCACTTTCATAGCGCTTCGTGTTAACAATACACAGGCGGTGGAAGGCACTGCCCCGGGAAATACATTGTCATCATATTGCCCCCTGTCAAGCTCATCATGTCCCCTTGTCTGGGTGGAGGCAGTATAATAATTAACTACTGCACCACCGGCACTATCTATCATCTTTTCCGATCCCATCTGATACAAAAGTGGCGAAGCAATTTCAACCGATGGATCTTTACACGATTCAAGACCATTAACCAGTTTACTCAAAAAATCCGGCTGAACCACAATATCATTATCCATGAACATGATATAGGTAAAATCAAGGTTTTGCCGGGCATATTCTATTCCAATATTACGCCCACCTGCTGCACCAAGATTTTCCTCATTGCGCAAGACAATAACATCTGGAAACTGTTGATTTACGACATCCATTATGCCATCGTCCGACCCATTATCAACAAGAAGTATCTGCTTATTTGGGTATGGACATTCAGTAAAACTATTCAAGCAATCGAGAGTGACTTGTTTTTGATTACAAGTGAGAATAACAATTGCGACAAAGGGAAGATCCATTATTCAGTTCTCTTCGTAAATATTCGACTTGCACCTGAAAACAGCCCAAACCACTAAATTGTAAATGTTTGGATAGTGCCTCAGGTTCGTTCAATCCGGCGTGTGAACTATATTGACTCATATGTGAACACGCTGGATTGGACGAAGATGAGGTGCTAGCCGAATATTTACTTCTCTTCAATCAGTTTTTGAAATATTTCAAGGGTTTCCACTGCACATTTCTCCCAACTGAAAATCTTTGACCTCTCAAAGCCTTTCTCACGCATTTCCTGTTGCAAATTCTCATCGCTCAACACTGTATTTACTGCATTCGCAATTGCTTGACTATCGAGTGGATCAACGGCAAGAGAGACACCATGGGTAAGTTCCTCAAGACCTGTACCATTTGAAGTGACAATGGGACAGCCACAGATCATAGCTTCTGTGGTTGGGATGGGAAAAGCCTCAATAATTGTTGTATAGAGATACAACTTTGCAAGGCTGTAAAAAGCGGGAAGATCAGCCTGGGGAACAAGGCCTGTGAAGATAACATCTTCTTCAATTCCCAAGGCCTTCAGGTCATGTTCTTCTGCATAGCGATCACAATCACGCCCGACCACCACAAATTTCTCTTTGCCGCCCATTTTTTTATACAGTGAATAAGCCTCTGCCATTCCCTTGAAATTTTTACGGGTATTCATGGCTCCCGGGTCGTAGCGGATAACAGTGAGGATAAAATTTTCCGGTAAATTATATTTTGTACGTACTGTTTCTAGAATATGCCTGTCAGCAATACGCTTAAAAATCTTGTTTGGCCCAAAATAAATCGTTTTAATTTTATCTTTGCACCAGGGAAAGGCGTTCACAAAACCATCAGTGGAATAGTCTGACACGGAACTGATATAATCAGCCTTCCGAAAATAGAGGGGCATAACCCTCTTAATATAAAAGTTATCTATGGTGGTGTACACTTCGTCATAGGGTGGAACAAACCAGTCGGCACCATGAACCACCATGACGGTCTTACAACTCGTGAAGAGAGGTACTGTGAATTTTGGATTAAAAATCAGGTCGGCTTTTGCTTTCCTGGCAGCCCTTGGTATTGTGAACTGGTCCCAGATGGCCTTATTGCCGCCAGGCAGCAAAACTTCCCGGCAATTAGAAAATTCTGAATAGCGGCCAATGTGTTTCTCGCTCTTATAGAAAAGAATATACTCATTTTCATGGTCAAGCTTTAACAGCTCTTCCACGATATTTCTGGCATATACTCCGATTCCACCCGCCTCATCAGCGGATCGCATCATTATCGCTATACGCATTTCAGGCCTCTTCCTTCCGATTTCCAGTTACTTTTGCCGGAATCCCTTTACAAATCGAGTAGGGAGCAATGGTTTTTGTTACAACAGCTGAGGCTGCGACAACTGAACCACTCCCAACTATCACACCACCGAGCACTGTCACATTGCCTCCCAACCACACATCATCTTCTATTTTAACGCCACCATCATCCTTGATGCCCTGCATGCGAATGGGAATATCAAGGCGATCAATATTATAGCTCCCTCCTCCAATCACAAAACTCATCTGACCGATAATCACATCAGCACCGATGGTGACATGACAGTTGTTCGTTGATTGAATAACAGTTCCACTATTCACTCCAGTGGAATTTCCAATGAGAATAGACCCTTTTTTACATGACAGGACTACATTATTTGAGAGGATGACATCATTGCCAAGGACAATCGCCTTCTCTGTATCCTGATTTCGTGCATCAAGAATACAGCCCTCACTGATCACCACAGCATCGCCAAGATGGATCCGTTTAGGATGCCTGAAAACAACGCCACTTGCAAAAGCCACTTTCCTGCCGCATGAGCCAAAAAGACGTGGCCAGAATATCTGACGTAAAAACATTCCAAGTGCTCCAGGGACTATCCCCAACCAGACACAACACTCATAATACACAAGAAACAACAGAGAGCGGCTGCCAACAATGACATCCTGATATTTATTCAGTGCAGAACCCTTTCCGGTAATCGCCTGTTGTGTTTTTTTAACGCCATCATCCATTTTTTACAGGTACCCTTCCTTTTTATACCATTCACCTGTTCTTTTCAGTCCTTCGTCGAGCCCTATCTGGGGATTATAACCAAGGTCTCTTTTGGCTTTGCTGATATCAAAAGCCCTGTTTTGACGAAACCAGTCAACACGACGCGGAAAAATGGGAGGCTTGATTTTAAATGGCTTACAAACCTTTTCAAAAAAATGGCCGGCGATGATCAGTGGCCAGACAGGAAAATGAGGGATTTTAATTTCAACACCCAGGGCTTTTGCAGTTCGACGCACCAGGTCTTCAATCTCCACATATTCTTCATCGGCGATCAGATAAGCCTCACCATTTCCTTTATTTTCATCCATGGCAAGAATGTGAGCATCAATCAGGCTGTCAATATACAGGGGATGATACAAAGTCTTGCCACTGCCAAACATAGGAAAAGTTCCATTGTTCACCCGTTTAAAAATCATAAAAAACCGTTCCGGATCACCTGGTCCATAAATAGCAGCAGGACGAATGATTGTAGCCTTCATGCCCTTCTTTACATAGTCAAGGACAACAGGTTCAGCCTCATACTTGGTCTGCTGATAATAATCCGCCGCATTAATGGGGGCTGTTTCCGGTGCCGGTGGATTTTCCACATTACCATGTACACCGCAGGTACTGCAGTAGATAAACTTCTTTACCTTATTCCTGAAGGCTGACTCAAGAACGATACGGGTTCCACCAACATTCACTTCCTCATAGTATGAATTGGGAACATCCATCTCCCGAAAAGCTGCTGCCAGATGCTGAACAACATCTACACCCTGCATACATTCTTCAACAACTTCTGCATCAGTGACAGTGCCAATCACCACCTTTGCGCCCCATTGCCGAAGTTCTTCGGTTTTCAAACCTTCCTGATAATCAAGCGCAACAACTTCATGCCCATCATCCAAAAGCCTCCTTACCAGAGCCTTACCGGTAAATCCGGTTCCCCCTGTAACTAGAACTTTCATTTTTTCTCCTTGCTTTTCATACTATTTGAAGAATCTGTTATGCCAGATTGCTATATTAATCAGTGCCCAGAGTACATGATTATGATTATGAACCATATCCGAGTGCTCTTTTATCAAGCGATTCACAAAGCCAAGATGCATATTCTCCCGGATTATTGGTGACTCATTCAAAAGTGTCACCATATACTCCTTCATGTCTCCGCGAAGAAGATGCTTCACAGGCAAACTGTAGCCTTGCTTGCCGCGATTCACAATATTGTCAGGCAGTAAACCATTCAGTGCAGAACGGAAAATATACTTTGTTTTTAAGCCTTTCAGTTTCCAATCCCCCGGAAGAGACGCCAGAAACTCAACCAGAACATGGTCAAGCAAGGGTACTCTCACTTCAAGGGAACTGGCCATACTCATTTTGTCAACTTTCATGAGCACACTGTCGGTCATCATATAACGCATATCCAGATAAATTTCCTTGTTAATTCTGTCACTGGCATTGCAACGTTTGGAATATTCACGCACAGTTCTGAATGGATCAAACAGAGCCTGAGCTTTAAACTGGTCATTGAAAAGATGGCTGTTCTGGTTTTCATTTGCAAAATACTGCCAGCGCAGATGGTGTCCCTCAGGTGGTAGATTAGCACCTTCAACAAAACGTTTCAGCATATTGATAGCGCCCTTTTTCTGCGACTGGTCAGGGAGCATGGCAACCATTCTGCCAATGATCTGTTTACGAACAGTGCCTGGCATAATCCTGAACAGCAAATTCATTTTACTTGCCTTAAATCGGTCATATCCGGCAAAACTCTCATCCGCTCCCTCACCACTCAGACAGACAGTCACATGTTCCCTTGCCTGCTTACAAAGCAGATAAAGCGGAACAGTGGAAAGATCCGTCATCGGTTCATCGAGATGATAGAGTGTTTTTTCAACATACTCAGGTTTGATATCATCAAGCATCAACACCTGATGATCGGTATCAAAATATTCTGCAACTTGTGCAGCGTAATCAAGTTCGCTGAAACTTTTATCCTCGTACCCTATGGTAAAAGTTTTGAGAGGTCCTGAAATATGACGACGCATCATGGCAACAATAGTACTGGAATCAAGCCCTCCCGAGAGAAAAACCCCAAGAGGCACATCACTTACAAGATGGCTTTCAACCGCATGATCGAGCAGTTCACGCAGTTTTTCGACACTCTCATCATAGGAAAGAACAGGCTCTTTTGATGTAAAGTCAAGATCCCAATACTGCTTGATTGTTATTTCACCATTGCGGCAAATCAGATAATGTCCGGCTGGTAGCTTGTAAATATCCTGAAACATGGTGGCTGGTGCCGGAACAAACTCAAATCCGATATAATCGTAAAGTGCCTGGTGAGACAGCTTGCGCTCAATGGATTTATCTTCAATGATTGCCTTTATTTCAGAGGCAAAAACCAGTTTTCCATTTCCCTTTTTATGATAGTAATACAGTGGTTTAATTCCTATGCGATCCCGCGCCAGGAGCAGGGTTTTCTCCTTCAAATCATACAAGGCAAAGGCAAACATCCCGCGAAGCTTATCAAGAACACCTGTTCCATACTCTTCATAGGCATGGATAATGACTTCAGAATCGGAATTGGAGCTGAAAGTATGACCTTTCTGGAGAAGGATTTCCCGCAATTCCTGAAAATTATAGATCTCTCCGTTAAAAACAAGGCAGACATTCCTGTCTTCATTATACATGGGCTGACGACCATGCTCACTCAGGTCGATAATGCTCAGTCGCCTGTGCCCGAGCGAAACCCCATCACCACAATAGATGCCATCCTGATCAGGTCCACGATGAACGATCTGGTCGTTCATACGTTTTATCAATTCTTCATCTTTCCAGTTAAAACCGCAAATTCCACACATTGTATAAAGAATATCCTTCAAATTTTACAGACGTGAACTGAGTTCCTGCTGTAATTTGTCATAAAAAAATGTAAGTTTCCTTTTAAAGGCAGGAAACGAATACTCCTCCTGCACTCGTTGCTGAGCATTTCGTGCAAGAGTTTCACGCAAGCTCGTATCTTCTGCAAGAATAACCATGCCCTTTGCCATCCCCGCAGGATCAGGTTCAACAAGACAGGCGATTTCCTCATCCATCACCTGAGTATGGGTTGGTAGATTTGTTGCCAAAACCACCCGGCCGGAATCAAGGTACGAATAAATCTTCATGGGAGTATTGTTACCCTGAATTCTGGGAGATACGAGGATATCCGCTTGTTTCAGATAATAGCCAAGCTGATTTACAGGACGCCCACCACAGAAAAAAACTTTTTCGGAAATTCCAAGTTGCCCGCTTTGATCAGTATAGAACTGAATATCTTTTTTATTGCCGCCGATCAAGACAAGATATATATTGTTTTTCCTGCTCACAGCTTGTTTAAAGGCCTCGAGAAGCAAAGCAATCCCCTGATACTGTACAAGATTTCCAACATACATTAGAATAATCCCGTCAATTCCAAGCTCTGCCCGAAGATCTTCTTCACCCTCAGTTCCACTTTCAAGAAGACTGATATCTTCAAGCCTGACAACAAGTTTATCAGGAGCATATTTTTTAACTATGTTTTCGAGCGCTTCACATACAGGTAATACTCCATGACTTCCAGTAATTGCCACTTTTTCCATCCACTCCATAAGGCGACGAACAGCCCCTAGAGATGGAAACTTATCCATGAGTTGCACAGACATGCAGGAGTCCATATCATACACATACGGAATTTTGTAAACCGTTTGTATGACTCGCGCCATAAAAACAGATTCTTCCACAGCATGGATGAGTTGAAAATTCTGTTTCCTCACAAGTTGAATGCATTTCATAAACAAAAAGAAATCACACAAAAGCTTTTTCAGGGATAAGCCGGGTTTAATACCTGAAATTCCAGGAAGCGTAACGTGTCTGTGAATAGTGACACCGGACAGACTGATCTGTTCACCTTCAGCAAAGACCAGCAGGTGGACATCGTGCCCCTGCGTGACCAGGGTCTGGGCCAGAAGCTTTACGGCTATGGGAGTTCCCCTTTCCTGGTAAAAGGGTTGGGGGGCCAGGATAAGAATATTCAAGACAGTGTCAAATCGTAAACGGTTAAAATGCTTTGAGGTCGCTGCGTACAATAACAGGAGACCCAAATAAGCTGATCAGCCCTGTCATTCGAAAAAAAGTTTCCATTGACCTGGAAATTGCAGGAGTCTTTAATTTCCTGTGAATTACCATGGGCATAAAAAATTCGGGCTTCAGCCTTGGAGCAGCAAATTGATTTGACAGGAGTTCATGGCTAATCTCTTTTCTCGAAAAAAGTGTATATGTCCGGGTATTGCCTTCCAGATTTTTCTTCAGATCAAATAGAATATCATATAAAATATTTGCACTTCTCTTATCCGGATAATCAAATATCACGGTCTTTCCTGCCACACGACACATCTCCTTAATCAGCCTCTGCCACTGATCCGCATGTGGCAACAGGCGAAAAGCCATCACAACATCAAAGTGATTATCCTCAAAGGGAAGGTTTAAACAATCACATGTCAGATACGAAAAACTTCCTTTCTGACAATATTTATCCAGTCGTGCACGGCAAATATCTGCACTCCCGGTCACTGTCACATCATAGCCATTCTGCGCAAGTGGTGTGGTCAGTTGCCCATGTCCGCCCCCGACATCCAACACAGAAGCTCCAGGCATATCCTGCAAAAGTTCCAGTGTTAATTGCGCCTGAACGTCAAGAAAATATTCACCAACTGGCCCTGAAAAACGTGAGGCATAATCATCTGAAGCGGTTTCAATATCAGCGGTTTCTGTTAAGTGAGTTGACACGGTACTCTTTTCCTATAAATCTAATGGGTGATAACGATGCATTACAGCTGCAATCTCCTGGTCTCTCCGGGTTTTATCCCAGTCAAAACTTTCCCCCATGTATTCAGCGACCTTTGCCAGCATATTGCGGTCAGGACATCCCGCTGTCCCGAAACCTGTGCGGCGTAAAATTACATCTGAAAGCTTACAGGCCATTTCTTCATTTATCAAATATTTCAATTCTGCCTTCAATAATCCGGATGCTTTGTCAATCCAGATGGCATCACCCTCTTCAACCTGAATATAGGAAAGAATGTGTGACGATCTTGTACCATACCTGTTTTCGAGTAAAGGGAGCAGATCTTTATGACCAGAATTCAAAGGAGCGGGAGGTTTCACAACAGCAGCCACTTTTTTTAAGCTCTGCTGAGGCTGCAATTTCCTGCTTAACAAGCGTACAACTTCATGGGCAATATACGGAGCAGTAGTATATTTCACGCCCTTAATTGAAATTACCCTACTGAAATTTTGCGCTGAATGGTCAAAAAAAGATGAATTTTTCTCAAGCTGAATAGTACCTTCCTCTGATTCATCGCGCATAGGCAACAAACCAGCATGATAAAAAGAAATATCTTTATATTCCAGAGCAGCAGACGGATAAATGGAGTTCACTTCATCCACCATGTCCTGAATCATTTCACGTTTTACCTGCAAATTATCTGGACTTACATTGCTTTCAACATATTCAGTCCCAATCATAGTGTGGTCACGCCATGGAACAAAGAAATAAAGTCGTTTATCCCGCTTTACGATTGCATCCTTGTCCGCATATTTGCTCACACCTTCAAGGGCCACAGCATGGTCGTCAAAAATTTTCTTTTTTGAGACAATATTTAAAGCAAGAGCCCACTTCTGATTTATGGTCTTCGTTTCAACACCTTGGACCACCTGTTCGAACCAGGGGCCTGCTGCGTTTACAATACACTTCGTTTTAAGCTGATAGTGTTCTTTACTGAACAGATCTCGAATTGTCACATGATAGAGATCACCATCTCCTTTTTCAAGAGCAGTTGCTTCAGTGTAATTTACTGCCTTTGCACCATATCTGAGACTTTCCAGAATATACTCGATAATCAAGCGTTCCGTATCAATAGCTAAGGCATCATACCAGACAGCAGCACCATGCAAATCATTATTTTCAAGATCCGCTACCGTTTCCAGACATTTATTTTTTGAAAGGATATGTCCTCCAGGCAGACAAATAGCAGCAGACAAGCCTTGATTTCTATCCCATCCAATACAGTCGTTTAAGAAAAGCGCAGTCTGCATAACTCTTTTCCCGCGCAAGCCCTTTCCATAAAGCGGCATCAAACAAGCTAAAGGCTGTACAAGATGCGGAGCCAACTGCATCATTTCTCTTCTGGCAGTAATGGAATGCCGCATTCTCTGGATATTAAAATGCTGCAGATACCGAAGTCCACCATGAAGGATCTTTAAACTATTTGCTGATGTTGCCCCGCAAAAGTCATTCTTTTCTACAATTGCAGTCGTATATCCAGCCTTTGCTGCATGACAGGCTACTGTTGCCCCATGGGCACCACCTCCCACAACAAGGATATCATATACTTTTGAGCTGAGTTTTTTGAGATCACGTATTGCCATAGATTGATTCCAGATGACTCAGGAAGAAAGACGAAGACGAAGTTGATTGAACAAAAACAGACTGTTTTTCTGTAAATGACCAAAAGGACTCATTGGTGTGCTTTGAGATAACAAAACATTTTTCAAATGCTTGATTGGATCTTCCTCTTGAGATAAGGAATCATCAAGATAAAACCCAAAACTCCCTGCACGACAAGTTTCACTTTTAAGAGGAAGTGCATCAGTACCCGGCAGCACAGCGACACCTTTCTTTTCAACCAGACGAAACAATGTTGGCCTTGGCCAGAGACCAGGGCGTCCGCCATTATCACCCAGATATACCTTCACACGGCTCTGGGCAGAAAGCAGACTCTGTATTATTTTTCCTCGTGCCCCAAACCATTTCCCGACTCCCCAGGGCAATACCACTATTGCATTGGCCTTCATTATGATATCCACTGTCTCAGCAAGCGACCGACCATCTCTGATAACCTGTTGAGTATACAGAGCAAGAACTTCAATCCGTTCTTTTGTAACCACCTGACGACCGGCAACAAGATAAATAGCAGTCTCCAGCGAATCATTTCGGAAGACCATCAAGGAATCGGACGCCTCTTTCTTCACAACTCGCCAGTTTTTAGAAATATTGCCGTTTCCCTGATTCGTTGATTCCAGCGTTGCAAGCGATCGTTTGAACCAATGTTCATTTTTTCCTTCAGTCAGGAGAAGTACATAGGTAGATGGGTACCCGGTACTATTATACTGCTTTGCTGCTTTTTGAAAATTATTCAACGCTGCATCCAGAAGGAGATCAACATCAAAGCAATCATAAATATGAACGTGGGAATCTACAAATATCATCTCGTAATTATTCTCTTTAACTCTTGTAAATATTCGGCTAGCACCTCATCTTCGTCCAATCCAGCGTGTTCACATATGAGTCAATATAGTTCACACGCCGGATTGAACGAACCTGAGGCACTATCCAAACATTTACAATTCAGTGATTTGGGCTGTTTTCAGGTGCAAGCCGAATATTTACTAACTCTTCTAAGATATCTTTTTTAATTCAAATAGATACGGAAAATGTGCCTTCATGGTGATTTTATAAAGTGCAATGGGCACAAACAGACCAGCACTGACACCTGCAATCATATGTAATACCGGATTTTCAATGGAAAGGAAATTCAAAAGAGCAATTCTGACGGCTACCCCTGCCAGCATATGAACAAGATAAATCTGAATAGAGTAAATACCGAATGTTTTAATAACTGTACAACACTTTTTCTTTGCAAGATATTGTGCCAGTCCTATGCAAAAAAGAATCCCGACACATGCAAGAAAAAGAAAATAAAATGGATGGGAGCCATCTGTTAATCGCGTGGGCTCGATAAGATATTCAAAAGCAGTGTATGTTGAGCCCATCAGAAGACAAAATAAAACCAGGGTGATTGAAAATGGAATAGAAGATCTCTCCACATAAGCAAAGTATTCCTTAATCAACAGGCCAAGAATGAAAAACAGAAAACCTGTTGAAAATCCATGTAATGCCATTACTTCGCTGGAGATGGGATTGAAAAAAAGAATCCAGGCCAAAACAAGCAGGATTACAGGTGCAAACTTCCCAAGATAACTCAAAAAAGCATACACTGCATACATCAAAAAAATAGCGTACAAAAACCAGAACTGCGCCAAAGGTAAATATGGGATTGTGAAAAGATCGGCGACAGTGATCCCCCTGTGGGACTGTTTTGAAAACATCAACTCAACCGTTCCCTGGAGAAACGACCATAGCAAATAGGGATAGGCAATAAATCTGAACTTACTTACAAAAAACTTCCATGACCCTCTTTTCAATAAACTTTGGCGTGCAAACAGGCCGGCTAAAAAAAAGAAAAGAGGCATATGAAAACTGTAGACAGTACTATCAGAGAGAAGAAAAAAATTCTCAGGAATAGCAAGCCCGGCATGAAGACCACTACTCAGCAGGTGAGCATAGACAACCAGTATAATGGCAATCCCTTTGGCGTAATCAACCCAGCTGATTCTCTGTTTCATTGTGGCAGTATCTCAATCTTATCCAATTGCAGACCTGCCCTGCCCGTAAAGTATACCTTAAAGCTGAGATCATCAGAACGAGGCAGCTCAAACTCCACATCTATGGCAGAAAACGATATATTGTTCAGTTGAGAAACATTGACATTTTGAATCGCATATTGTGTTATGGACTGGCCATCTGTTACTGACAATTCTGCGACCACGCTATCCATATTTTTGTGATCAGTCTTCCCAATGGTTCTAAGAAAAAATCGTGCTGTGTAAAATCCTTCTCCGTAGCTCCTGTTAGGGCCGTAAACCATTATCCCTTTTTTATTCCTGTGAGGTACAGCCTGTACCAGGGTGCCACCAGAAGCGTCCTGGACACTGGCCACCGCACCGGTATTCCCCACCATCTTTTCGGCTTCAATCATATACAGTGCTTTGGATTTACCAAGCTTATTCACCTTGATTTTTTCCACACGTACCATCCCTTTGCCATAAAAGAAAACACGAAACTCAAGTTTTGTTTCTTCTTTTATGGAAAACGGCAGGACAACAGGTATATAGCCACTGTTACGGCCAATTCCTACAATGAACTGTTGAGCCAGCACAGTTACTTCCCCATTCGATTGGGCAACACTCACCTCTAGTCTAGCAAGTTTGGCATCTATTTCTCCCTCTGCTGAGAGCAAAAAAGTACTGAGATACTCTCCCGGAGGATATATATCATATGGGCCGTACACCAAAAAACCGGCTTTATCTTTCCCTTCTTTGGCTTGAAAAACATTCTTCCCGATACTGCTATCAGTCGCGACCCCACCTGTCTGCCGATGCAATCGCCAATTCACATCATAAAAACAGGGCATATCATACCATGCCTGCTCACCACTCCCCAGAACACTCTCCTTGCTTTTCACACGGAACAGGGACAGCCGCACATTTTTTTTATTATACGTTTTAAAATACATGTTGTTGTCAATATCCAACAACTCAAGATAAGGAGAGTTCGCCAAACGTCTGACTGTGGTCAATGGTACAAATGGACTTACTTTTTTCGGAAAAACATCTCTATTATCATGTACCGTCAAATAATTCACTCCGAGATCATGTAACAACTCAAACTGCCTCCTGTCCAGCCTCCCCTGATTGATACTGGCCAACGGTGTAAAGACGTCATCGATATACTTTTTCAATACCATGGGACTGTTACCATTTATCCTTGGTATACGATCCAGCATAATATAATGCTGATACAGGGATGACTGGTGTGAATCTCCGGGCCAGAGTGGAATTTCCAGCAACAGGCCATCTCCGATATTTTTCTTCACATATGTATAAATATCCTGCCCTTTATCAAGGATGTTTATTCCCATGGGCTTGAAGATATTATAATCTTTAAGCTGCAGTCCCATGGCTGCAAAAAACAGCAGCGCCACAGCCGTAAAACTGGCTTTCCCCTGACAACGCTGCAGAATACTTTTCACAACATACCCGGAGACAATTGCCAAACCAAAGAGAGCAAGGGTTATGATACGATCGGAAACCCGCGGATAATGAAAGAACGGAAAATAATGAAAGAACAGTGCATAGAGAGACACATTGCCAAAAGCCAGGCCCAATGCCAGAATCAGACAGCAAAAAGCTATGGTCATATAAAAAAGAGCCAATAGGTCGGCCTCTTCAGTAAACCTCTCATCGTTCTTGGCAAACAAGGCATGCAGCAGTAACCAGACCAGAAAACCACCACATAATACAGCAGGGACAACACCTATATACACATTACTGATGGAGGAAAAAAGGTCTGCCAAGCGGGCTGAAAATAACCCAACATCACCAAGGGTCCTACCGCCACCGACAATGGTTGCGGCAACCTGCTCAACTTTTGAGGAGGCCATCCAGTTCACAATTCCAGCCATTGACAATACAAGTGGCAATATGGGTAAAACAGCCTTCCATTGTGCAAAAACTCCTTTGAGCAGGTTGTGGAGCAGTGAATAAATATGCATACGGAAAAACCATATTTTTAAAACAATCACCACTGCAACCGACGAGATAACGATACGATCAGTATGTATCGGAAACCAGGATTCAAGAAGCACAACCCATAGGGCAAGGAAGAGATAGAGCGGCATGAGTGATTTTGCCTCAAGCCACAGACTCTCCTGAAAATGCAAACAGCTTACGCGTTGGTACAGAGCGCTGAGACACAATGAAATACTAACAAAGGCCAAGGGGTATAGCGCAATAATCCACCAGAAAATCGGTGTAAAAAATGGTGTTTGGTCTTTTACGGAAAAGAAACATTGCGAATATATTGAAACAGCAGCTCCCGCACCCCAGATCAAGGCTAAGGACACCAGAGGAGCCGGGCTCTCATGATGGACAGGTACATGCTCATCCTTGCATCCTGCCAACAGAGAAATAATCCGAACTGGAATATACAACCCTAAAAACACACAGAAATAATAAATAAGATGGGGTTCCAACATGGAAAGGCCAATGAGGCCAATGGAGGAAACGAAACCGTAGCGAATCTTTTCAGAACGAATACCCTTTTCCAAAAAATAGAGAATAAAAGGATAACAAAAATACAAAAAACCATACCCGTGGCCCGCTGTAAATCCTCTTATGCGGGAGGGAGCAAAGGTGAAAATGATAGCCGCAAGCATGGCGCCAGTACGACTGCCACTATATAAACGTACCAATAAATACATAAATACGCCGGCAAACAGGTATGAACAGATGATGGTACTGTTGTATGCTGCGATATCGCCCAAAGGACTAAACAGCATATACAAAAAAGCAAGTGGGATGGTATTCAGGCCGGAGGTTTCATACGGAACAGCCATATTGAACTCAAAAGGATTTGAGTCAAAGGGAACATGGCCTAAAAAATTTTCTTTGACCAGCCAAAACCAGTACATCAATTGAATCTGGTCCCCAGACTTGTTCCACACCTTTGCACCACCAAATGGGGCATAGGGAATTCCGGTATCAAAATGAAGAATCAGAGGATACGTGGAAACAATGGCCAGAATCAGCAAAGCCAGAAACACGACAAAGATCTCCCACCATTTTTTAGCCATTCATTCCTCTGATAAGATCATCCAACTTCATCTCTATTGCCTCAGGTAAGAAATCTTTTCTTCGATTTTGCTGGGCGGAAATAATCTTATTTCTAAGATCCAAATCATGCAGAAGAAGTCTTGCTGCAGCAGCCAGTTGTGTAAAATCGTCTTTGTGAGTAAACAGCAAACCGCCCTCAGCCAATGTCTCAGGTACAGCCGAACTTTTATAAGCAAATACCGGAATATCAAACCACATGGACTCAATCAGTGGTACGCCAAATCCCTCATGTTCACTCATTGACCAGAATAGATGCGAACAGCGATAACAGGCATGTAAGGTACTGTCCGGAACCTTGCCGGCAAACAGGACATCGCCCTCAAGCCCATACGAACGGACAAGTTCCATCAGGGACTGGTAATAACTTTCCTCTTCCATAAAACCACCCACCAGAATAAGACGACAATTCCCATACATGGTACGATACGTTGCAAAGGCCTTTATTAAATCATGTTGACACTTATTGGCCACAACTCGTCCCACAAAGAGTATATTGTCCTTCCCATCCTGCAGCCTTGCCATCATATTGGGATCAGCCTGGATATTCCATTTTTCAGGGGCAACACAGATAGGCAGCACTGCTGGATCTGTAAAACCATTCTCTTCAAGCTCACAACTATTAAAGCGTGAAGCACCTGCACTCACAGAAAAATGCGGGGCTAGAAGTTTTAGATCACTTAAGCCTTGCTCAAGCATCTCTGCAAGTTCCGGCTCAAGATCACGAACAAGATCAGGTGGGGTAACATTATGGTAAATTAGACTCTTGGGACCAGGGTGCTTTATGACAAAATCAGTAAGGCCGGCACCAATGGAATGGTGATAAATAAGCCCGGCATCGTCGTGAATCCCTTTTCCTTCCATAAACAGCTTGGCCTCATGAACCATCAAGGGATCAAGATGTTCAGTGAAAATCTCTGATTTATAGCCTTTACTCCTCAACAGTTCACGAAGAATGATGGCTTGATTACTGATGGCATCCCCATAAGCAAATCCCGGAGTCAGTTGATGAATAGTGCGCAACGTATTCGGCTGGATGTTGTCTTTCTGTGTTGCTCCACTGGATCTAAGGCCAAGAACAGACTCGTAACGATCTATAACAGCATCCCATTCAGCATACTGCCTGGCATACTCCCTGCCCTTTGCACCAAACTCCAGCAACTGCCCTTCATCCATCTGTTCCAGTTGATGAAAAAGACGACTCCATTCTTCACGACTCTCAGCCAGCCATCCGCCGCCTGCAGCCTCAACGGCCATAGCTGTTGCCAGGCAAGCACCATGGACAGCCACAGGCCTGTTATAAAGCCAGGCCTCCATAATAACACGGGAATAACTTTCCTTTCTACTTGGTTGAAACAGTGCCACACACTGGGAAAGCAGAGCCTCTTTATCGAGTTCTGCAACTAGCCCAAGATCATATATCCCCTGCACTGCGGCACCATACTTCTCATCACCGGGACCGGCGAGAATAAGTTTTAAGGTACTCTCTGGATGCCTCTTGCGATAGAGGTGATAGGAATTGACCAGTAAGCTGGTATTTTTTGTGTTATCACGCCGTCCAAGGCATAACACATATTTCTCCTGGTCAAGATGAAGCCCAGCCACTTGCCTGGGAAGAGTTTCTCGATTCAGCTCGGAAATTTCAACACCTTCCCCAACGACCTTCCCTTTCCGGAGAATACCAGGACCAAATAAATCATGCGCCAGGCGTTCCTCACCCGGTGAATTGTAAAAGATGCCATGACATCCGCGAATAATATTTTCAACTTCCGCTAAATAGGCATAAACTTCATCATGGAGACATGGTTGCAGCCATGCTTTTTCAGCAACAAGGGGAAGACCATTAAGAATGATCCCATATAAATAGGGGATAAAAATAAAAGCATGATATTTTTTTTTATTCCGTTTCAAATATCGTTCAAGAGACAGGGAGTTAATATTCTCTGCAACAAACTGCTCACCAGTGCCAAAGGTAAAAGGATTACTTCCAGGCCTGAGATTTTCAGGAGGAACTGCCAGCGCATGAGCATTAGCATCATTAAAAAGCTTGCCATTACGTTTATCAACCTTAAACCTTCGAACCAGAAGTCCGTTCAAGTTCTCAACACCTGATGGCAGATGATTGATGGACCAATCTTCAAGAAAAGATGAACAACAAGTAGTAAGAACCTCAACCTTAACCCCATGTTGGAGCAAACGATTTGCAACCTGCCAGGCCTGCTGTTCTGCACCACCTTTTAAATGCTCACCAAACCAGGGAATGACAAAGGCGACTGGTTTCATACCTTATATCCTATGATTGCGTAATCTCTGGCGCAGGACAGTAATTCATTTAAACGGAATGCAAGTTCAGGAGCCTCCTCTTCCGGTAAACGCTGATCGTCCTCATGGGGATGCAAAAACAGAAGTTCAACCTTACAGAAACCTCGATATTCCATAAGGAACTGATGTGTTTCCGGATAAAGTGGCCGTAGATGGGTGGGATCGGACCAGAAATTACAGGAACCGACCAGAAGATTCCTGGGGTTTGGTGTTTCAAATATTGCTATACCACCTGATTTCAACACCCTTACACTCTCATCAAAAAGGGCGACTCTAGTATCAAATTCAAGATGTTCGATTAGATGAAATGATGTGATCGCCCCAAGGCTGTTGTCCGGTAAGGATCGCAAGTAACTAAGGGCATCGTTCTCCTCTACTTTAAAACCTTTATCGCGACAATCCTGTACCAGTACATGATTAATATCCAGGCCCTTTGCAACCAAACCCTCATCATTCATAATTTCAAGCCACTCACCACGACCGCAACCAATATCCAAAATTTCACGATCTTCGGCCCCTGCTCGAGCTTCACGGATAAGGGGGAGATACTCCATTAAGCGATCAATAATCTCTTCACGAGTACCTCGAAATTGATTTTCAAAAGCAAGATACAGTGGATCAAGAATGTTCGGCCCACTCAATTCCTGTACCAACGTTTCCTGGCCGCTTTCCGCACCATTGACCTGCCGACGCAGCTCTTCCAGAAGAATTGAAACTCTTCTCTCCTGGGTGATAAGCCCTGTTTTCAAATAATCAACAAGTTGTGATTTTTCCTTAATGTGCTCCATCTCTCTTTCCAGCCGAGCCGTTGTTCGATTCATATCACGAATACCATCTAAAGTAATACGCAGACTATGAAGAATAGAGCTGTTGAAATTCCGTTGTGGAATGGTAATAACCCGGCCAAGAAAAACAGTTACCTTGCCAAGCAGGCGGGCAATCTTTCTGACAATGCCTCGATAATGAAGCATGGAGGTAACTTCAGCCCCGGCATTGACGTTAAGCTCGGCCACCTTCATCGTTTCTTTCAGTTGACTCCAGGTAAAAGGATCGTTAATTGGAAGATCTTCCCGGAAAACACCTTTCTGCCCCCTTCCCTGCTTTTTCTGCTGCATTTTCAACTCAATTGCGACTTTTTCCAGCAAATCTGCCAGATCAATTTCAGAATTTTTCGTTTCCAGCATATTTTATACTCTCGAACTTTCTATTAAATAAAAACAACTGTCCCCTTAACGACTTCAAGAGGTACTAATAATGATACACATAACGACAAGTTAGGAGCTTCACCTCACCTATCTACCCAGCATCCCGGCATTTTCAGGAGTTTATTTCTCTACTGATATCCACCTCAACAGGAAGAGCCGCCACTCCAATAAAAGAAGTCTCTTCTCCTGCAATAACCTGTATAGCAAGACACCTGTCCCACCAGTCACAATTCTCTTCCAGATGGGAATCCCCACCATGAACAGCGACACAGAAAGAATAGTTTCCAACACCTATATTAAGGGGCAGGCTAAAGAAAAAATCAAGACAATCGCCAGATTGTACTCGCATCATTTTATGACCAAGATGGCTTGTGTTGGTACCATACACATCGTTTCCCATTCTATCACGAAGAAGAAAACCAACTGCAGGATTTTCCATATTCTTATAAAAAGCTACGGAACAATGCAAAATCACCTTTTCACCAACAAGAACAGAACGAACCGATTGACCATCAGGTTTGGTGATATCCACATCAACAATTTTCGCATTTCCATTGCCGGAGCGGGTTGAAACTTTCCCGCCTTCTCCTGTGACCTGCCGAATTTTTTCTTCATTATTTTTCCTGGCAATCACAGAGTTATAATAATCAAGAACACTATCAGAGGCACCGTCTTTGATAATTGCGCCGCCATCAAGCAAAATAGCCCTGTTGCATAAGGCTTTCACTGCTCCGGGATCATGGGAAACAAAGAGCAGAGTCGTTCCCTTATCACGATAGTCACGAATACGACCAATACATTTATGTTGAAAATAGGCATCTCCAACAGATAACGCCTCATCAACAATCAAAATTTCAGGACGGGTAACAGTTGCAGCACTGAAGGCTAAACGTACCTGCATACCAGTTGAATATACCCTGACAGGTTGATCCAGATAGTCCCCAAGCTCTGAAAAATCACGTATATCTTCAATAAGAGCGTGAGCTTCCTCGTTACTGTAACCCATCATCTGACAGGTCATCAGGGCATTGATGCGCCCTGTGAAGTCCTGATGAAATCCCATACCAAGTTCAAGCAAAGCCGCAACACGACCATGAATCTCAACAGTCCCTTCACTTGGAACAGAGGTTTTCGTTAAAAGTTTTAATAAGGTGGATTTTCCAGCCCCATTGACTCCAATAATTCCGAGCGAATCACCTTGTTCCAACTCAAAATTGAGATTGCGTAATATCCAGGTAGCCTCATGGGCCTGATGCTTCCCAAAGCTCAGCCATTCACTCAACCTGGCCCAACGATTGGGATAGCGTTTATACTTTTTACCCAGATTATGAACGCTGACTTGGCTACTCACAGTTCATCCACCATTTCATCCGCCAATCGATGAAAAACAAAAAAACCACTGACCAGAGCAATCAAGGCCCCAATAAAATGCAGTTTAAAATTCATTAAATCCGGCCATCTGCCATACAAAATAATCTCCTGATAAGATTGCACAAAAGCGGTCATTGGATTGAACGGTAAAAGCTTTTGGGCTCCTGCCGGTAGCATGGTCACCACATACACAATGGGCGTAAACCAGAACCAAAACTGAATCACAACGTTGATGAACTGTCCAACATCACGAAAAAACACATTGATACTGGCAAGGAGTATACCCAGGCCCACCACAAACATCTGCTGGATAATAAGCAGCGGGATATATCCCAACACAACATAACCGGGAAAACGACCGGAAATTACTAAAAAAGAAAGAAAAAGACTGAAAATTATCAAAAAATTGATAGTCGCAGAACAAAGTGCAATAACAGGAAGAGTAATTCTTGGAAAACTGACTTTTTTAAGAAGTGTTGCCTGTTCAATAAAGATATTCGGAAAACGACTGAGAAGTTCCACAAAAAAAAGCCAGGGTAACAAGCCGGCACAGACAAAGAGACCATAGGCCATTGTATCGTCAATACCAGGTAATTTGGCTCGCATAACCCTGGAAAAGATTACCGTATAGATAGTAATCAGAGCCAGGGGGTTGAGAATAGACCACACACTCCCTAAGAGAGAACCCATATATCGACTGCGAAACTCCCTGGCAACCATACTGAGGACAAACCCTCTGTAGCACCAAAGTGCAATAAGACGATCTTTAAAATTACTCATGTGTAAAAAACAAAGATTGAATGCCAAGATTTCCGAAATACATTTTCACTTTGTCATGCCCTCCAGACACTCTTCCACCATCATGGCTGCCACGTCTTTCATCTTATAGCGGGCTTTCCATCCCAACTCTTGTTCAGCTTTGCTGGGGTCTGCAAGGGAAATTTTAATATCAGTTGGACGCAGCAAGGCTGGATTTATTTCCACATAGTCGTGCCAGTTCAGATCAAGTAAGGAAAAAACTGTTTCCACCATATCTTCCAGACTAGAGGTATGTCCTGTGGCAATAATGAAATCATCCGCCTTATCCTGCTGCAACATCAACCACATAGCCTCAACATACTCAGGAGCCCAGCCCCAGTCGCGCTTAACAGAGATATTACCAAGACTCATTTTTTTCTGTTTACCAGACTTAATCTGACAGGCTTCCCGGACAATTTTTTGAGTAACAAAACGTTCCGGCCGTAAGGGAGACTCGTGATTAAACAACAATCCTGAACAGGAAAATATATCATATGCTTCACGATAATTTGCAAGCTGCCAAAAGGCAGCTGCTTTGGCTACTGCATAGGGACTACGCGGTCGAAATGGGGTCTCTTCGTTTGCCCGCTCACCATCAGTATTACCAAAACATTCACTGGATCCTGCATTATAAAACCGAACCGGCATCTCAAGCATGCGAATAACTTCAAGAAGATTCAAGGTACCAACGCTTATGCTCTCGTAAGTTTCCATGGGCTGGCTGAATGACAGTCCCACAGAACTCTGGCCGGCAAGATTGTAAATCTCATCAGGCTTAACTTTTTTCAACACCTGCAATACACTGCGGAAATCAGTGGATGACACAGATTCAGTCTGTACATGCTCTTTAATACCCAGCTTTGCCAGATTTGCAAAAGAAGACATCTGGGCATCACGCGATGATCCCACCACACAATAGCCCTTTTCCAAAAGTAACCTGGCAAGATACGAGCCGTCTTGGCCGGAAACGCCCAGGATAAGTGCTGTCTTACTCATTATAGACGTTCACCCGAAAACCCTTATCCTGACAGAGCGCATCTCGACGCGCCTCTTCCATATCATAAGCCACCATTTCGGCAACAAGTTCTTCAAAACTGATTTGAGGTTCCCAGCCCAGTTCTTCCTTGGCTTTTGTCGGATCACCCAGAAGCGTTTCCACTTCTGTTGGACGAAAATAGCGAGGATCAATACGCACAATGACATCACCCGGTTTCACTTGAACTGTTGCGTCAAAATCTTTATTCTCAAGCATTTGTACCTGATCAACAATACCTTGTTCTTCCACTCCACTTCCATGCCATCTCAAAGTAATTCCGAGTTCAGCTGCTGCGGCATCGACAAAATCACGGACTGAATGCTGTTTTCCGGTGGCAATAACAAAATCGTCAGGAACTTCCTGCTGAAGCATTAACCACTGCATCTCAACATAATCTTTTGCATGCCCCCAATCTCGTTTAGCATCAAGATTTCCGAGATGTACACACTTTTTCAATCCAAGTACAATCTTACTGAATGCACGGGTTATCTTTCTGGTAACAAATGTTTCACCACGAACTGGTGATTCGTGATTAAAAAGAATACCGTTACAGGCATAAATCCCATACGCTTCACGATAATTCACTGTGATCCAGTAAGCATACAGCTTAGCCACTGCATAAGGAGAACGAGGATAAAAAGGAGTTTTCTCATTCTGCGGAACTTCCTGAACCTTGCCAAACAACTCGGACGTTGATGCCTGATAATATCGAGTCTTTTCAGAAAGACCAATAGTTCGGATTGCCTCAAGCATCCTCAAGGCACCGAGCGCATCAGAATTAGCAGTATATTCAGGCTCCTCAAAAGAAACCGCCACATGAGACTGAGCTGCCAGATTATACACTTCATCGGGCTGCACCTTGCGCAGGATATGGAGAAGGCTGCTGGAATCGGTCATATCTCCGTGGTGGAGCACAAAACGCCGCTGTTTTTCATGGGGCCCCTGATACAGATGATCAATTCTATCAGTATTAAAAAGTGAAGTACGACGTTTAATACCATGCACTTCATAACCTTTATTTAACAAAAATTCGGCAAGATAGGCACCATCCTGTCCGGTAACACCTGTAATAAGAGCTTTTTTCATCATTTTATATCCTTATTGAAAAACACAAATATATTTTAAGCAGTAGCCTGTTGCCAGACAGCATCATACAGGCACTTATATAACAGAAAGCCACACAAATAGTCTTTCTATACTTACCCGTTTTCTGCACAATATTCCAGATAGGTCTCTTTAATACCATCGGAAAGTGAAATAGTAGGCTGCCATCCCAATGTATTGATTCGACTGGTATCCAGCAATTTTTGCGGAGTCCCGTCTGGTTTTGTGGTATCCCAGATGATTTCTCCAGTAAAACCTATGGTTTTCTGTATTTCTTTTGCCAGATTAGAAATACTGATATCTTTGCCATAGCCAATATTGATCAAAGGTGCACCATCCTGTGGGAATACTCCAAAAAGAGTGTCTCTGTCGAGGGTCAACAAAAATACCACGGCCGCAGCAAGATCGTCACAGTGCAGAAATTCTCTGAGTGATGCCCCGGTTCCCCAAAGTGTGACACTATCCTGTGCGCCTTCTTTTGCCTCATGCATTTTCCGGATCAGTGCCGGCAGTACATGGGAATTTTGCAGCCCATAACTATCTCCAGGACCATACAAATTCGTTGGCATGACTGCAAAATAGTCAGTTGCATACTGACGATTATAGGCTTCACACATCTTTATGCCGGCAATTTTAGCAATTGCATATGGCTCATTGGTTGGTTCTAAGGGGCCGGTGAGTAGGTGCTCCTCCTTCATTGGCTGGGGGGAAAATTTAGGATAAATGCAGGAACTGCCCATAAACGCAAGATTACGAACTCCCGATCGCCAGGCTTCGTGGATAACATTATTTTGAACTGTCAGGTTATCATATATAAAATCTGCTGGATATGTAGAATTTGCTAGAATACCGCCGACCTTGGCCGCCGCCAGGATGACACTGTCAATATGCTGTTGTTTAAAAAAATGCTGAACAACTTTCTGATCCAGAAGATCCAGCTCAGCATGTGAACGTAGCACCAGGTTCTCATACCCCAAAGTCCTTAACCGACGAACGATGGCAGATCCGACCATACCACGATGACCGGCAACATATATTTTTGAACCCGGCTGAATTAATGCCATTGAAACATCCCCTTCAGTTACTGTAACAACAGTGCCGGTATTACCGGCAACATTGTAATGTATCTTGGCTCACTGACAGCAATACCAAGATTTCTTGTGTCGTTATTTACTTTCTCACGTTTCGGATTCCATACCCTTGACAGTTGCAAATGCAAGGTCACTGGTGATTGCCTGGCCCGAACAGGCAAAAAGTATGTTCTTGTTATCTTCTCACCTTTTCGAAATGTATATTGATCGATTGCTCGACCATCCAACATCACATCAAAAGTCAATGGCAATTGTTCCAGTCGGGGAGCATAACAGGAAAAATGAAATTGTACGGCCCCCGAACCTCTTAACACAATTTCTGCAGCCCTGCCGCTCCATCTAAAAAAGCCATCTTTTCCCCAGTCTTCTTTCTTATAAAAACCTTTATACTGAGTATCTTGCCTCTCTATTCCATAATGCGGCAATCCGTATCGTTCTGCAAGTTTATGAGATTGCAGATTTGTAGAGTAAACAACCCCTCCAGAAACTGCGACAAGAAGAGCTGCAACCGCTCCATATTTCCCTGTTCTTGTCATCGCTCGAAGTTTCCTTTTAGATTCAAGCCGCATTGCATAGCCGATAACAAGAAAAACCAGAAAATAAATCGATGCTATATATTGCATCGATTGCGTAAAGCCGTACAAATGAAAGCTTACCAGGGAACCCAGCAACGCGAAACTCTGAACATTTCTATTTGTAAAAGCATCCCGACAAAGCAAAAAAGCGACATAAGCAGTCAATAATAACCAGACAAGCAAACCTGCAATACCATTGCCTGCAACCAGTTGAATATAAAAATTGTGCGCTGTATCCCAATTATTGTCGGTCTGGCGCTGTTGACTGAATCTGGAAGCAGGAATACTGCTCATCACTTCCTGATGCCAGCGATAACTCTCATATCCCATTCCAAACAATGGGCTTTCACTTACCAGAACAAGACTTTCCTGCCAGAGCTTAGACCTCACGGACGGATTGGTAATATCACGAATTCGCTGATATATATACTGTTCTCGCGTGAGGCTTTCCCCTGGATTTTCAGTAAAGCTATCCCGACCAGTCACCGCTAAACCAGAAGCAACCAGCAGACAAAAGACTAGAACCCCACCACTGACCTGCAGACACCTTCGCTTTAGCTCCTTCCATGATATTGCCCCCCCCTTGTCCATATAAAAAAGCAAAAAAATGGCCCAACAGGAAAAAGCAACAAGAGGAAAAATAAGCCAACTGGTTCGGGAACCTGTCAACAGAAGACTTGCCCCTATTAAAACAAAAATACTAAAAAATATAAATCCCCTGAGTTTCCCCCCTGTCTTCTTACAGAACAAGAGTAAAACAAAAGGTGTACAGACCAAAATATACTCAGCAAACCACCCGGGATTACCAAAGACCGAATGCAGACGGGCAACTCCTGCCGCATCGCGAAACACAGGACGATACCATGCCAGAGAAATGATTTCATACTGATTTAACAAACCAAGCAAACAAGCAATAAGTACACTGCCAGCACAACCGAAAAACACCATCCGGTATAATTTATCAACCATTGAATTATTATTTATTAACAAAATAAAAACGATAAACAATAGCAATCTGTTCACGGCAGCCACTGAGTACAGAGGATCGTCTGGTGTGGCAGAAAAAAAAGCGTTACAAAAATCGAACAATCCCCAGAGGGTCAGATTATCACTAAACGCAGAGAGTGGAAGCACCAGGAGGGAGAACAAAACCAAAAGGAGATAGCCACCCATGAAACCGACTACTACGCCTGTATTAGAGAATATCCTACGCATATTTCCTTTTGTAAACAAAAGGAGGCAAGCTAAAAAAACTATCAGGAACTCAAAAACCGAGTTGTAAAAAGAATAGGACTGAAAACCATAGAGAGGAAGAGACAGGCCAAGCAAGAGAAAAAAACCTTTTATAAAATCAGGACGTCCCCGAGCCACCACAAAAATGGCCACTAACAAAGCAAGCAACACTTTTAATATAATGCCATGGCTGTGTAACGCAGATAAACGCACGACAAAATTGAATAATAAAAACATTGAAAAAAGAAGAGCGACCGTACGGTTGAGCATATTATAATCCCGCAAACCTACTCAACACACCAATAATTGTTCGGCGAAGATGTTCTACCCGACGAAGCGTATAGTGACTCATGTTGCTTCGTTTTAAATCCTTAATTAACCATAAAATTCCATATGTCTGTTCCTGGTCTGCCATAAGTGGCATCTCCAGTTTAAACTGAAACTGTTCATTGAAATCAAATGTATCATTGCCTTGATCACGCTGCCACTTCATTGTCATTCCACAAGAAACAGGCAACATTTTCTCTTCGCTGTTAAAATGAAGCTCAGCCATATCAAAATCCAGCTTTTCTATGGCAACTGTGACATTGTTCCACAACTCTTCCACGGTGCCTGACTGCATAATCTGCATCTGAATATTTAAAAAACTCCGGCGTTCATTGCTAAAACCTGCCTCATCAGTTATATCCCGCAACCATCCCCATATTTTATCGGCTGCCACATATTCAAGATAACCAAGTTTTTTTACAGCAAGAAAAATAATAATACCAGGAATAGCTAGAATATAGGCGGACAGTTGATCCTTTACAAAAACAAATGCCAACGCTGTAAGCCCTAGGAAGATTGTTATTCCGTAAATAATTACAACCACATGTCGTTGTGAATAACCTAATTTCAACAAAATATGATGAATATGACTCTGATCCGGTAAAAACATTTTCTTCCCCAGAACAAAACGTCTGACAGGAGCAAGAAGGGTATCAAGCAAAGGTACTCCAAGGGCGATCACAGGAATAAGCAATGCAACGGCAGCATGGCTCTTCATAGCACCCTGGATTGTCAATGCTGCCAGCAAATAACCGAGCAGATAACTACCACAATCCCCCATAAAAATAGAGGCTGGATTAAAATTATACCTGAGAAAACCAAGACATGAGCCAGCAAGAACGCTAAACCCTATAACCAACATGGGTTTTCCGGTAGTAAAACACAAAGAGAGTAAAGTAAGGGAAACAAACAGGCAAATACCGGCAGCCAGCCCATCAAGACCATCAATAAGGTTAATGGCATTTACCAGCAATACTACCCAAAATACAGTTATGACAAGAGACAGCCAGGAAGGCAGTGAAATTCCCTTATATAAAGTGACAGAGAGTAACTCAACATCAATACCACCGTACCAAACCAACAATCCAACGGCTATCTGTCCAGAAAACTTGACCCAAGGCGACAACCTGTTGATATCATCCCACAAACCAAGAGAAAAAATACTCGTAGCCCCAAGAAGAAAAAAGAATTGTTCACGATTGAGGAGTGCGCCAAGGCCTTGCTCAGATGTAATTGCAAGAGAAACCGAATAGGTAATGACAAAAGAAATAAAAAGGGCAATTCCACCTGCCCTTGGAATACAACTGGCGTGGACTCGACGTGATGATGGATAATCACAAATCCCTCTACGAGATGCCCAACTGGCAATACGTGGGGTAATAACGAGTGTAATCCCCATCGCACTAAAAAAAATTATGGCAGCAACAGAGATTCCAGACATCTACTTTTCCCTCACAATAGCTATGACTCCTTTTTTATCGACCAGGCCAAAAAGGTAAACAAATCCCCTGTACTTTACAATGTATAAAACGGATACCTGAAAAAAAATCGAAGCAAACTGGACATATGCCATCGTAAATGTGGCATGGTTCTATGGCTGGCTCTCCTGGCATTATGTATTGCCTGGGCCTGCAAAACGAGTTGCGTTTTATACCCTCGTCGAGACAAACGCATACATATGTCAGCATCCTCACAATACATGAAATAACGCTCATCAAATCCACTCATCTCCTGATAAATATGTGCAGGAAATAACATAAACATTCCAGCAACCCAATCTGGAAACAGGGGACCGCTACCTTGAAGATATTTTTTTTCTTTTTCCTTCCTCCTGTAGATACGGGATACTATTCGTCCCGGGGTGGGATACCTTCTGGCACTATCCTGTAATCTTCCATCTGAATCAACCAGAACAGGAGCTGTCACACCTACATTTTCAGCCGAAAGAGAAGATATCAGGTCGCCAAACAGGTCAGATGTCAAAATGATGTCAGGATTTACAACACAAAAATATTCTTGACGGCAAGTTGTAAATGCCTGGTTGTGATTAGCACCAAAACCCTTTGGCAGGGGATTTTGCAGGACGGTCACCGGAAACGGAAACCGTTTGAAAGTAAACTTGGAGGCAATCCTTGTGTTTCTTGTAACAGTCACAACAATCCGGTCAGGCTGACAATAGCTGGCAACAGACTCTAAAAGCTGATCCACAAGATCATCCTGTTCATGACTGACAACAGAAAGATGCACTGCCCCCTTAAGAGGCTGACTTATGTTTGTTTCCTGGTCCAACGATCATGCACTTGTTAATGATTTTCCACAAACTCGATAAAGAAATACGGGAGTCCGAATGAATTAATTTCCGCTTCCTCAACATATGGGGTAAGCCTTTTACCGCGTCCCACTTGGCGCGTATTATCACTTTGCCCTGCCCTCGCTTAACATAAAGGAAAATACAGGCAAGAGTATATAAAACATGCAGGGGCAGGAATAACCATAACAAAACCATGGGCATGTCTTTAAACCATGTCCAGACAAGGTTTCTATGTCCATGATACACTGCAAAATCACTACGTACACTCGTGGTAGCTGAACCATGATGCAACACTACAGAGCCAGGTACAGATAAAGCACGATGCCCTGCCAATCGCAAGCGAAAGCCAAGGTCTACATCCTCATTATAACAGAAAAAATCTTCATCAAAGCCGCCAACAGACAATAGCTCTTCTCGTTTGTACATGGCTGCAGCTGCACAGGGAGAAAAAATTTCTTGAACATCCTCACTTACCGACAAAACAGGAAGGCCATGCCCGGAACGCCAGGATAAACCACTCATATGATAGACATCACCTGTTCCATCAAGCTTATCTGGATTACCAGCCATCACCAAACGACTGCCAAAAAAAGAAAAATCCGGATGTTCAGAAGCTGCCTTACAAAGATTTCCCAACCAATCTGTATCCGGAAGAGTATCCGGGTTTAACAAAACTATCCATTCACAATCCTCAGCAAGTTGGATAGCCTGATTATTGGCTGCCGCGAATCCAAGATTTTCTTCATTCCGGATAAGAGTTAAACGAGGATATTTTTCAAGCAAAGAGGCAGGTGGCTGATAAGTACTGTTATTATCAACGACAATGATCCGGAAATCCTGATCGGTTTGCTGACCAACCTTATCCAGACACGGGAAAAGATAGTCCCAGGAATTCCAGTTAATAATGACGATTGCACAATTAAACATCTAACACCGGTGATGAACGATAAAATTCATTGTCAAAGGGAGACAATAAATAGTAAACCAATTGGTGATCGTCGTTACTGGTATTCTCATCAGCAGTTAATGGTCCAACAACAACTTATACACAGGTGCCATAGGCGGCACGCCCTCAGATACCGAAGGAATATAAAGAAATAAGTTTTTGTTTGCAACGGGAGTTCCCATTCGATAGGCATTTTGACGGCTCATGGGCCAGGGGCTGCTGGAGTTGCTGCTTCCCATTTCATCCCATATAAAAATCTTACCATGGCTATCATCGCCGGCACCAGCAACTATCTCAAATTTTCCATCATTGTCGATATCTTCTATTATTGGAGAAGAAAACAGGGCATGCTTCAGAACACTGAATTCCCTTGTCTCCCTGGTGGAACCATCGTCACCAACTATTGTTATCCCCCAGGAACCTGTCTGGCTAATAAGTATTTCCAAAGCCCCATCTCCGTTATAATCAGCAACAATTGGGCTAAAAGGCATGGAATAAGAACGACCCTCATCCCATGGGGAGGCTGATTCCGGCTCGGCCGGGAAACCAGGCACTGAACTACCATCAGCATTCCACGCATAGAGTTTAGCATTTCCATTACCACAATCAATTTGCGAATACTTTGAGCCACAACCAGCAATCACCTCCAAATAGCCGTCTTGATCTATATCTGCAAGAGTTGGCGAGCCTGGCATCACTCCCTGTGTCTCGATTGGCCAGTGTGGCAACGATGAACCATCATGATTATAAGCTGAAACAATATTCTGTCTGCCACCATTTGGCATGCCTGAGCCTGAACCGATGACTATCTCTAAATAACCGTCCTTATCAATATCGCCAAGAGCAGGTGATGAATGGAACCACTGTTCTGTCTTGATCGGAAAGCCTGGTACATACGTACTATCGCCATTAAATGCCCAAAGTGTTGCATAATGGTAATCAGGATTAGTAGATGAAACAGGCTGACTTCGATCCCATGGCGGACTCATAGTTGCAACAACTACCTCCAATTTCCCATCTCTGTCTAAATCGCCAAGAGCCGGTGATGACAACCCTCCACGAGTAAGGGGGTCACCGACATCATTGCCAGCTGCATCATAACGATAAATTGGCCAGCCAGCGACTGCCTTACCAGTATGGTGCCAGGCATAGATACGACGATCAATACCTGCTACCACTATTTCCAGGTCGCCATCACCATCCAAATCACCAATGGCCGGTGCCGTCAAAATACCGTCCCACAGTCCATCAGGATATCCAAAACCTGGATGTTCCCCAACCCTGTCAATTTTAGGTTGCGGCCAATCTCCTGACAACTGAAAAGACCACGTGCTATCAGTAACATAGCGATAGACTAAAATCCCACCATTACCGCGTTTGTTCCAATCTTCTTTGTGAATGTCCCCGCCCATGGCAACAATGATTTCGAGATGTCCATCATTATCAAGATCAGCAATGGCAACAGGAGCTTCTATAAAATTGGTAGGCTTTGAAGCTATGGGATAGATTACTACTTCTGGAGGCTTAAATGGATATGGAGAAGGGAGTGGAGCTGCAGCTACTGCCGTTAAAATATCAATATTGCACTGTCGTTCCCAAACCGTATCCCAATTACTTCCGTCAGCAGTTGAGATAACATACAACATTCCGTCACTGCCACCTGCGACAATCTCCTTGTACCCATCGTTATTAAAGTCTGCAGTTGCCAACTCGGAATAGAATATTTTCTTACCGCTCAGCGAAACGATATGCGTCGGATTCACTCCCGAAAACACGGTGATAGGACAGAACAAAAAGAACATCAGAGTGACAAATACACTCAGACGGTATGGTATAATAACAGATGACTTCTTTTGCATTTTCTTCCTTTCCGGCTAAATAATTATTTATAAAACTCATTTATAGAATTCAAGCACAGAAAAATATGCAAATTTCATACCACTAATTGAAGAGCATATTTATATATTTAAAATCACACTGTTCGACCAAAAACATGGAAAAAGACACCTCAACCTGCTGAAACATTTCATTCTACAGTGTTCTTTTGAATATGCATGGATTTCTCCTTCCGATTGGTTGCCAGATTCTCTGTTGAAAGAAAGATATCATGAAGTTCTTCAGCCTGATTATCAAAGCTGGTTATAAACGCCTTATGTTGATTTGTGTAATCGGTAAAATTCATTGCCAGAGAATTATTAATAGCACTACTCAACATATGGTAGTCCTCCCCCAAAGAAATAACCGCTCCATTTTCACCATCGATCACTTCTTCAGCAGTTCCTCCACCATCAGTGCAAATAACCCAGATATCTCTGACCAGAGCCTCTCGAACCGTCAGCCCAAAACTCTCTTTCCCTTGGGAGGGAAAAAGCAGAACATCTATCTGAGCAAAAAAATCGTCCATTGTTTCCTGGGTATAAGCAGGGACTGTCTTCACATTAATATTTTCTGGAATTGCTCCCTGTTCTATTGAACTGTATCCAAGATTCAAGGTATTATCCACCACAAGCAGTTCGTATTTGTCATAATCGATTTCTGCAAATGATTTTAGAACCAGATCAAATCCTTTTATCGTCCCATTAATGCCACCAACAAACCCAAATCGAACCTTCTCACTTGTAATTCTCTCAAATGATGCTGTCGGCAACTGAACGCCATTTTTATTCACTAAACATCTCTCCAGGTCTGCAGCAATATTTTTTTGATACAAATCCCGTTGAAATTTGCTGGGAAAAAGAATCTTATCAACCCGACGTAACCGTGCAGTTAAATACTCAAACCGATGAACATGGCTCCCGTAAACCCCTTCCCCATTCTCAATTGACTGCAGACACTGCTTACATTTTTTCAGATTAATTATTTCCTGCCAGCAATATTGACCATACCCGTTGACCATGAACTGACGTTCACAGATCCACCAGTTATCATGAACAGTTACAACTGTTGGCACCTCAACGAGTTCACAGGCTTTGAGCATTTCAGCCCCCATTTCCTGAATACTGTGAAAATGGACAATATCAGGTTTAAAAGCAGCAAGCTGTTTCCCGAATTCACAGGCAAAATAAGGATTACTGCACTTATCCATACGGTTGGCATCTGGATGCAGGTTAATCCCAACCACATCAACATTGTTTACCCGATAGCGGCTGCAGTGAAACGGTGGAAGATTGGGGTCATGCACTGCTGTAACAACCAGAATATCCCAGTAATCACTGAGCCTCCATGCCATTTGCTCAGCCACGATAGTTGCACCGCCAAAGCTGTTGGGGGAAAAATACACATTTACAATCATTAAACGTTGTTTCATTCACTCTCCAGCAAATAGGCGGCCAATTCTTTTGCAACTACCGGCAAACTGAACTGTTCCCTGGCAACAGTGCCTGCATACTGTCCCATCTGTACACGTAATTTTTCATCATCAATGAGTCGAGATAACTTCTCCAGCCACTCTGCCTCTGTATCGGCAAGAAAACAGTCCTTTCCATCAATCAGGTTCCGATAGTCTCCCACAGCAGCACACACACTAGGTACTCCGACTGCAGCAGCATCAAGAAATTTAATATTACTTTTTGTTGCATTAAAATCATTGGGAACGAGCGGTACTATATTAATGTCTACATTTGATAATACCTGCAAAAAACCAGCGTAATCCGTAACCTCAGCAGTATCTATCAACCGTGAGACCTGTTCCAGATCCTGTGACAATGCTAAATCACCAACAGTCAAAAGCCTTACTTGTCCTTCATATTGGGTAAGTACTTGAACAAGGACTTTTTCAATCAACAGGAAATCACTCTGATGGGATTTAGACGGAGTTGCATACATGATTATGATCGGGCTATTAGTTCGGTTGTGACAACCTGCATTTATCCTGTCAGAAATGGCTAGCGTTTCTTCATCAAAACCATTTCGTCGAACAATGATCGGTTTTGCATATCCGGTTTCCTGAAGCAGCCTCCGCATGCCTTCCGTACTGACCACACTAAAATCACACGAAAACAATGGAAGCTGAAGCATTGGTGCATCATTGACAAGACTCTGCACAACATTATCAGCCAGATGATCAATATTCCCATTGGCTACAACAGTGCATGAATCAAAAACAGGATCATCGATATCATAGCCGGTTTGAATCTTCAACCGTCTACACTCTGAAAAATATCTCGCAAAAAATCCATCATAGAGTGGTACCCTGTAAAAAATAACGACAGAGCAACATTGCAATGCACTTAGTGCTTCTTGAAAATCGCGCCAATCAATCACTGCAACCTGAAAGCCAAGGGCGGTAAAAATAGATTTTGTCTGGTTAACTCTATATTTTAAACATTGCGGCAGGGAGGTTTCAGCTATAATAACCGCACTCCTGTCAAACAAAAACGATGACTCATTATTCTTTTTCCCCTGGCAAGCCAACATAGTATGACGATGATAGACAATACGTGCATAATCCCGAGGATTGGGTGACCGGCCTTCCTTCCGACCATATAGAATATAATGAAGCAAAGGATTTATGGCTTTGGCAATAACATCAGGATTTCTGTTCAGATAGAACCCGGTATCGAACTCCTTGCTGGGATTACGCCGTTCTCCTGCTCCATAACGAATATAATGTTTCAGCAGGTCTGACCCTTTTTTAGCAACATCCGGGTATTGCATGGCATACCATTTTCTATCGAACTGACCGGATAACTGAATGCTGATATAGCTTTTCAAAAAACCCATCAGCATGTGCAAATTCAAATCCCGAATTTTCGATACAATATTCATTAGTTCAAGAGAGCTGTTGATAAACCCTGTTATACGACGCCACCATTGCCCTGCCTGAGAAACAGTCCAGATCAAGGGATACCACCGAATCAGCAAAAACCGGGTAGTTATTTCTTAATACTTCCACACAACCGATAAGTTCTTCTGCCTGTAAATTTTTCACACTTACACCACACTGCCTGTTCTCAACATAGTCAGACATAACTAAGCACCTGCTGACCAAAACAGGTTTACCAGCCGCAAGAGCCTCCAGCAACGAATGCGGATACCCCTTCACAAGTTCGGATCTGCCGGTTAATACAACTGCGGCATGTACAGACCGAAGCGCTTCATTAACATCAACCATTTCATCAATGACCTGCACTCGATCAGACAGGCCATACTGATGTACCAGTTCCTGCATTTTCTCTAATAACCTGCCCCGCCAGAGAAACACAAGGTGTAGCCAGGGTAGTGCAACAGCAGCCTGTAAAAGCACCTCGACTCCCTTTGTCTCAAACTGTTCTTCATTCCAGGGAGCTGACCCGGACAGGAGAAAAAACTTATTCTGCTCATGCAGGGGACTGTTGGAAAACCGGTCAATATCAATACCCGGCAGGATAACTTCGCTGTCAAACCCGGCCTGTTTTAACTTCTCCCTGTCATTATCCGTCACCACAACAAATTTACGTACTTTTTTCAATAGCAGCCTGCTCAATGGCGGCCACTTGTCCCCAAGTTCTATAACAGAGGTGTACACGACAGGCTTTTTGAAAAAACGAAGCACAGGATAGGGATAAATTCCATTAGAAAAAATCTGATGGAGGTCTACCCGGCGGTCCAGCTGCCGTAAATAATATAACTGGTGTAATCCACAGAGAAAACGAGGAATTATTTTTTTGGCCTCAGCACCGGGATAAAGAAAATTCATCTCCCCGCCAAAATTATCGATCAATTTCAGACCATCCTGGATTGCAGCATCGAGTTTCGGCTGCGGTGGTCGAGGAATGGTATAATGACAAGCAACCTTCACAGCCTCAGCTTCCTTTTTACCATAGCCATCAATGAAGGTTCTCCCAACTCAGAAGACAATAGAGAATCAGAAAGCTGTCTGATATCCTGTTTTTTTTTTAAAATATCACTTCGTGAGCGGAGGATATGGGGAAGCTGGCACAGCAGTGAAAAATATCCACGCAGCGATGCAAACGGTTTACGATACACCAAAAAAAAGTACACTTGACCGTAGAGTATCTGATGCAGGTTCCTGAACAACAAACGACAGGGAATATTTTTCAGGAGAGTCATCAGCCGATTCCGTGTCATCAGATAGGCATAGTAACTGCCGACAACACCAGCACTGTGTCCTTCGTGGAGAACACGTGCCGTGGGAACATAGATGTACTTATAACCGGCTATTTTCCCTCGCAAACAAAGATCAATATCCTCAAGATAGCTGACAAATCTTTCATCAAATAATCCAACCTGGTCGAAAAAATCCTTGCGAAACAATGCAGCCCCTGCGCAAACGGAAAAGACTTCATCCTGTTGCTGATATTCTTGTACAGGCTTGCCGTGTCCACGCTTCGATGCCGAACCATACCAACTCAGGATATCGCCGGCATCATCCACCAAATCAGGATTATCCATTCTGACCATTCCAGAAGCAAGAGCGCCAACATCTTCCGGGCACTGTTCCATTACCCGTACCAACTCCGTCAACCATTGCGGTTCAGCTATGGTATCTACATTCAACAGGACGACATACTTAGCAGTGGCGGAACGAATCCCCTTGTTGACCGCTACGGCAAAACCCTGATTAACAGGAAATGAAATAACATTAAGGTTGGCTGGACATTGCGCACGCAAACGATCAACTGACCCATCAGTTGACCCATTATCAACCAAAACAATGGAAAAATCCTGGAATGTCTGTTGGGCTAATCCTTTAAGACAGTCTGGAATCCACGCACCTGAATTCCAGACCGGAATAACAACTGTTACAGCAGCATGTTCTATGGTATGTACTGTTTCACTCATTAAACAGAATCAAGAAATAATTTATTTTTCCCGCCGTATCGACCTAGCACTCCATCATACAATGCCAAAGCATACGCCCGGACTGTAGCAACTTTCCCGGTCAGCAAAGATTTCAACATACCTTTACCACCAACCACTATCCAGTAACAAAATAATCTATACAGTTTATCACGTCTAAATTTACGGATAAAAAGAAATCTGTTTCGCAAGCTGTAATAGAGATACAGAGTATCACGATATTTTCCAGATGAGTGCATATCATGCCAGGCCCTCACCTGCGGATTTATAGTACATAAATAGCCTTTTTGTTTGATGCGCTCGCAAAGATCAGCCATTTCACAACTAAAAAAATAGTCTTCATCAAAAAAACCTACCTCACGTACAACCTGGCCCCGTATCAATGCCACAGTACCTGAAACATAATCAACTGCATAGGGTATAGTTGTTCGGCCAATATGTTCTTCAGCTTCGTTCCCCGCCCAATACGTCCTGCCATTTTCAGCAGGATCCAGACCACCTGCAGATAAAAGTTCGTCAGAGTCATGTCCATTAAAAAGAAGCGGGCCTGTAACTCCAACTTCAGGATTTGCGGCAAGAGATTCTATAAGAACAATTAAATCCTCTTCCTCAATAAAAGCATCGTTATTTAACAGAAGAATAAAATGAGATGGATCAAAAATGCTGTTGTCAGGCAGGCGGGCACTGATCTCTTTAAATGCAATATTATTTCCACCTGAAAAACCCGTATTTGCTTCATTCAGCAACAACTCAACAGTGGGAAACTCAGAAGAAATGGCATTGACACTATTATCAGTAGAATCGTTATCAACAACATAAATATGTGGACGAATCTGTGTCCAAGCTACTAATCTCCTTAAACAATCACACGTCTCACCCATCGCGTTCCAGTTTAGCAGAACAACTGTCAATTCTCCGGAATGCATCAGATTAACCGGCCTTCACAGGATTGTGTCACAGTTCTTCCTGGAGGCCATGCAAGGGAAAAGTCCTCACTACGCATACTTAAATTCAGACTGTACGCCGGATCATGGTCAAAATAGTGCCTCCATCTTTCCTTTGTTTTCAGCTGATCCTGAATTATCATTACCTGTGGAACAGACCTTGATTCATTGTTCAAGGAACTGGTTTCCTGATGATAT
>JAYEOK010000063.1:13894-17551 GCA_034722915.1 Thermodesulfobacteriota bacterium | reverse complement strand
CAGTCTGTCCGACATCAGCGGCATACGCAACAACAGGGCACTGGTATTCTTCAGCCAGCCATTTCAGGATTACCGAAGTATCCAGGCCACCGGAATAGGCAAGTACTATTTTTTTCACATCCATTATATTTTTTTCTACCTCTCCAATGATATCAAACCACAAAAGTTATTTTTCTTTATTTTTTACACAACCAGCCCAAACCATGTAAGGAACGTACATTAAATAACCTGAACATCTTTCTTGCCCTTCGGAGTCTCGTGCCTCGCTTACCTGTTCCGCCAGCAATACTTTAAAAACCGTTACATACAGGGAGTATGCAAAGCTTTTTAAAGTGTCGCTGACGAAAAAATTGCGGCGAAATATGTTCAGGTTATTTAATTCCCGTTCCTAAGTGATCAGGGTGCTGCAGATTCGTGCAGGCACAACTGACCGCTATAGTCTTTTCTATGCGGTCAGTTGTGACCGTGCGAATATGCAGTGCCCTGGTCACTTACCAACAATGAGCTGCTCCAGGATTGCCTTATGCATATGCATCTTGTTCTCTGCCTGATCAAAGGCCACACAACAATCAGACTCTAGAATTTCTTCTGTAATTTCTTCTTCACGGTGCGCTGGCAGACAGTGTAAAACAATGGCATCAGCCGGAGCCTTGGCCATGAGGGAAGCATTAATCTGGAAAGACTGAAACACAGCAAGGCGTTCATCCTGCTCCTCTTCCTGACCCATGGACGCCCAGACATCCGTATTAATGACATCTGCTCTTGCAACTGCCTCTTCCGGACTACGCGTAATAGTTATTGGCTTTACAGCCTCTTTCTGAGCTGCAGCCAGAATGTCGGGATCAGGATCATAGCCGGCAGGGCATGCCAGAACCAGTTCAAAACCGATCCGTCCAGCAGCCTGAATCCATGAGTTGGCCATGTTATTTCCATCGCCAACCCATGCAATTTTTAAATCTTCAATATTTCCTTTTTTCTCCACAACAGTCATGATATCGCTTAAAATCTGGCAGGGATGGTGGAGGTCTGTCAGGGCATTAATAACCGGCACAGAAGAGTACTCTGCAAGTTCGGTCACCACTTCCTGGCCAAATGTTCGCACAACCAGACCATCAACATAGCGGGTCATGACCCTTGCCATATCTTTCAAGGGTTCGGAACGAGCGAGCTGAGTGTCACGGCCGGAAAGAAAAATCACCTGACCACCTAATCCATACATCGCGGACTCAAAGGATACTCTGGTCCTGGTGGATGGTTTTTCAAATATCAGGCCGATTGTTTTGCCGGCTAACTGCTGATGGCTGCTCCCTGCATGACGTTCTTTTTTAAGCACAATGGCGCGATCAATAAAACTATTCAGTTCCTCTTTGCTAAAATACTGTAATGACTGTAAGTGGCGTACCATGATTCATATCTTTTTTCACAGACGGTTTAAAATAAAACCCCGCCTTTTTAACGATATCCCCAAGCCCTATCGCTTTATTTTGGGGGAAAGAAATCATATTTACCCAAAACAGGATTGATTTGCAAAGACTTTCGTGAAAAGGATCTGTCAAGCACCACATTCTGCCAGCACTTCATCTAAAATGAGCAATAATTGATCAATTTCTTCCCTGCTGATAATGAGTGGCGGCAGGAAACGAAGAACAACATTCCCGGCAAAATTGATGAGCACTCCCTTATCAAACATTTTTCTCACCATATCAGCGCCCAACTCAACTCCTCTTTCAGTGAGCACCAGACCGCGAATCAGCCCCATACCCCTTGCACCGGTGGCAAGAGTCGGGAAACGCGCAGCAAGCTTGTCAAGCCCTGCCTGCAAATAGTCACCCTTTTCCTGTACTTCAAGAAGAAATCCATCTTCAAGCACCACTTTTAAAGTAGCAACAGCTCCGGCAGCCGACACTGGATTGCCTCCAAAGGTGGAACCATGCGTGCCGGGCACAAATGAAGCAGCAAGCTCTGTTCTGGTGAGCATGGCACCAATGGGCAAACCATTACCAAGGGCTTTGGCCACAGTCATAATATCCGGGACAATGCCCAACTGTTCATAGGCAAAAAAGGTTCCGGTTCGCCCGATTCCAGTCTGGATCTCATCAAGTATGAGCAGCAGCTCATGTTTTCGACAAAGCTCCTGTACGCCTTTCAAATATTCAACATCCAGCGGACGCACCCCGCTCTCTCCCTGCAAAGGTTCGCACATAATGGCACAGGTCTGATTTGTAATCATGGCCTCCAGTACATTCAAATTCCCTAAAGGTGCATGGGAAAAGCCATCGGGCATGGGTTCAAATCCCTCATGCAGCTTGGGCTGGCCAGTAGCCGCCACTGTGGCCAGAGTCCTGCCGTGGAAAGAACCGGCCAGAGATATGATCCCATAACGTTCCGGTCCTGCACAGATTCTGGCAAGCTTTATTGCCGCCTCATTGGCTTCAGCCCCGCTATTTGCAAAAAAGATCTTGTCAGCAAAGGAATTTTCAATCAGCAATTCACCAAGTTCTGTCTGCGGGAGGGTGTAATAGAGGTTGGAAACATGAACCAACTCTTTAGCCTGCGCGCAGATGGCATCTGTTACCGCCGGATGACAATGCCCAAGGCTGCAAACCGCTATGCCGGCAAGACAATCCAGGTATTCCCGGCCATCTGCGTCAATCAATGTGCACCCTTCTCCCTTCACCATGGCAGCCGGATACCTTGCATAATTTCCTATCTGCACCTTATCGCTCCTCTCAGCCCAACTTGCATTTGTCCCACTCATCAGAAGATCTCCGTTCCTATCCCTTCCCGGGTAAATATTTCCAGCAGTATGGCATGTTCTATCCTGCCATCAATGATATGGGTCTTACTCACCCCCCGACTCAGGGCATCGGCGCAACAGCGAACCTTGGGGATCATGCCGCCGCCAATGGTTTCGTCAGCAATAAACGTTTCCAGATCATTCTGTTTTAAGGATCGCAGCAGAGTCCCTTTGTTATCCTGAACCCCAGCAACATCAGTGAGTAAAATGAGCTTTGCCGCCTTCAGCTCACCCGCAACAGCGCCAGCCACAAGGTCAGCATTTATATTAAAAGCCTGACCATCTTTTCCAACACCAACAGGCGCAATAACCGGAATAAAGTCCTGCTTATCAAGAGCCTGCAAGACTTCTGGATTAACCTTAGTCACCTGCCCCACCCGACCCAGATCAATCAGTTCCGGAGGAGCATCTTTTAAGGCCTCGTCGTTCTTTTTACTCACCTGCAGTTTATCAGCACAAATAAGATCACCATCCCTGCCGGAAAGACCAACAGCCTTGCCACCGCAATGGTTTATATTGCCAACAATCTCCTTGTTGACCTTACCAACCAGAACCATTTCCACCACACTCATGGTTTCGCCATCAGTGACTCGCATGCCCTGGACGTAACTGGGTTTGATTTCAAGCCTGTCGAGCAGCTGGTTAATCTGTGGTCCGCCACCATGAACAATCACCGGATTAATGCCGATATGTTTCATCAGGATTATGTCGAGGGCAAACTGTTTTTTCAGATTCTCATCAACCATGGCATGACCGCCGTATTTAATAACCACGGTTTTATGCCGAAATTCCTGCATATAGGGCAAAGATTCAATCAATCCCCTGGCTCTGTCGATACTTGCCTGCATATCTTTTCAATC
>JAYEOK010000063.1:0-13794 GCA_034722915.1 Thermodesulfobacteriota bacterium | reverse complement strand
ACATACGCCTTAATTTGTATCAATATCTTCCTATTCTACTGACTCAGGTAGTTGAAGTAAAGAACTCTTTCTTTAGCATCCCCTGCCAGGATTTCTTTACTTTTTTCAAAGTCACGATTATAATAGGCCTGTTATTTGCAAGATAAGCGTTCTAACACCGGTAAACGGTAAGTAAAGCCGGCACTCAGTTCAGTACCCCCTCGAGGGGTATAAGTGCCTTGTTGATATGTCCAACTTGCTAACGTTAAACGAACTTTTCATTTTCTTGTTTTTTATGACAGCTTTTGAGGAGTAAGGCACTAACACCGGTAAACGGTAAGTAAAGCCGGCATAAGTGCCTTGTTGATATGTCCAACTTGCTAACGTTAAACGAACTTTTCATTTTCTTGTTTTTTATGACAGCTTTTGAGGAGTAAGGCACTAATTTTGTATTCTGGAGAATTATTTTGAATAATAAACAAATATATATCCTGCTTCCAGTACTCATTCTTTTTCTTCTTTTCTGTGGCAGTCCACTTTTTGCGGCCAGTGCACCAATTACCATTGAGGCAGATCACATGTCATCCCTGGAAAAAGACAACAATGTCCTCTTCACCGGCAATGTTGATGCAGCCCAGGCAGATGTTCATATCCGCGCAGACAGGATGACAGTGTTTTACACACCGGCAAGAGATGGAAAAAAACAGGAAGTCAAGCGCCTCAAGTGCACAGGCAATGTGGAAATTACCAAGGGTGAATGGCTGGGTACCGGAAAAACAATGAACTACCTGGCTAAAGAGCGCAAAGTAATCCTGAGCGGTGACGCCAAAGCATGGCAGGACAAAAACCTGGTTACCGGAGAAACTATCATCTATTATCTCGATGAAGGACGATCCGAAGTTGTTGGCAGTCGTCCATCCGCCACAATGGCAGGGGAATCCGGAAAACAGAAAAAATCATCGCGGGTAAAAGCAACCCTTACTCCCCAGTAATATTATGGATCAGCTGGAAACCAATAAAATTATCAAGCGTTACCGTAGCCGTACAGTTGTCGACGGAGTGAGCATCCAAGTCAATACTGGTGCCGTTGTTGGCCTGTTAGGCCCAAATGGAGCAGGTAAAACCACTACATTTTACTCCATTGCCGGGTTTATCCGCCCTGATGATGGCCGAATCCTACTGAATGGTGAGGACATTACCCATCTTCCCATTCACAAGCGTGCCAGAAAGGGTCTTTCCTATCTTGCTCAGGAACCTTCTGTCTTTAAAAAACTGACAGTTGAAGAAAATATTCGTATTATCCTTGAGCCATTAGGGCTTGCAAAAAATGAGATCAATAACCGGATCGACGAACTGATGTCTGATCTTAAAATTGAATATCTAAGAAATAATAAAGGCCACGCCCTGTCCGGCGGTGAACGACGGAGGGTTGAAATCATGCGTGCCCTTGCCACCCGTCCGAATTTTATCCTTCTTGACGAGCCCTTTGCCGGTATCGACCCTCTTGCAGTGGCCGACCTGCAAAAAATCATCATCGGGCTGAAGACCCAGGGACTGGGAGTTCTGATCTCAGATCACAATGTCCGGGAAACTCTCCAGGTCTGTGATTTTGCCTACATCATGAATGCAGGACAAATTTTGACCAGCGGCGTTGCTGATGATATCATTGAAAGTGAAGTCGCCCGAAAAATGTATCTTGGCAAAAATTTCTCAATGTAAATATCAGAAGCCAGAAACCAGATGACAGAAACCAGAACAGATTGGCGTCTTAAACGCTTTATAAAAAAACACTTTCCGACCAGACTACAGATCACAGATGATGGGTATTCAAATGCTCCTTCCGGCTTCTGTCTTCTGGCTTCTGATACTTATGGCCCTTGAACTCAGACAACAGCTGAAGCTGGCACAAAAACTGGTCATGACGCCTCAGTTGCGTCTTGCCATCAAACTCCTGCAGATGAACCGGCTGGAGCTGGGCGATGCCCTGCAGGCTGAAATAGAGAAGAATCCCGGCCTCGAAGAAGAGGTGGGCAGCCAGGACTTCAAGGAAAATCAACAAAGTCTTTCCTCTACAGTGGAACAAAAGGGAGAGCATAAAGAACAGGATCACACCGAGCAGGTCAGAGCCGAAGACACTATTCCTGAAACCAATTGGGAAGATTACGCCAACACCTTTGACAGCAACGTTTCTTTTTCCCGGGAAACACCACCTGCTGACGCCCCCAGTCAGTTTGATTTCATCTCGGAAAAACCAGGACTCATGGCATATCTGCAATGGCAGCTTGCCCACTCCGAACTGGACAAGGATGAATGGGAGACCGCTCTTTTCATTATCGGTAATCTCAATCGTTACGGTTTTCTGGAGTGCAATCTGGAAGAAGTCATGGAAGCCGCAAACTGTGACCATGATTCCGCAGAATATATTCTTGAAGTTATCCAGGATCTTGATCCTCCAGGTATTGCAGCTCGAGACGTAAGTGAGTCTCTTTCTCTGCAGCTGGAACGAATGGGTATGGAAAATTCACTGGCTTCTGAAATCGTGGAAAAACATCTAGATTTCATGCAGACCCGTAACTACAAAGGAATCTGTCAGGCTACCGGTCGCAAAAAAGCAGAAGTTGTCAAGACAATAGAATTTATTACAACAGAACTCACTCCTTATCCCGGTCTCCCCTATAGCACCGACGCTACCAATTATATTATACCGGATGTCTATGTTCGCAAAATTGATGGGGAATTTGTCGTCCATCTCAATGAAGAAGATATTCCAAATCTCAAACTCTCTTCCGGGTTGCAGGACTTACTGCAATCAGGCGAAGACATGGATAAAAATTCAAAAAAGTATATCAAGGAAAAACTAAAAGATGCCAGCTGGTTTATAAAATCTCTGCATCAGCGTCAACGAACAATTTTCAAGGTTATGGACTCTATCCTCAAATTCCAGCGTGAATTTTTTGAACATGGCGCAACCAGGTTAAAACCCCTGATTCTTCGCGATGTTGCCGAAGATATTGAGATGCACGAATCTACCATCAGCCGGGTAACTTCAAATAAATACGTGCATACCCCGTTAGGAATTTATGAGTTGAAATACTTTTTCTCCACTGCCATTCCAAGGCAGGGTGAAGAGGCACTCGCTGCTGAATCCATCCGGGAACGTATCCGTAAGATGATTCAGGAGGAAAATCCTTACAAACCGCTGAGCGATAATTCCATTTCACTGAAACTACAAGAAAAGAACATCAAAATTGCCCGTCGTACCGTAGCCAAATATCGGGAACAGTTAAAAATTCTCCCAGTGAAACATCGTCGTAAAGCAAAATAAATGAGTCGTCTTGAACGTATCTACTTTTTTCACCAAAAGCTGAAAAATAACCGCTTTCCAAACGCCAGCACCCTGATAGAAGAATTCGAACAGTCCCGAGCCACTGCCCACCGTGATATCAGCTACATGCGGGACAGGCTTCTTGCTCCCCTGGCCTTTGATTCCAGTCGCAAAGGTTTTTATTATACTGAGGATAATTTCATCCTGCCTTTTGAAGACAGCCCCAGGATTCTGTTTCTTATGGGCCTGCTTAACAAAATGGCGGATGAAGCCGGACTTGGCAGTCTGCCGGAGATGAAAAAACTGGAAAAACGGCTGAGTGAACTTATTGCTCCCGGCTACAACCAGTTGATGGACAATGTCCTCTGTCAGTGGATAGAAGTGGAAACCCTGGCACCATCCATTTTTGAAACCATTATCGAGGCTGTGCTAGGAGGTCGTGAGCTTGAAATCAACTATTGCTCAGCAGAAGCAAAAAAAAGTACTCGAAGCATTGAACCCCAGCAACTCATCAATTACCAGGGGCGCTGGTATCTTCTGGCGTACTGTCTTCTGCGAGAAAATCATCGCCTTTTTCACATGGCCAGAATTGAAAATGCGGCAACAGGGAAAAAGAGAACCAGCCCGACCCACCCGGCAAGAGCATCTTATTTAGATGAAGCCTTTGGCATTTTTACAGGAAAAATTCGCTATCATGCAGAAATAGCATTCACAGGAACCGCTGCAGAACTGGTACGCAGACAATACTGGCACGAAAACCAGATCATTAAAGAACACGATAATGGAATCACCCTTTCCCTGCCTGTCAATGATGACCGGGAAATCATCATGAAAATTCTTCAGTATGGCTCCAGAGCAAAAGTGCTGGAACCTGCATCGCTTCGAAATCGTGTGGCTGAGGAAATCCGGAAAATGACAGACCTGTATCAAAGTGAAGGTTCTCTCCCTGAATCCACAGTGGAATAGCTCCCCTTCCTGATATTGCCAAAAGCCAGTTCCGGCAAACTGTAAAAAACACCACGTGCCGCCTGAGTAAAACGTTTTCCACCATCAAATGGAAGTGTTATAATTCCGCCAATTCCATGCAAGGCAGCATAGCCCACATTCAGGACACCTTGAATTGGACGCAGCAGCAAGGCATCATCAGTAAAAAAAAGAAAGGGCGTATCTTTTGAGCGAGGCTCGTAAAGGCTGGAACTCAGGGTATTGGATTCTCTGAGCCAGACCAGAATATCGCTGTCCTGTTCATAAAGTGATTCAAGGTTCCGTAAACGCCGAGCTGGTAAGAATTGTTGATCTTTCAGGGAAAACGCAGCAATGGACTGTTCATAGAACACAAAGGGGATAAAGACCAATCCATTATCCATCTCCAGCCACCCGCCCAAGACTGCCTGCCCTGATTCCTTGTCTGGAAAAGTCGTATTCAATGATCGGATCAGTTCAGTGGCACAGTTTCGAAAAAAAAGATTATATCCATAGAGCTCTTCACTTTTCTTCTGTAGTTCTTCAAGCTCCTGCACCAGCACCTCTGCAGTAGCCTGTAACTCACATCTGTCTTCCTGAATCAATTTCAGAGAAACAATTCCAGGACGCGAAGGAAGCATTACCCTGGTAAGTAGTCTCACCCTGCGTTGGGTATCAGTTACCCGTGATAACTCCCATGCCCTTGCCCGACTTGTTTCCATTAGCGAATAGGCTATTTCAGGGTGCTGCTCTTCCTGAAAAAATAGACTGCGGCGTGTTACTGACTGGGACAGTAGATCATTCTGCAAAGTCCTTAACTGGCCCCCTTCTATTTCCGCATCAGTGAGTTGCACAACTCTTACATCTTCAGAAAACGGATCTAAACTCAATAATTGCCCTGCCACCAGTGAATGCTGTACAGCTAAATATCTGGCTGTCTGCAAAAGCAGGGTTTCCCCGCGATCTGGACGCGTGGACTGAAGCAGCTCAACAATGGAATGGGTCAAATGGTTGGCAAACTTCTCAAGGGAAACTTTTTCATCGGCACTTAATTTTTCTTCCTTTTCCATGGGAGGAAGAAGAGCCTGCTCATCCAAATCCTGTCCCTGCACAAAAATCCGGAGAGCTTCCCGCAAGTCAAGGATCTCATGAAAGCTTTGCCCCGGTCTCTCTCCTCTGTTCACACCATGAACTGCCAGTTGCAGCTCTTTATTTGCCCTGGCCAGTTCTCTTTGCAAAAACTCCGGGCCTAATTCCGTTTCTATGTGATAGCGAAGGTTTTTCTGCTGGTCCACCATGTCGATTATTGTGCTGAAAAACCCAAGACAGCTCACAGATATATCAGAATCCCCAACCAGTAGGTTCTGGATAACATGATTCTCTTTCTGCAGTTTCTCAAACACATCAAAAAAATGCTGCTGGGATACGAGTAATTCCGTAAAATGATTTCTGATGTGTGTTGCAACGGAAAGATCCAGCGGGAGCGAAGCAATGGCTATGCTTCGATTATGCAGATCGTTATAGAGAAAACGGAAGGAGTCCCATGGTTCACGGACTAGTAGAAAAGTGGCGTCTGGAAAAAACTGATAATGAAAAACTGCATCACCAAGACGCAAAGCAGTATGCCCACCTGCAGCCTCACCGGCATTGGCATTGATGTAGAGGAAATCAATAGCGACCTCCTCGGATTGATCAGCACCTTGTCCGCCAAAAACAAGTGGTGGAAAGAGACAAAACAGTAAATAAAAGAAAAACTTCATCTCTTTGGCCTACATTCGATATCCCCTTAAAACCTGAGAATAGTTTGGAGCATCAGCAATGGAACGAAAGTAAGGCAGACTCGGAATGGAGGCCTCGGCAACCCCTGCACGCCTCAAACCCTTACCCATACCGACAAATGTGCTGCGTTCCTGCTCCCAATCACTGATTCCATGATTCTGTGCAATACCTGTAACCTGCCGCCGATAGGCATCATTATTTTTATCACTACTCACATAAAGAACTGTAACCGCGGCTACATCTTCTTCATATAGAGTAGCTGTTGCACTTACCTTTGCCTCCTCTTCTCCGGATGATGACGTTGAAATAGAAGTGAAGGAATCAAGGCTTGCGGAAACGGAATCGGATGATTTTTCCAAAGAATAGGAAATGGAGCAACCGGTCTGCAGCAGATACAAACTGCACACAAAGCCAAGATACATATAATATTTTTTTGAATTCATACTTCTCCCTGTATGTTAATTATTGAATAACAGCACATTAGCATACAAGTCATCTCCTTTCCATTACTCTTTCTTATTATTCAGGTACGTAGCAAAAAGTTCATTAATCACTTTTGACTCTTGCTTTGCGATACCATATGCTTTATTTTGTGTATATGATAAGATAAACCCTGCAATATCCTCACATACAGTCAATGGTAAAACGTACTTCTGGAACAGACAATATGACAAAATTGCATACGCAGAAATCGCAACAAAACGGACCTCCACAGAAACCCTCTTTTCTGAAAGTATTACAGAAAAGCAGTCTTTCTTTTCTGGCCATGGCACCTCTACTACTTGGGACCATTGGTCTTGTTGGCCTCTTCCAGGTTCTGGTAACTCCAAAGATGCTGGCCTCTCTGTTTCGTGGAAATCCTCTGTTTGACACATTGATAGGAACCTTGAGTGGTGCAGTAGCCGTTGGTAACCCGATTGTCAGCTACCTGATTGGAGGTGAGTTGCTGAATCATGGCATTTCACTCTATGCAGTAAGTGCCTTTCTTTTATCCTGGATAACTCTGGGCTTCACCCAATTACCTGCAGAAGTCGAGGTGTTCGGAGGACGCTTTACTCTTTACCGAAATATCCTGGCCTTTATATTTGCCATGATTACTGCAGTGCTCACCACCCTTACCGTGCAGGTGTTATCATGAAAAAACCGGATAAACCCTTTGCCTTTCGTGGTAAGTACATTTTTCTGGTCGTCCTTGTGCTGTATGGTTTGTTTTTTCTCGTAAATAGTGAATCCGCCCTGCTGGCCCTGCAAAAAAGTAGTGCTGTCCTGACAAAAATCCTGCCAATTTTTGTTGTCGTGATCCTGTTTACAGCCACCCTCAACTATTTCATAAAGCCAAAACAGATTGCCAGACATCTGGGCCATAAGAGTGGAACAAAGGGTTGGTTCTGGGCTCTGGCAGCAGGAGTCATCAGCCATGGGCCAATGTATGCCTGGTATCCTCTACTTGACGACCTGCGCAGTCACGGCATGAAGGACGAATATATCGTGGTCTTTTTCGCTTCCAGAGCCATTAAAATTCCACTTTTGCCAATTATGATCGACTATTTTGGCTTGACCTTCACCATTGTTCTCTCTTTTTATATGCTCTTGGGCGCTCTCATTCAGGGATTGTGTATGCAAATACTAACACCGGTAAACGGTAAGTGAGGCCGGCACTCAGTTCAGTACCCCCTCGAGGGGTATAAGTGCCTCGAAGGTCGCTCTTCGTTTGCTATCTGGTTGTACTTGTAATTTATTCATTTTAAAATACTTTCAACTATTCTTGTTTTTTATTACAGCTTTTCAGGAGTAAGGCACTAAAAATTAAAAAAACCTGACAAACTATGGCTGATCACAAAACACCTCATGTTCGTAATTTAATCTTAGACAGCATCCCAGTTGCCATGGTGACCATGGATGCAGATTTTAAGATCACCTCATTCAATAATCTTGCAGAACATTTAACAGGTTTCTCAGCCACTGAGGCTATTGGAAAGCCATGTTATGAAATATTACACAGCAGTAAATGTGACTCTGAATGCCCTTTGCAGACAGTACAGGAGTATGGGAAATCCACAACCGGCCTGGAAACCGAATTTGTCAATCGCTTTCACGAGCATATCCCCGTGAGAATCGGCACGGCTGCCATTGAAAATGAAGCCGGGAATTTTATAGGGTACCTGGAAATTATTGAAGACATTTCCAGGGAAAAAAGTCTGGAGCGGGAAAAAAACAATTTCCAGTTTATGATAGCCCATGACATGAAATCTCCTCTTGTGGCTATGCAGGGCCTTATAAGAAGAATCCGTGAACACCATGATGAGATGTCAGCGGAAAAACGTGAGCAATATTTCAGAATTATCAGCGAGGCAGGAAAGCAACTTGAAGCACAGATTATGGATTTTTTGGAATTGTCCAGGCTATCTACAAATCAAATCAAACTCCATTGTGAATATACCAATCTCCCGGAACTTATAGACACACTCATTCTGAGACACCAAGAGCAGGCAGCAAAAAAGAATCTCACCATCTCCTCTAAACATGGTACAATACAAACCGTTAAAGTTGACAGGAAGCAGCTTCAACGAGTTTTTGAAAATCTACTTGATAACAGTATTAAATTCGCCCATGAACCTGGAGAGATCACCATCAGCACAAGGGAAACAGACAAAGAAATAATCATCCAGGTCAAGGATAATGGTCCTGGTATTGCTGCTAATGAGTTGCCTTATATTTTTGATGCTTTTCATCAATGCAACTCAGGCCACACAGGGTACGGTCTTGGGCTGGCTGCGGTCAAAGCAATTGTCCAGGAGCATGGTGGACGAGTAGCGGTGAAAAGCAACCCGAATACAGGCTCTATTTTTACCGTTCGACTTCCTAAAACATTCCAGAGGAATACAACACATGCCTGAATTTTCCAATCATCGTCAACAAATAGAAGAAACCATTGATGGTCTTCGCGAACTGATTAATCGCCTGCAGATACTGGAAAACGAATATCGTAAACAGGAAGAGACTCTTTTTATCATCTCAGAATTTGCCAATGACTGGGAATACTGGCAGGGTACCGATGGCCACTACAAATATGTATCACCATCCTGTAAAATAGTCACAGGCTACAAACCTGCAGAATTTTACAAAGACCCTGATCTTCTGCAAAAAATCATTGCCCCGGACAACTGGGACAGGTGGAAAGCCCACAGCCACAGTATGGAAAAGAATGGATTGGTCTCACCCATTGAGTTCAAAATCCAGACCAAAAATGGAAACACACGATGGATTCATCATATCTGCCAGACCGTCACAGGTAAAAATGGTGAAAATCTCGGCGTTCGCGGGAGCAACAGGGATATCACCGAACTGAAACAGTTACAGCAAAAGCTTAAACACATGGCAGGCCACGATCTCCTTACCGGGCTGCCTAATCGTTCCCTGTTCCTGGAACATCTCGACCAGACAATCAAAGAGGCAAAACGAAATTGCAGCATGTTTGCTGTGGTTTTCATTGATCTTGATGACTTCAAAACTATCAATGACACTCATGGCCACGAGGCTGGTGATGCAGTGCTGAAAAAACTGTCCCATACACTGACCGGAATGACCAGGGAAAACGATATTGTTGCCCGGTTGGGAGGCGATGAATTTGTAGGACTTTTTGATGTGCAACATGATACAGATGTGGATACCATCAAAGAGAAGATTTTTAACACTGTCCTCAAAGATATCCACTGTTCAACTTATAACATCACCCTCCAATACAGCCTCGGAGTGAGTGTTTATCCAAACGATGGAACGAATGTTGATACGCTTCTTCAAAAAGCTGACCAGGCAATGTATCTGCAAAAAGAAATAAATAAGGCAGAGCGCCGCAAAAAACTCCTGAAAGACTCCTGATCAACCAAAAAGATGACTACTCCTGCAGATTATACAATTAATTTCAAAAACGACGAACGTGTAGAACAGATCCTTGGCTACAACAGCAACCTCCTTATCAGGGATCTCTTTGAAATCATGAATGAAGTACTCGCCAATCGTGATCTCGCAACCTACAAACATACCCTGCGTGTTGCTCAAATTGCCGTGGCTTTAGGAAAAGAACTGGACCTGTCCGAGGAAGAACTGACCATCCTGGAACTTGGCTGTCTCGTCCACGATATTGGCAAAACAGCAATTCCAGATGATGTACTCCTGAAACCCGATCTTTTCAATGAGCAGGATCGCAGGATCATGGAATATCATCCTTTGATTGGAGCCAAACTCTTTGCAACCAGACTCCATGATGACCGCATCACCAATATCATCCTGCGTCACCATGAAAGATTGGACGGAAGTGGCTACCCTCAAGGGCTTTTTGCTCCTGAAATTGACCCCTTATCTCGTATTGCAGCAGTAGCAGATGAGTTTGAGGCACTCACCAGCAGCAGACCATACAAAGCCTCTTTTCCCGTGAACGTTGCCCTTGGCATCCTTCAGTATGAAGCCAAAAAAGGAGCTCTGGATCCTACTATCGTAAATGCACTTAGCCGTATCGCTCCCACTCTTGTTCTTAAAGATGTTACTCTGCAACCCACCGGAAATTTCATGGAAGAGATAGAACATTTTCGCAGGGACACTTTTTTTCGTGATACTTTAAGCGAACTCTATAATTATCGATACCTCCTGGTTCTTGACAACCTCAAAGTACTTGGCGAAGGAGACACAGAAGGCTATCTCCTGCTTCTGGTAAGCTTTAGGGGAATGGGCCGTTTCCAGGTTGACCATGGAGTAATAGTGGCAAGTCAAGTCCATGACGAAATTGGGCAGCGCCTTAAAGACACTGTTGCAATTCACCGAAAAAAACGATTGAACTATGATGGCTCAGTTATGCTTTTTCGCAAACACTGTGACTATATGATTTATGCCGAAGGAAGCAGTGAGGAAAGCTTTAAAAATTTCATTCAGCAAATCCGCAAAAAAGTTAATCAAACCCATGATGAATGGGGTGTTGATACAAACTGCCACCGTATCTGGTCTCCCCGTTCAACTCCCATCGAACAGGCAATGACGCGACTGTTCTCCCTGCAGGTACAGGATATAGAATCCTGTAGTACTGCAGACTCGAATTCATAAAAAAGCCTCTTCAAATTGTCTAGGAGCCGTCCGAGAACACCCAAACTACGGGTACAAGTGCCCTTTCTCCCCAACTCTTCGTTATTTTGAAAAAATAATGCTCGGAATATTAACTATATGCACCCCAAGGGCATTTCTTACAGGGCACCTGTGCTTATTTTTTCAAAATGCCTCGATTTGAGAAGAAATGCCTATTCTCGGACAGGCTCCTAGTGCCACACCTGCCAGCAAAATAACCACACTTTCGTGGCGAAAAAACTACACTTTCTACCCAATGCCACACATACGATCGCAGCGCGAATCTCCAAGACTCACAGGTGTTGCAACTAACCAAAAAAACAATCCCGGAAAGTATCACAACATATCAGGCACTTACAAAAAGACCAAAACCATCCAACAAAAAAAAACAAACTGGCACATTTACTGCTATAACCAAAGCAAGAAAACAAATAAATCTAACTTAAACAGCATAAACCAAACAAGGAGAACACCATGACTAACAATACATCAAAAACCGCAAGTAGAATCATCCTCGCAGCTGGCTCCATCATGTGTCTCTGGGTAGCAGCAGCCCTTACCAGCGCCCTTTCTGCAGCGGGCTGGTCCGTCAGTGAACTGGCCGGGCAATACATGACCGCAATCGGGATGGTTAAACCATTGCATACCCTGGTTGACTACTACACACACATCAAAGGTATTGAATATCTGATCTGTGTTGCCTTCTTCGTCGCCTTCCCGGTTTTCTTTAAATATGTAAACAAGGCTCCAAAGGCGATTACAGCAAACAAATAACGAAAACACATCCTAAAACCCAATCTCTTAAAGCCTCTTGCCATCGGATTTAATTCGATGACAAGGGGCTTTTTTTTATTTCCTGCATACTTTATTCATTAGCCTGAGAACAGAATACTCACAGCCTTTCACTGCATTACTCCCCAAAAGTGAGTACATATAATACCGCCAACTTACAATCCATAACCATGGTGAGTGTCTCAAGTCATGGCCTATCAGGGAAACCTTTTTCAAGCAAGGTTGCAGAGTTACTTTTCAGCCACTCCAGAAAAACCCTTGACTTTCGAAATATCCACTAATATATATTCTCACTTGAAACAGATGAGTATATACCAATAAACCCTTTTTCAACCAGTTTCTTTCAGATCAATTTAAGGAGGATCAGAATGCAAAAAATGAAGTATGCGTTGCTCGGGGGAGCAATAACTGCACTGCTGATGACAAGCGGAGCCATGGCAGACAACTGTATTGACTGTCATACCAAAATTTCTCCAGGCCAGGTTCAGGACTGGAAATCTTCAAAACATTCTGCTGAGGATATAAGCTGTGTAGATTGTCATGGCGACAAGCATTCCAGCGCAGAAGACTACAAAAACGCTCAACTGCCAGACGAAAACGTTTGTGCCCAGTGTCATGAGGAGCAGTTTGACTCTTTTGCCAAGGGCAAGCACAACTACGGTTGGAGTTCTCTGAATGCCATCCCTGCAACCCACTGGGCTCCTGATGAACTGATGGAAGGTGGACGCGGTTGTGGCGGTTGTCACAACATGGGCATCAAGACTGAAGCACAGAAAAAAGAACAACTGGACAAAGGCTATCGCTACCAGAACAACTCCTGTGACGAATGCCATACCCGTCACTCCTTTTCCAAAAAAGAAGCCAGCAATCCCAGGGCCTGCCAGCAATGCCATATGGGATACGACCATCCCCAATGGGAAATGTGGTCTTCATCCAAACATGGTGCTCGCTGGTTTGCCAAACAAAATGGTGATCTGCCTGCCGATGCTGTAGCACCGACCTGCCAAACCTGTCACCTTCCCGATGGCACCCACGAGAACCATACCGCCTGGGGTTTCTTAGGTGTACGTCTGCCTCTGCCTGAAGACAAACAGGCTGCCGACGACCGTGTGACTATCCTCATGGCCCAAGGCGTTCTGGATCCCGAAACCGGCAAGCCCACCCCAATCTTTGATGCTGTCAAGGCTTTTGACATGGCTCGCCTTGACCAGGAATCCTGGCAGAAAGAGCGTGATAAAATGCTCAAGGTCTGCTCTCAATGTCACTCAGAAGCATATGCCAAAGAGCAAATGGATGCTGGCGATTCCATGTTCGTGAAAATTGACAGGTTGATGGCTGAAGGTATTAATACTGTAGCCGCCCTGTACAAAGACGGAATCATCAAAAAACCTGCAGGATACCCCGCAAACTTTCCGTTCCTGCTGGCCTTCATGCACACCAATGGTAATGACTGGGATAAGGACTATGACAAAATTTCCTACATTGACCAGGTACTCCTTCAAATGTACATGAAGCACCGTATGCGTGCATACCAGGGATTTTTCCATGTTAATCCCGATTATGCCTACTGGTATGGCTTTGCAGAAATGTACAAAGATCTGGGTGAAATCAAAGAACTTGCCAAAGTTATGCGAGCAACCCATGGCGAACACTAAGCCGATATAAGACTTAGTTAGTCAGTCAAAAAATAGAAAGGCGGCTGTTCCATTTTGGAACAGCCGCCTTTTTTTGTGCCTTACTCTTCAAAAGCTGTCATAAAAAACAAGAAAATGAAAAGTTCGTTTAACATTAGCAAGTTGGATATACCAACAAGGCACTTATACCCCTCGAGGGGGTACTGAACT
>JAYEOK010000062.1:0-17612 GCA_034722915.1 Thermodesulfobacteriota bacterium | reverse complement strand
CAAGCTCCTAGGAGCTTGTCCGAGAATGCCGTACTCAGGGGAATTTTTGCGGGACGCTGCTGGATGGTTACTCTTTTTGAATCACAGGTTCAGCATGAATTCCACATCTCATTCTCCCTTTGCCCTTTCCAATGTCAGACGTTTTATCGCCTTTCGATCCTTCTTCAATGCCCGATTTTACTACCCTGTTTTTACAATTCTATTTCTGGACTACGGACTGACCATAGAACAATTTGCCCTGCTGAACACGGTCTGGGCCTTCACCATAGTCCTGGCTGAAGTGCCTTCCGGTGCCCTTGCTGATCTCATCGGCAGAAAAAGACTGCTCGTCACCACCAGTTGGCTGATGATCATTGAAATGCTTCTCCTGAGCTTTGTTCCATTAGGGAACAGCAATCTGATTTTCAGTGCTTTTCTTATTAACCGCATATTAAGTGGCCTGGCTGAAGCCCTTGCAAGCGGAGCGGATGAAGCAATCGCCTACGATACTCTGGTTGCTGAAGGTGACCCCGAAGACTGGCCCAAGGTATTGGATATCCAGATGCGGGTACGAAACTTTTCATATATGATCACCATGACTTTGGGAGCCCTGGTCTATGATCCCGGCACAGTCAACAGTGTGCTGCACTGGTTGGGGTTAGAAACTAATTTGAGCCAGCAGGTAACCATGCGTTTCCCCATCTACCTCACTCTGGGACTTGGTATTCTGGCCCTGGTGACGACAACAGGTATGCAGGATCCTGTCACAGAGAAGAAAAGCCAAGCTCTTGAAAAGGGTGTCTTGCAGAAAATACAAGGTGTTTCCCGACTCGTCCTGATGGCAGGTCACTGGATTTTCCACACCCCAATGGCTCTTGCAGTTATCCTTTTTGGTATGAGCCTGGATCATGTGCTGCGTATGCTTGTCACCATGACCAGTCAGTATTACAGGGTCATTGATCTACCGGAGGCAAGTTTTGGTTTGATTGGTTCCGGTATTGCCCTTATTGGCCTTGTTGTACCACGGATTGCCCGGGCAATGGTGGAACATTTCAAGCCAGTATCCAATGTTCTGTGGGTGATTGGACTGGCCATGGCATCTCTATGGGGACTGACCCTGTTTGTCCCTGTCCTGGGCATGCTCCCCATGGCTCTGGTCTTTATCACCATGATGCTGACTTCTTTTTTTACCAGCCATTATTTAAACAAAATCGCCGAACCTCACCAGCGGGCCACCGTTCTCAGCTACAAAGGCTTGGCATTCAATGCTGCCTACGGTATGATTGGTATTTTTTATGCAGGCCTGATCACAAAGCTCCGCAACAATGTTGATGGAATATCCGCTCAGTTGAGTGTCAGCATGGTGGAAGATGAAGCCTTTCGTCGGTCTATCACTTACTTTCCGTGCTACCTGACTCTCATGCTCCTGCTGGTGACCGTGATTTGCATACTTCATTTCAGAATGGAACAACCAAACCCTGAAAACTAACAGTTCTTACCATGAATACAGAATGTACACTGCAAAATAGTCTGGATGGAGACAGACTCTGTCTCACTTTTCTCGGTTCATGGACAATTCATACCACCTCCTGTGCAAGCCCTGATATTGCACAGCTTTTTTCACAGCAGGTGAAAACCCTTTGCTTCAACACTGACCAGCTGCATGATTGGGACAGCAGACTGCTTGTGGAGCTTTCCCGCATAGCTGAGTTTGCAGCTTTACAGTCAATTACTGTTGATCATCAGGGTCTGCCGTCCGGCGTTCGTAAACTTCTCCGTCTGACCCGGAAAAAAACACTCATACCACCTGATGACAAATATTCCGAATCCGGAGTCCTGGAAGATATTGGCAATCATGCTCTGGGATTTTTTCAGCAATCCATTGAGATGCTTACATTCACCGGTGAAATTCTTTTATCCTATGTCCGGTTCTTTTCAGGCCGCGCCCGCTTTCTGAAAAGAGATCTCACCTATTTTTTCTATGACTGCGGACCACAGGCCCTTCCGATTGTAGCTTTAATTTCCTTTCTTGTTGGCTTTATCCTGGCCTTTATTGGTGCAGTGCAATTGCAGATGTTTGGCGCAGATATTTATGTGGCAAATCTTGTTGGTCTTACCATGACTCGTGAAATGGGGCCCATGATGGCGGCCATTATCATGGCTGGCCGAACAGGATCTGCATATGCTGCCCAACTTGGCACCATGCAGGTCAATGAGGAGATTGATGCCCTGCAAACCATGGGTCTTAATCCCTTGGATTTCCTGGTTCTTCCACGAATGACAGCCCTGCTTGTAATGATGCCGCTCCTTGCAGTATTTGCTGATTTTATCGGCATTCTTGGCGGATTTTTCATTGGCTGTTTTTCACTCGATATCAGTCCGATTCTTTATTACGAGCAGACCGTACAAGCCATACACGTTAAACACTTTCTGGTGGGAATAATCAAATCTATCGTTTTTGGATATCTGGTTGCGTTCTGCGGCTGTATTAGAGGAATGCATTGTGGTCGCAGCGCCGGTGCTGTTGGACAGGCAACCACCTCTGCGGTGGTGACAGCCATTGTGTTTATTGTTGTTACTGATGCTGGTTTTACTTTATTTTTTAATCTCATTGGGATCTAGGATCATCGTGACTGACACAGACACAAAAACCCTTATTGCAGTTCAGGATCTTACCATGGCCTATGGTGATTTCATTCTGCAACGGAACCTGACTTTCAATATTAATAAAGGTTCTATCTTCACTATCATGGGTGGATCAGGTTGCGGAAAATCTACCCTGCTCAGACATTTGACAGGATTAAAACGCCCTGCTGTTGGCAAAATTCTGTTTTCAGGTGTCGATTTCTGGCTCAGTGATCAAAAAACGAGGGTACAACTCATGCAGCAAAGCGGCGTACTGTATCAATCCGGTGCGCTCTGGAGTTCCATGACCATAGGGGAAAATGTTGCCCTTCCCCTGCAGCAGTTCACTGATCTTTCACCAAAACTTATAGACGAAATTGTTGACGTGAAGCTGGCCCTTGTGGGGCTGAAGGGGTTTGCAAACTACCTCCCATCTGCCATCAGCGGGGGCATGAGAAAACGTGCAGGATTAGCCAGAGCCATAGCCCTTGATCCTGAAATTCTCTTTTTTGACGAACCATCAGCCGGCCTTGACCCAATCAGTTCTAAAATGCTGGATGATCTGATTCTGGAACTTCGGGACAGCCTTGGCGCCACCATTATAATGGTTACCCATGAACTGCCATCAATCTTTGCCCTTGCAGATGATTCTGTCTTTCTTGACGCAGAAACACGTACCATGCTTGCCACCGGTAATCCGAAAACGCTTGCCAGGGAAAGTGACAGCACCAAAGTAAAACAGTTCCTCAGTCGCAGCCTATCTTTGCCAGACGAACCTCAAGAATAGAACACAGCAATTATGACAAATAAAAAAACACAGCCGGTGATGATTGGTATCTTTGTCATCCTCTCTTTAGTCCTTTTTATGACAGCAGTTGTTATCTTGGGCAGTGCCAAATTTTTTGCTAAAGAAAATTTTGTGATTACATACTTTGAAGGCTCCCTCCAGGGCCTGGACGTTGGCGCGCCCGTAACCTATCGTGGGGTCACCATTGGTCAGGTAAAAGAAATAAAAATCCACATCCAGTCAAATGGAAAACAAAGTCAGGAGCTTATCATACCTGTTCTTATTGCCCTTAATGCCGGAGACACCTTAGTGGTTAACAGTTCAGGCATACGTGATGATACTAACGTAAATGATTTTTTAAAATCCATGTGTGATCAAGGACTCAGAGCCAAATTAAAACTCCAAAGTATGGTGACTGGTAAGCGCTACGTTGACCTGGCCTTTTATGAAAACTCCACAGCAGTTTTTCGGGATCAGGCAGAAAAATATTTTGAAATTCCTACTCTGCCATCAGAGATGCACCAACTCTCCAGGCTTTTTGAAAACATCAACCTGGAAGACATCTACCACAAGGCATTTAATGCATTAGATTCACTAGACAAACTAACTGCAGGACTTGCAAATTCTCTAAACGATCCCAAAACACTACAGCTTGCCGACAATCTTTCAACAGCTGCTGCAAGCCTGAATTCAATTCTCTCTCAAGTTGACGCGGATGTCAGCCCGATTCTAAAGAAAGTTGACAGCGGCCTTAATAACTTCAATGTTCTTGCAAGCCATGCTGACCAGATGGTAACGTCCCTTGACACACAGATCAATCCCTTTATGAACCATATGGTGACCACACTTACGCATATTGACACCACTCTGAAACAGGCGGATGGACTCCTTGCTCAGGCTGAAAAAACGATTAAACCCAATTCACCTCTTTACTACAGAGTCTCTGAAGCCATGGGACAACTTGAAAAAACTGCTCGATCTGTTGAAAAGCTCAGTGAATTCATTTATCGCAACCCTGACGCATTTATTTTTGGTCTGCAGAAAAAAGGGGAACCATCAGAAGAACAATGACACACCATCAAATATGAGATACTTATAAAATGCCTTTTCAAGAAAGATATAAAAGCGGTAACACCCCCTGGGAGATTCACCGCCCTGATTACAACCTCATTAACACAGTACAGACTACACCTATTGCTCCCTGTAACGTACTGGACATTGGGTGCGGGACGGGAAATAATGTGATTTGGCTACAGCAGCAAGGCTTTAATGTTATTGGGGTTGACAACAATAAGATAGCAATAGAAAACGCCCGAAATAAAGCAAAAGAGGCCAAAATTGACTGTCCTCTGTACATACTCGATTTTTTTAATAATACTATTCCCGGCGCACCATTTGATTTTGCTTTCGACCGCGGATGCTTTCACCATTTCCTGGAACATAAAAAGCTAACTGAATTTGCGCAAAAAACATCTTTGCTGCTCAACAAAGGAGGCCTTTGGTTAACCCTTACAGGAAATTGCGATGAAACACGGGAAGGCCCAGGCCCTCCACAACTCAGTGCCTGCCAGATTATGAATGCAGTTGAACCATATTTCGAGATCCTGTCTCTGGTATCAAGCCATTTTGACACAGACCAGACGATACCAGCCAAAAACTGGATCTGCTTGATGAAAAAGAGACAGGAAACAATGTAACACTAATCGGAGATTACATTTAAAATGAACAATAAAACAGTAAACCACTTTTCTTCTTTTTTTGTTCTGCTCCTTCTCATTTTTACTGGTGGATGCATGAAACAGGGGCTTCCAATCTACTACTACACTCTTGACGGTTCAACGCAACCTGCTGTTTCCCGGGCAGATTCGGTACCTGATATTCTTGTGGGGCCTATTCACATTGCGTCTTTTCTTGATCAGGGCCAACTTGTTACACAAAACTCAGCATACTCTGTGAACCTTGAGGAGCAACATCGCTGGGCCGGAGATCTTCAGGAAATGGTATCCAATGTCCTTATCAATGACCTGTCACATGCTCTTGGTACTGATAAGATATACAGTTTCCCAAGCACTCAGGCAATTGAAGGGCTACAGCTGACAATCAGTTTGCTCCATCTTGAAAAAAATCCAGATGGACAGGCACTGGTTGAAGCACGGTGGGAAATTATTTCCGATGATGGTCAAACCATTCTCCACATCAGCACCTCGAGTTACAAAACAGCATCTGAAACCAGTGACTATGATGCCCTGGTCAAGGGGCTGAGTGAAGGACTTTCCCGACTTTCAAAAGAAATTGCAGACAAAATCAGCCAACTCACTTCAATGAAAAGGAAGCAGGCATGAAAACAAAACTCTTATCCCGTTGTTCCCTTCTTGTTTTTGCAATTTTTATCCTCTCCATCTTTCCGGAAAACAGCAACGCTCTATCTGTTCAACGATGGCTGGGACAAACCGTTTATGTCCCTGTTTATTCACACATCTATGCAGACTCAAGATTTAAGGACAAACCGTTTCAACTCACAGCCATAATTTCCATCAGAAACACTGACCGTCAGAACTCCCTTATCCTTGAAAAGGTCGACTATTATGACTCCCATGGAAAACTGCTCACACATTATCTGGACAAAAAAACTTCCGTTGCTCCTTTGGCCTCAACCCGATATATTGTCCCGGAAGCCAACACATTAGGAGGATCAGGAGCTAAATTTCTTGTGAGTTGGAGCAGTGAGAATGCCATTACCGAGCCTATTATTGAAGGTGTCATGATTGGAACCAAAATGCAGCAGGGAATTTCCTTTGTCACAAACTCACGGGTACTGTCTGGAACTAGCACCGGTGATGGACGGTAAGCCGGCACTCAGTTCAGTACCCCCTTGAGGGGTATAAGTACCTTGGTTGTGCTTGTAACTTATTCATTTTAAAATATTCTCAAGTTTTCTTGTTTTTTATGATGGCTTTTGAGGAGTAAGGCACTGATATGGTTGACACCTGTAACACACTGAAATAACAGTAAGTGAAAAATGTGTCAAACGTCAGATTTTATGGCTGACAGATTCCAGAAATCTTACGGGTGTCAGCCATGAAGTCTAAAGAAAAATAAAAAGGACTCCAGGATCAATGAAACAAAAAGACACTCGCACCTGCGCTGAAAAACTTTTTGGCAACTCCCTCGAAAAGACATTCAGACGGGCCATGACACCTTTTGAAGAGTTTGTTCATAACTCAGCTTCTTCCGGATTGCTTCTTATGGCGTGTACTGTCGTGGCCCTGGGCATTGCCAATTCCGGACTATTTCCCATCTATGACGATGTTCTCCATACCAGGGTCACTGTTGGTGGCGGTATGTTTGCAATCACCCTCACCCTCCATCACTGGATCAATGATGGCCTGATGGCCCTTTTCTTTTTCACGGTGGGCCTTGAAATAAAACGTGAGATCCTGGTTGGAGAACTTGCTGATCGCAGGCAGGCCATACTGCCCATTGCCGGTGCAATCGGGGGAATGGTAGTACCGGCTCTGATCTATGTGGCAATCAATGGTGGCACAGACGCCATCGATGGCTGGGGTGTTCCCATGGCCACAGACATCGCCTTTGCCATGGGCGTACTCGCTCTTCTCGGTAAACGTATTCCCAAGGCTCTGATAGGATTTCTCCTTGCCCTTGCCATTGTGGATGATCTTGGAGCAGTGCTTGTAATTGCAGCCTTTTACACTGAACAGATCAGTATTCCACCACTCCTTTTTGCAGGTGGTGCTTTTCTCATGCTGATTCTTACCAACAAGGCTGGACTGCGTCATCCCGGGCCATATATTTTCTGGGGTATATTACTTTGGCTGGGAATGCTTAAATCCGGAGTGCATGCTACCCTTGCCGGAGTCATCACAGCGCTTAGCGTACCAGCAAATTCCTACTGTGAAGCCCTTCCCTTTGTTGAGCGAATGCGTGAACTAAATACACAATTTGAAGAGTTACAGGAAGATCGAAAGAATATCATGGAAAATGGAGCCCAGCAACGAGTCCTCCAATCCATGGAAAATTTTGTCCATAAAATGGAAAGTCCCCTGCAACGCATGGAGCACAGCCTGCATATCTGGGTCGCTTTCCTGATTATTCCTATCTTTGCACTTGCCAATGCCGGCATTCCAATTGATATTGCCACTCTTGGCCAGACCTTGATGCATCCCGTAACATTTGGCATTGTTGCAGGGCTGATTGGTGGAAAACTGATCGGTATCTTTTTCTTTTCCTGGCTGGTGGTCAAAATTGGCTGGACTCGATTACCACAGGGAGTAACCATGCCCCAGATTGCAAGCGTGAGTCTGCTTGCAGGGATTGGCTTTACAATGTCTATCTTTATTGCCGGGCTTGCATTCAACGATGCACAGTATCTGCTGAACGCAAAAATCGGTATCCTGGTGGCATCATTTTTTGCCGGAGTTGCAGGGTATATTGCCCTGCGTCTCTGCACCAGTAAACCTGAAAATTCTCTATCATTGTAATCTAACACCGGTGATGAACGGGAAAGCCGGGATAAGTACCTTGGTGGTATTTGCAATTTACTAACATTAAAAATACGTTCCATTTTCTTGTTTTTTATGACAGGAATCAGGGAGTAAGGTACTAAACATGTCTCTGCTTGCAACACTATCTGATGTCATCAAAGGATGTCCCAGGAATATTAAAAGGCGACTTCTTCGTGATATCCTGCTCATCCTTTTTGTTACTTCAGGTGCTATTCTTGCCATTGTTCTCATTCAGGGCATAAAAACCCAGCGTGATATTTCAACAACCATCATCACCAAAGCAAACCGCCAGGTAACAACACGTTTCCAATCTTTTACTGAGCCACTCAGGAATACCATGCGACTTCTTGGCAAATGGGGTGAGGCTGGTTTACTTACCCTTGATGACCCGGAGCTTCTTGCCACCCAGTTCCAGGCTCTTATGGAAATCCAGCCCAATATTCATGCCATAGTGCTTGCTGATGCAGATGGAAACGATATCCATCTCTCCCATTACAATGAACAGTGGCTTTTGTTTTTACACGAGCATCAAAAATTAAAATCAATTGCTGCACGCTGGATTGACGGCAAGATTGTAAACAAAGAAAAAAGCAATGAAGGGCGTTTTAATCCTGCCACAGCAGCCTGGTTCCGCGGGGCAATGACCATGGGCCCGGAAAAAAAATATTTCCTGACCGACCCGTATATTCTGCGGGCAACTGAGCAAAGTGGAATCACTGCAAGTCTGACCTGGGCCAAACGCAGCAATCCTGATCGTTTCTATGTCTCTGCCATTTCATTCACCATAAAAGACCTCATGACTTTTATGGAACAGCTCAAAATCACGGCCAACAGTCGTATCCTGCTTCTCCAGAAAAGTGGCACACTCATGAGCAACATCAAAAACAACACGTTAACCACTTCCAATCCTTTACAGAATAAGGAAACAACTCTCACAAAACAGCTCCTGGAAACAGTGAGCCAAAAACTGAAGGAGAGCAACCTCCAGAATAATCAGGTTATCTCCATCAAAAACAATGGCCAGACCTGGTGGCTTGGACTAAGCCCGCTCTATGACGCGAATAATGATGCGTGGGTTGCCGTTCTTGTTCCGGAAAATGATATTTTCACTGACCTGCATAATCAATGGCTGCGCTTTGCTTTGCTTGCAGGCTCCATCCTCCTGACTGGTATCATCATGACAATTTTTCTTGTTCGCAGGTACAGTCACCAACTCAAAGATTTACCGCAACAGCATATCGACAGGTTCGGATTTGAGAATGAAATTGGGGCGCTCATCCGGGCAGGCGAATCCACCACGCTTGAATTTAAGTCAACAATGCGCACTAACTTAAAAACAGGGAAATCCGGTAAGGAAATTGAACTTGCCTGGCTGAAAACCGTGGTTGCTTTTATGAACAGTGACGGAGGAATTCTCCTCATTGGAGTGGATGATGCAGGAGAAATCATTGGCACTGATGCAGATAATTTCGCAAATGAGGATAAATGCCGGCTGCATTTCAAAAATATGCTCAACACTCATGTCGGGGCTGAATTTACCAGATTTATCCACCTCAAAATCGTTACCATCAAAGAAAAAACCATACTCATTGTAGAATGTGAACGTGTCCGTCGTCCTGTTTTTCTGACGGTTGGAAAAAATGAAGATTTTTTCATTCGTTCAGGGCCATCCAGTATGAAACTTTCCATGAGCCAGATGGTCAAGTACCTTGGCGAGCGTTAAACCACGGTAACGTCATGCAGATCAGATCCAATCCTGTCACAACCTGTTTTGTTTTTCTGCTTATCGTCTTCTCAACAATGGCAGGTTGTTCTTCTGTACACCATGACACATCAACAAGTGTCGATGTGATAAAGACGTCCAGTACTGTAGATTTTCATGATAGCAGTGGAGTCAAATCAAGAATATTGAAACAATATGATGAATGGCACAAGACGCCATATCAGATTGGAGGTCTAAGCAAGCACGGTATCGATTGTTCTGGATTTGTTTATGTTACCTTCCGCTCAAAACTTGGTTGCAATATTCCCAGAACAACAGAATTGCAGGTCAAAACCGGGAAAAAAGTTGCTCGCAACCATCTACGTGCCGGAGACCTTGTATTTTTCCAGACCAATTTTTTTAACAACCATGTGGGTATTTACCTTGGTGACTCAAAATTTCTCCATGCATCCTCAAGCAGAGGAGTCACCATATCGAGTTTGAATGAGAAATACTGGAAAAAACGCTATTGGACTGCACGACGGATTTGCAGTTAAGGAACGTACAATAAATAACTTGAACAAATTAATGTATTTTTTTCCGTCTTCTGTGTTGCTCGTTGCTCACGTAACCCGTTATGCTCCCGCCTCGCGCCTTGAATACGAAAAAAACTCCTATTAATTTTTGTTCAAGTTATTTATCTCCCGTTCCTAATTGGCCTTGTGTGCGAAGATTAAAGTGAAAATATAGATTTACATAAATAGAGAGGGAGAACATCATGAATAAAATGAAAAGTGTATTGGCGGGTTCGCTGTTTTGTCTGTTGTGTTGCAGTTCACAGGCATTTGCAATTGATGTGTATGGTTTTGGCAGTTACTGGGAGAAAGGTGATGTGGATGGCACCTGGGGTGCTGGTGTGGGTATCAGTCTTCCAATTATTATTGATAATATCAGACTGGATGGAAGGGCGCATTATTTTGAAAGCAGTGATATTAGAAACGATGAAGTAAAAGTCATTCCCTTTGATTTAGGAGCACAGATACACATTCTGCCTGATAGCATATTGGATCCATTTATACTCGGTGGGATATCTTATAACTATGTGGATACAGAACATATTGATCTTGATTCCAAATTCGGTGGTTACTTTGGTGCCGGGTTAGATATTGAAATCGGAAGCTCACTATTCAAATTATTTGGCGAGGTGCTTTATCGTTTCAGTGACATCGGCCACATCTCCAGTCATGATATAGATGCAAGTGGAGTTACTGCTAATATCGGGCTGAAATTTCATTTCTTTTAACGCAGTACTTACCGTGGATATTTTGAAAAAAATCGTCTTCCATAAAGTGCTCCTCTCACAGGGGGTGCCTAAAACAACATTAACCGCATCAATCTCATTTTGCTTTCACTTGACAAACAAGGGGTGCCTGCATAAAATGAAAGCATAATGATATCACAAGGAGGAGTTAATGGGATCAATTTCAATACGCGGGGTTGACGGAGAGTTAGCTGAGTTGCTCAAACAACAAGCAGCATCGACACATAAAAGTGTCAATCAGCTTATCCTTGAATTATTAAGAAGGCATGTCGGCCTGGACAAAAAGAAAAAATACACTCAGGAATACCATGATCTGGATCATCTCTTTGGGGCATGGACAGAAGATGAATTTCACAAAATCCAGAACAAAATCAACTCTGAAAGACAGGTTGATCCGGAGCTTTGGAAGTGAACAAAATCCTGATCGATACCAACATCTACTCCGAATCACTTCGAGGCAATCCCGATATTGTCAATGTATTGCGCCATGTTTCACATATTGGAATCTCCGCAATATCTATTGGTGAGTTGTTTTCTGGTTTCAAGGCCGGCAATAAAGAAAATAAAAACCGGCAGGAACTTGGGATATTTCTCGACTCGCCACGGGTCAGACTTTACCCGGTTAATGAAGATACGGCCGAGTATTACAGTACAATTCTCAATCAGCTTAAAAACAAAGGAAAACCAATCCCCACCAATGACATCTGGATAGCCGCTGTTGCCAGTCAGAATGGCCTGCCGCTTTACACATTGGACAAACACTTCTTCCACATTGAAGGGCTACTTTTACTGCCGTTACGTTGATAGAAACAACCTTTTACCTTTACGAGACGCAATGACAAAGGATCTTTAAATTTCAACAATCCGTCACAGCAAATCTATCATCAAACAGAAATAAGCGAGTCAAGGCGTTCCACCAGGTAAAGAGGAAGTGAAAGCAATTGGTATTGCACATTCCTACGTTCTTTATTTACATTAATTACAGTATCGATCTGTTGATGGCCTGGAAGATTTGAATCAAACCGGACGGCAAGTAAAGCCTTCTTAGTGCCCATAAACTGATGCAGAGATTTCAGAGTTCCCGTGGCGCCAGATTTCACTTCTATTGGAATTATATTGCCTCTTATGCCAACAACAAAATCAAGCTCAGCATTGGACGACTTCCCCTCACGTAACCAATAATTCAATTCACGATTCGGCTTATCGGCAAGCATTGCCTGTAAATGTTGCCCTACAAATTGTTCTGCAATAGCCCCCTGATTAATGATTTTATTTTCATCTGTCTGGCTGAGATTTCGCCAGTCTAAACCACAAATAGCATTCATCAATCCAATATCAAGAAAGAGTAATTTGAACACCCTCTCCTTAATGTCAGCCTGTAGAGGCAAGCCAGAGCAATTACTATGGATAACTTTAGCGATCACCCTTGCCATTGCCAGCAACTCAATATCTTTTTTAATCGTAACGCTCTGATCCTGAGATGAAATATTTGAGTATTTGATTTTTGCACCAACATTTCTGGCAGCAAAATTAAATACATTCAGCATTCGGTTTAAATTTCTAGAACCAGCATACTTGGGGAAATCATCTCGGTAGGTTTCTATTATAGAACTATGAACTTCGCTTACAGCTTTATAACTGTGACTATCTGAGAAAACAGCGACCGCTTCAGGCATACCGCCGATAAAATAATATGAACGGAGTAGCTGTAATAATCTTTGATGCAGAACTTCTCCAATCTCCTGTCCTGATTCATACTGACAAATGAAATCATGAAGATTTTCTTCGCCGATTGCCAGCAAAAATTCGCTGAAAGTCATGGGCCCCATGTGTAAATACTGAATCCTTCCGACAGGCATGGAAAAGGTGTGGTCGGCTAAAGCAAATTCCAACAGAGAACCTGCGCTGACAACTGAAAACTCAGGCATGTCCTCATAAAAATACCTCAATGCAGGAATTGCTTCGGGAACAGCTTGTATTTCGTCGAGAAACAAAAGGGTGTCATCAGTTATCCTCTGCATATTCGGTAAAAATTCTATTTGTTGCAGTATCTGTCCCGGGTCTTTGCTGGAGAATATTGATGACAACTCAGGATACCGTTCCAAATTAACATTACAGAGTGTTTTGTGATGTTCTTTGGCAAACATCTCCACTAACGTTGATTTTCCCACTTGTCTGGCACCACGGACAATCAGGGGCTTCCTGTTTTTATTGTTTAACCAGTTATATAGAAATTGTAATTGCTGCCTTTGCATTTATAAGCTCCTCTCTTGTTGACACCCCCCCCCTCAGGAAACACACCCAATATATCATACTGTCACTATTGTTTCAATGGTATCTTTTGACTACAGGAATAGTTGGAAATCCAAATAAGATTTATCTTGAAGTTGGTAACGTCTCAAAAGTGTTGGTAAAACACATTATGGGTAGACTTAAGCACACAATATTTTCAATATAATTTGCTGTTCTGTCTTGCGGGGAAAAAACACTAACACCGGTAAACGGTAAATGAGGCCGGCACTCATTTCAGTACCCCCTCGAGGGGTATAAGTGCCTTGTTGGTATGTTCAACAGGCTCACGTTAAACGAACTTTTCATTTTCTTGTTTTTTATGACAGCTTTTCAGGAGTAAGGCACTAATGCTGTTTTTTTATTATCTCAAGATCAATCTTACTTGTTCCGCTCATTGCTGGCATAAACAATTGCCAAAATAGTTTTTCTGCAAACATGGCAGTTACAGTAATGTCGGCAACTATATTGACATCTGTACGTGGATTAGTTGTTGAGCCATCGCTCCAGTTAACAAAACGATAATTGGTAGCAGGCATGGCAATTACTTGGTTGCCGTCGAAACCGTGCTTTACAAACTGTTGATTGCTGTCGACGATAGAGCCATTTGCACCGGCAAAATAAGTTAGTGTATAGGTATCTATTGCAAATGTGGCATTTATGCTGTGGTCATTGCTTACATTTATAAACGTATAAGAAGCAACCGCACCAACAGACAAACCGTCCACGACAACGTTTGAGACGTGATAATTGGCATCAGGGATTATTGTAAAAGTCTGATCAGTGCCATAATCTACCGATACAGTCCCGGTTGGGGACATGCTTCCATTGTCACCTGCTGTGCCGAAGAGAAGCACGGGGGGTGGTGGGATTGTTCCGACTTCCGTTATTCTCACGTTACATTTATTGAAATCTATTTGTCGTTGCCAGTTTATAAATATTGCTCCAGAACCCCAAGTTTCATATCTGATGTTTTCATAATTCTCGTCAAACTGTATTTGGCCGATTATACCTATAAATAAATGAAACACACTGCTTTCCTCGTCTTCCCCTTCTACAACCAAATCGAAACGCGATAGGTCGTACTGTTCATAAGGGTAATGATCAATAATCTGTGTTTGGTTTTTCCATACATCGTCTAAATTATCGAATAACTGAGTATCTATCAAATTAGTACTCAACTGGATACTTTGATTGTCTAAAGTCAGAGATGAGTGGGGGGTCGCGAGCAGCTGCTCCCCCGCATATATTCCTCTGCCGGTGATGGAGTCGGTCGCATCGTCTACCCTTACAGCAAAACTTACCGGGTCGCCGATATTTAAATGACTATAAGCTTGATTGGATGAGTCGTACGATTCTATCTGACCACTCCACGTGATTTCTAATATGGTTGCTTCGACGTCATTGTGAGCACTAATTATCGCAGCAACCATTATGAGTGACATAGATAATATTTTTAAAGATTTCATCCTGGTTTTTCTATTTTAAAGTATTAAATGAAATAAACTCGACGTATTGATCATCACTCTATTCATTTTATAGGCGTGAGAATTAAAAAAAACGACTAAGGAACGGGAGATAAATAACTTGAACAAAAATTAATAGGAGTTTTTTTCGTATTCAAGGCGCGAGGCGGGAGCATAACGGGTTACGTGAGCAACGAGCAACACAGAAGACGGAAAAAAATATGCCCCGGAGGAAATGCCCTTGGGGTACATTAATTTGTTCAAGTTATTTATTGTACGTTCCTAACCTCATCAAAAGGCAAGGCGGCTAATTTGTTGATTTCCGTGGATTTCCGTCCCTGGCTCACAGGTTTGGCATTTTCATTATTTGACTATCACTCACTAACACATGTCAATCATTTTTACATCGGTAAAAGCGGAATCCGGGGACAGGTTACCATTTCTTTCACAGATAACTGCTTAATGGCATTGTGTCCCCGGAAATAATGCCATTTTAAGGGATGAAACTCTGCAAGACACGAGCGATATCGTAGATTTCGAGAAACAGCATGAGAGATTATGCTGCGCCTTGCCAAATATACCACAAATTGGTATATTGAATTGTGAGTTGGAAAATTACTATTCCAAAGAAAGTTGTTTCAAATTCTTCCTGTTTGATACAGGCTTACTGGATGCAATGCGCAAATTTCACCAGAAGAGTTCATCCTCAGCCCCGTGGGATCAATACGCCCCCCTATCCTTGAAAACTTTGTACTTCAGGAACTAGTTAGTGACAAGCGGTGTGTGGCTCCAATTGCATTTAAGGTCTCTTTTTTCACTCCTGCTTCTTTTGCAAATTCATCCCACCTGCTAATCGCATCAACCACTTCCCCTACAACAACCTCAGGCTTCGGAATACCAATGGACTTGCCGACAACTAACAAGTCTTGAAGTTCAAAACCATCTCTCTTGCCGCTAATGCTCATCTGATGGCTGTTAGTCCACAGGCCACCAGGGTTGTGCGCATAGGTGACATCATAGGCTGGAGATAAGCGCCACTTTCCATCCCTGTCCATCAGGAAGGATATATTCTTAGTGTGATCATCCTGGTTGCGCGAGACAACATTAAAAACCATACGCCTGAACTGCTGAGCCGCTTCTGCTTTTGAAAGTCGTAATGTTCTCATAACACCAAAGGCTTGTTCATATCCAAACATCCCAGCTTCGTTGAAATCATAATGGGCTAATCCGCATAACGACTGCATGTGAATCTTATCATTGTTTTCACGGTCAAACCGCTTGATCATAAAATGGGCACGACCTTCTTTCCCTCCTAGAAGCTTACACACAGGCATATCTATCCCGGCTTCTTTTGCCATGAGGTAATAACCATATTCTATACGACCAAAATCTTGCGAAGCTCCAAGCTCAAGATCAGTAACGCCATCAAACTTGATGATCCAATGCTCATAGCCTTCAGGTATCCGTGTCTGGCCTGAGACTATATGGCCCTCATTATTCATTGCGACAATTGCTTTTGCTCTGGCGCCTCCTGCAGAAGTTCCAACACGGATAATCTCAAGAAGAGCATCACTATCAATTTCCGTATCTTCAGCCACTGAAACATTGAGTGCATTTCTTTCAGAAGTTATCTGTTGTGCCAATTCAACCAATCTATAGATCTCAACAGGTGTAGATTCAGACAGCTTTTTATTCAGGGTAGGCACAAACTCCAGCGCCCCCATACCACGACTGCCGGTATAGCAGAGACGTTCAACAGGTGTGAAACTACTGCTATCCCTACCCTGCCGCTGAAGCCACATATCTATAAGTCTATTACCGAACTTATCTGGAAGACAATCAGCCAGAAGACCAGGTAACCCCATAAATGTATCTCTTGATGGATCTTCACTTCGCTTCGAGAACAGATAGCGACCATCACCACGCAATGCGGATTCTACACTCATGTGAAGAGGAGACAGATCAAGACCGGTATTCAGAAAAGTTCTATCAAACTCGAAGACCGCGTATCCTTCCATGGGATTTCCCTGCCATGAAACAGCTCCGACAACCTGGTCCCATATCTTCACATAGGCGACATCAACAGACTTTACCATTCAGATTCACCAGTCTTTTTCTTTCCTATCTGACCTCGCTTTCCTGTTGCCCTTTTCCGTTCTTTACCTTTCATTTTTGCAAGCAGCATAGGGCTGATACCTGGATCAGGGATCAAGCTATCTAAATTATCAAGAGAATCCAATTCCCTTAACACAGCAATTATTGTAGAAAGCTTTCCCTTGCCTGATTCAAGAGATTTTATAACAGTCAAGGACAGGAGCGTTCTTTTCGAAAGCTCTTCCTGGGTGAAATTCTTGCGTAGTCTCAGTTGCTTGAATCTTTGACCGATTTCAGCACCAATTGCCCTGTCTGTCATTGAATAGTAGTCCATACACCCTCTCCCAGAAACACACTATCGATTAAAGCCTATTTTAAACCTACTAAATGCAGTACTGGCACTTTTTAGCTTTATTTAAATCTATTATACATACCAACAACAAGGTCTGGAAGCATTATCTGCTACGAATAGTTTATCTACGGACAGTTTAACTTTAACACTCTTCCTGAATCGAACAGTAATTCCAGTCCTGCTACTCTCTTTGGGTTACCCCCCCTGATCGGTCATTACAGAAGGCAGAGCGACCCCAAAGCAAGGCACTTTTTCAGGATTGGTTCAGAGAATGACGGAACACTCGAGTATGAAAATGATTCTGGAAAGATATTATTCTCATATACGGAACGACAAGCGTGATGATGGTGTTACGTTGCATGCCCTTTGTCACAGATCACTGGTTCCGGTTGCATGTTCCGTGCATAGGCCGTTTTGGGCATGGTTCTTGCCGTGCCTCTAGTAGCTTCTATGCCCGAGTCCCCCAATGCCTAA
>JAYEOK010000061.1:2408-4744 GCA_034722915.1 Thermodesulfobacteriota bacterium | reverse complement strand
TTAGGGAGTAAGGTACTAAAATTCGTATGCTAATTGAGTTGTGAAAGTATTGGCACTTTCATCCGTTCCACCATCCCCACAATCATAGTCATTATCATAAAAATACTCAAAGGTCAGGGCTGTTGCCGGAAAAATTTCAAATGATGCTGCCGCAAGGTATCTACTCTCCGGCAATCCAAGCTCTACCGCTTCGTCAGTACCCTGGTAAGCAATAGCAAAATGAGAGTGTATGTCAACGACTTCAAATTCAACCCCAAATTCCACATTCCATGCTGATGGCTCAGCAGTATAGACAGCCTCGGGGTCAGCAGCGCTTGCATCATTAAAATCATCAAGAGCTGTTATATATTCAGCAATCACCATGGCCGAACCAAAAGTTGCAATAGCATGCAAGCCAAGTCCATCCACCTGGTCCCGAACAGTCTCTTTACCAAGATCGTCATTAAAAAAATCACTTATGCCACCGGAGTCTGCAATATTGCCCACATATGAAACCCCTGTGTCAATGGTCATACTGTCATTCTCAAAGGCATAACCAAGTTGTGCACCATAACCTTTGATAACATCTGAGCCACCGTCATTTTTCATTCCGTTATAGGCAAAAATACCACCATACAATCCTGCCGCTTCAAAACTTAACGTAGCACCAAAATCCGAGATTTCACCAATTTCAAGGGTCATGGGATCCTGGATCATATTGGTTTCAAAATTACCAAATGGTACATAGACTTTTCCCACAGTAAATCCCATTGGGAATTGCTTATAATTAGCAATTTCAATAAGGCCTTCGTCTATAATTATATGGTCATTTTCCTCGCCACCTTCGTACAATCCAATAATGGTACCCCTTACCCACTCGTTTACCTCAACATCAAGACCAAGCTCAACAGTTGCCAGAACAAATTCGTTAAAATTATTTCCTTCAAAATCATCTCCGGCTGCAAAATCGCCTTCAATTAAACCGGACAATGACACGTAATCATTAATGGATTGGCCCCCTTTTTCCGCGAGCTGTTTTGCGACCTCTTCTTCAATGACAGAACGTCGATTTACTCTCGCTGATTCGCCGACTCTGGCACTACGTTCTGTGCTTTGTACATCCGTTGCTGAACGCTGCTCTGCTTCGCTGATCATGACACTGGTGTCTGCGCTTGTCACACCGGATGCCATACGCTGCCCTGCTTCGAGCTCGGCAACACGTTTAGTCAGTTGTTGATTCTGACTGATAACCTCCTGCATCTGTCGTTTAAGTATTTCAATTTCCGTCTCATCACCCGCAAAAGCGGATGTTCCACTGAGCATGCAAAGCATGCCGGCAACCATCGCAGTTGTTTGGTAAATTTTCTTCATCTCATCCCTCCTTTCTCTTTAATATACATACAAATCAGCACAACTAATTTGTCAGGTAAAAAATTGATGTGGATTCAATTTTCTGCGGGCAACATACGTCCTAATAACAATAATATCAACTCTCTTCCGGTTTCGTGCTACGAACAAAAAAAACTGACTGATATTTCAGGTGCGGCATTTGTTTATAATTACCTGATCTTAAAAGACTCTTGATAATTCTTCCGACTATATCCAAAGCATTCCAGCAACTATTAACATCCCACCTATTGACAATACATCTATAGATAAGTACAGTATCAAACATAAACCCATAAAGGAGATGCATGAGGCGCCAGGGAAAAAGACAAAGACGAAAAACTGCTCCAAAAAGGAGAATAACCGGATTTTTACAGCCCATTTTTCTCTTGCAGCTCTACGGGCAGGATCGCCATGGTTACGACTTATTACAGGGTTTACAGGAATTCGTGTCAGACGCAGATACTTATGATCCGAGCATCATTTACCGGATCATGCGTGAAATGGAGGGAAGTGGCTGGGTAGAGTCCTACGAAGGGTCTGTCAGCCGTGGCCCTCGACGCAGGATGTATCATCTTACTTTAGAAGGAAAAAGACAGCTGGCTCGCTGGATGGAAAATCTGCAAAAGACAAAAGATGAAATCAACAATCTCTTGACTGTGTATAGACAGCAAACAACGTAACACCCCACAAGGGGGTATAAGTACAGTAAACACACAAATTTACTATTGGAGGAAACACAAATGCCAAATCAAGATCAGACAGGACCCAACGGACAAGGTGCAGCAACAGGTAGAGGCCAGGGCAGATGTCAAAACGTCAACCAGACATCAACAGATCAGGACACCTCATTTTTTGGCGCATTACGGAGACGATTTCGTGCAGGCCAACAGGGGCAGAGAAAAGGTCGCGGGAATGGACGGGGACAAGGCTCCGGATTCCGTAACCAAAGCGGACGTTGGTAATAATAA
>JAYEOK010000061.1:0-2308 GCA_034722915.1 Thermodesulfobacteriota bacterium | reverse complement strand
CTCTTTAAAAACTCTTCAGGTGAATCTGCTTTTCCGCCGTACAAAAATCTCCGTGGCCAGGAGGTTTTATTGTAGTATCTGTGGATCAGCCAGGGCATCCCGGATCAATTTTAATTGGTTCGGGTTTTTTTATGCCCGGATCATCAATAAAAAAGGAGCAAAGGACATGAAAAGAAAAGGATCTGTAATTCTTTTGGGAATTCTACTGGCTGCAACGCTGGTGGTCTCGAATGGTATGGCCTCAGGCAAGGGAAACTATGCAAGTGGTGACGAAGGTAAAACAGCGATTGTCATTGCCAGTTTTGGAACCACTGTACCCTCCGCAATAGAAGCCATAGGTAACATTATTAACAAAACCAAGGAAGCCTACCCAAACACTGAAGTACGGGTGACTTTCACTTCAAACATCATCCGCTCGGTGTGGAAGAAACGTCAGGACGAGTCAATCAAATGGTATAACAGGGGTATTCCTGCAGAAATTCTTTTATCAAAAAATATCATCTCCACCATTGGTGATCTGCGTGAAGCTGGATACCGCAACATCATTGTTCAACCCACTCACATGTTTTACATGGAGCAGTCACAGGATTTAAAATCTTATGTGGATGGCCTGGCTTCTATTCAGACAACCAAGAAAAAATGGCGTCCTTTTGACAAACTGGTACTTGGTCGCCCTGCCCTGGGCATGCCCGGTGACCTCTATGACTATCATTCAGACGTGGCTAAAGCTGTGGAAACGCTGGCAGCCGATGCTGCGCAAGCACAAAAAGCAGGCGCAATGCTTGTGTATATGGGGCATGGTAATGATCACTGGTCCACAGGAATTTATGCCGAAACCCAAAAGAAAATGAGGCAAGTTTACCCTGAGATAAAAACCTACATTGGTGTAGTTGAAGGAATGCCAGGCCTGGAAGATCTCCTTCCTGCAATGGCGCATGCAGACACAAAAAAAGTTCTTCTCAAACCGTTTATGATTGTTGCCGGTGACCATGCCACCAATGATATGGCTGGCGTTGAAGATGACTCCTGGAAATCAATATTGACCAGAGAGGGATATGAAGTACAGACTGTTTTGCAGGGACTTGGCAGCAACGATGCCTTTGCAGCCATTTTTGTAGATCATATTCAGGACACGGCCAATGAGCATGGAATACACCTGAACTAATTTTTCTGATTCACATACATTACATGAAAAGTACACTCTACATAGTTGGTGTCGGCCCCGGTGATCCGGAGCTACTCACGTTCAAGGCACATAAGGCCTTGAACAGCTGTGCGGTTATTGTCACTCCAAAGGGTTCAAAGAACGGAAACTCCACAGCATTATCGATTATAAAACAGGCTGTGGAGTTAGAGGGGAAAACAATCCTGGAGCTCCACTTCCCCATGAAAAAGGTTCGTATGGGAGAAACCCCGGATACAGAGGTGGCAAGAGCCTGGCAGGATGCGGCCGATACAGTTCTTGGCAGTCTGGATGCAGGAAATGATGTTGCCTTTCCCACCCTTGGCGACCCTGCCATATACTCCACTGGCTTTTATCTCTACCAGACCATCACTGAGATGCGCCCGGATGTCAGGGTTATTTTTGTGCCGGGCATCTCGGCTCTCAGTTCATGCTCAGCCACCACTGCTATACCGATCTGTCTTGGTGATGACAGACTGGCAGTTCTCCCGGCAACATTTGCTTCCAACAAGCTCCGGGAAACCCTTCTCAGCTTTGACACCATTGTTTTAATGAAAGTACACAAGGTTATTGCTGAACTCAAAACATTGCTCACCAGCCTGGATCTCTTAGACAACGCAGTGCTAGTTGAAAAAACCGGCATGAAAGAAGAAAAGATATACAACGACCTCAATAAACTGATCGAGCCGATTCATTATTTTTCAACCATTATTGTCCGCAAACAATCGCTATCAAAGTGACATCGAAGAACAGGATCATCAGAAGGAAAACTTAAGCGCTGTCACCACATTCAACCCAGGATTATTGTAAAAACCTTCGGTGTTCAGATGGCTGCGATACTCCTTATCCAGCAGATTTTCCACATTTAAAGTCAAGGTAACCTCTCGACAACCAGCGTAATCAAAAGTCACCCCACTGCGCACGTTACAAAGCGCGTAGCCTGCAGTCTCTTTCTCTCCAGCGGCTGTATGATCCTGACGAGCATAAAAGCTGCTGCTGAATTCAATCCAATATTTCACGCCTTCGGCTACCTCATCCTGCCAGCGCATGCCAAGTAATCCATTGAGCGGCGGGATGGAGTTGAGATAGGCATGGCTGTGTCGTTCACGCCCTTGCACATAAGCC
>JAYEOK010000060.1:0-4765 GCA_034722915.1 Thermodesulfobacteriota bacterium | reverse complement strand
CACCTCTAAGGTTCGCGTTACCACGGTTTTTTGAACAAGCTGCGGGATGATTGATAAAATGTTGTTGGACTGAGCCGCGGCTTCCAGAGGAAAAGTAACGGTAAAGACCCTATGGGGTTTGCTTGTAACCTATCGAAACACTAAAGATATTTTTTTGCAAACTGTTTTTCATGCCGCATGGCTGGAACAAAGACATGGGGCCTAAAGAGGTGGAACGTTTTCTTTCTCATTTGGCTTCCCATGAAAAAGTAGCTGCGTCAACCCAGAAACAGGCTCTCAATGCTCTGGCTTTTCTTTACCGGGATTGTCCTGCTTGAGCCTCTTGATGAATCCATAGCACCCATTCGTGCCAAGCGGAAGCACCATCCACCAACGGTACTTACTGAAGAAGAAGTTGGACGAATTTTTGCTGAGATGGGTGGTACCCATTTGTTGATGGCAAAACTTATTTATGGTTCCGGCATTCGGCTTATGGAGTGTATTCGCCTGCGTATTCAGAATTTGGATTTTGGTCAGGGAAATATTTTTATTCGATCCGGTAAGGGCGCAAAGGACAGGACATCATATCTTCCCCGTTTGATCAGTGATGAGTTATTCAAGCATATTGAGCGGGTAAAGTGCCTTCATCAAAGGTATCTTAATGAAGGGTTTGGTGAGGTGTTTATGCCTGGTGCACTTGCCGGGAAATATAGAAAAGCAGCAACACAGCCTTCCTGGCAATATGTGTTTCCTTCCCGAAAACGGTCAATAGACCCACGCAGGGGCAAAGAAAGAAGGCATCACGTATATGAATCCGGTTTACAGAAAGCTGTGAAGACAGCGGTGAGAAAGGCAGGAATTGATAAGCGCGCCACTGTCCATACTCTACGGCATTCGTTTGCCACCCATATGCTCGAAAACGGAACTAACACCGGTAAACGGTAAGTGAGGCCGGCACTCATTTCAGTACCCCCTCGAGGGGTATAAGTGCCTTGTTGGTATGTTCAACTTCTTAACTTTAATAGAACTTTCCATTTCCTCGGAGTCTACGCTTACCTGTTTTTTATGACAGCTTTTCAGAAGTAAGGCACTGATATTCGAGTCCTTCAAGATCTTCTCGGGCATACAGACGTAAAGACAACTGAAATTTATACTCATGTGATGCGAAAGGATATCAATGCATTGCAAAATCCTTTGGATCGCCTGTATGGGAAGTGATCCCCATGAAACAACTCTCTACAAAATTTTGTGAGTACATCCCCCTTTTCTTTTCCTCCTTGATCTTCTCTTGATACAGATTTATCTTATCGCAAGCTATATTAATTTTCCGGGGATTGTTTTATTATGAAAGACTGTGTGTATCTCATTGGTGGTCGAGCCGTGGGGAAGTCCAGTATTGGAGTGAAACTGGCTGACAAGCTTGGCTATGAGTTCCTGGATACAGATATTCTTGTCACTGATGAGCATGGCTGCTCGGTGGCGGAGATTGTTGAACGAGAAGGGTGGCAGGCGTTTCGGAAATATGAAAAACAAGTACTTGCAAGGCTTGTTGGCAGAAAGGGCTGCGTTGTGGCAACCGGCGGCGGCGCAATTTTGCATCGTGAGCTGTGGGCGCAGCTGAAAAAACAGGGAACAGTGGTCTGGTTGACTGCTGATTCGAAGGTTCTCTGTGATCGTATTGCTGCAGACCAGCAGTCAGAGTCTCTCCGGCCAAGCCTCACAGGTAAAGGTGTTTACCAGGAATTGGAACAGGTTCTTAAGAAACGAAATCCACTGTACAGGGAAACAGCAGATTGTCTTGTTGATAGTGGCGCCATGACGGTTTATGATGCTGTGCAGGCTATTGAAAAGATTTGCAGGGCAACAAAAGAGGAATAACAGGAATGGCAGGAAATACTTTTGGCAAGGCCTTTCGGGTAACCACCTGGGGCGAATCGCACGGCACTGGAGTTGGCGCTGTAATTGATGGCTGTCCTCCCGGTATAGTACTCGATCCTGCTGTGCTGCAGGCTGAAATGGACAGAAGACGACCCGGACAGGGTGGAGCTTCAAGTCCCAGGAAGGAACCGGATCAACTGGAAATTTTATCAGGTATTTTTACACCTCCCGGAGAAGATCTGCCCCGCACCACCGGAACGCCCATTTCTCTAGCTATTTACAATAAAGATGCCCATTCCAAATCCTATGATAATCTGCGCGATATCTTTCGTCCCGGCCATGGTGATATCAGTTATCTGGCTAAGTATGGTGTCCGTGACCATCGTGGCGGCGGGCGTGCGTCGGCCAGGGAGACTGCCGCACGAGTTGCAGCAGGAGCTGTTGCTAAACAGGTGCTGGAACAGGCAGGAATAGATGTACTTGCCTACACCGTGGCTCTTGGCGGCATCAAGGTGGAGGAGAAGAATCTTGAAGTAATCAATTCCAACCGATTTTTCTGTCCTGATGAGAAAGCCGCGGAAAAGATGGAAGAGCGAGTGAAAGAGGTACGGAAACAGGGGGACACGCTAGGGGGTATTGTGGAGATTGTGGCTGATTGTCCGGCAGGTCTTGGCGAGCCTGTTTTTGATAAACTCGAAGCAGAGCTTGCCCACGCTCTCATGTCCATTGGTGCGGTAAAAGGTGTGGAGATTGGTGCCGGATTTCAGGTGGCGGAAATGCTTGGCTCTGAAAATAACGATCCCATCACGCCTGATGGTTTTGGCAGTAATAATGCCGGTGGCATTCTTGCCGGGATATCGAGCGGCAATGAAATTGTAATCCGTGTTGCCGTCAAACCCATTCCTTCTATTTCCAAGAAACAGCAGAGTGTCAATCTGGAGAATGAAGCAGTGACTATTCAGGTGGGCGGCAGGCATGATATTTCCGCTATTCCCCGTATCATTCCGGTTTGTGAAGCCATGGTGCGTCTCACTCTCATAGACCATTTGCTGCGGCATATGAGTATCGTCTTCCCGGAGGAATAAATACTATGGCTAAAAAGCAGGCAGCCATTCGTCAAATCTGGATGGTGAGTCGTGAATATGGAAACCTGGCAGGTGCTGGAGGCGTTAAAGATGTTGTTTCCCAGTTGTCCGTGACCCTTGCCAGCCAGTCAGGCTGTTCGGTGCATGTGGTGCTTCCCTGTTACGGATTTATGGATCCTGAACAGTTGGGGTTTACACTCCTTGCTGATCCTCTGTCTCCAAATGTAAAATTACGTTTTGATGTTGATTTAAACTACCCCGGGGAGGAACGCAGGGAAGAGGTTCAGGTCTGGACTGCGACCCTGGATCAGGTAAATATTTACCTGCTTGATGCCAGGAGGTTTCGCGCAAAACAAAACGTTTACACTTATACCGCAGAGGAGGAAGCCTCCGAGTCCTGGAAGAAAACCGGAGAGGGGCATATCGATTATTTTGCCATGAACATTCTCCTGCAGAAAGGAACCCTTGACCTGATGGTGCTCCTTGATGCCCATCCCGATGTGATCCATTGTCATGACGGTCACACCGCGGTTCTCCCTGCCATGGTTTCAGAATATCCCGGCCTGCGTCATTATTTTCGGAGCACTGGATGTGTGGTCACTGTCCATAATGCGGGGAAGGGGTATCATCAGGAAATTGCAGATCTTGATTTTGCTCAGGTGTCTACTGGTCTTCCCATGTCATTTATTCGTGCCTCCAGGCTGGAAGATAGCTTTGATCCCTTCCTGGCAGGAGCTTCATTTGCTGTAATGAATACAGTCAGTGAGAATTATGCCCGGGAGCTGAGGGAAACCTTTGATGATCGCCTGACCGGATGGCTTGGTCATGTTCTGTTGGACAGAGATATTGTGCTGGAGGGTGTTACCAATGGGATTGATCCGGGTACTTTTTCAGCAAAAGATCACGGAAAAACGGGCATTGCTGCGGGTTTTGATCCCCTGGGAACAGCTCCCCTTGAAGGAAAAATGGAGTGTAAAGTTGCACTTATGCAGCAGTTTTCCGGAGATAGCGAAATGCAGGGGATTCGTCAGTCCGGTTTTCTTGATCCTGATCCTTCTGCGCCCCTTGTCACTTTTATTGGGCGACTCAGTGCCCAGAAAGGGGTTGATGTCCTTACCGGAGCCCTCAAAAAACTTCTTGCAGAAGACATTGATTTTCGTTTTTTGCTTCTTGGAACCGGCAGTCGCCATGACGAAAATGAGCTGATAAAGCTGGCTGAAACAAAAGATAATCTCGGCCGTGTCTGTATTCTTCGTGGTTTTGACACATTCCTTGCCAATAAAGTGTATGCTGCGGGGGATTTCTTTGTGATTCCATCGCAGTACGAACCTTGCGGCCTTACAGATTTTATGGCGCAGCTCTTTGGCAATCTGCCCATTGTTCATTCGGTTGGCGGTTTGGTAAAGGTTGTGGATGGAACGACAGGTTTTTCCTACGAAAAACAGAGTGTTTCAGCATTGTACCAGACGATTCAACGGGCTCTGCAGCTCTATGCAACAGACCCTTCTGCTATTCGAAATATGCAGCGCCAGGCAGTGGAACTGATCCATGAGCACCATACCTGGGATACAGTAAGCAAGAAGTATCTGGAGCTTTACCAGAAAGCTAAGAGTCAAAAAATGAAGCGTTGATCTAATGGTGTGTTGTTCGGTACTTACACCCCTCAAGGAGTACTGAAAAGAGTCAGGCTCTGCGTGGTTAGGAACGGGAGATAAATAACTTGAACAAAAATTAATAGGAGTTTTTTTCGTATTCAAGGCGCGAGGCGGGAGCATAACGGGTTACGTGAGCAACGAGCAACACAGAAGACGGAAAAAAATACA
>JAYEOK010000059.1:0-4785 GCA_034722915.1 Thermodesulfobacteriota bacterium | reverse complement strand
ATTTGTTTGCTATATCGTCTTATAAGTGACATGGTTATACCTCCAAGTAATACTGCTTCCTTGGATAGAATTTAATCATGAGTTAATGCTTTTCACCTTTTTGGTTCCGGCTTGTCCGGGTTAGGGAAGATAAAAGAAAAATTGAGTCTGATCTTATACCTTCATGGGGTAATATAAAGGCGTATGAAGTTAAGAAACGGGATGTTATCTTGCTACTCGACAAAATTGTTGATCGTGGAGCGCCTATTGCTGCAAACCGTACATTGGCACTAATCCGTAAAATCTACAATTTTGGAATAGAGCGTGATCTGGTTGAGTATAACCCTTGTACTATGGTTAAAGCTCCGGGGAAAGAAAAGCAGCGGGATAGAGTTTTGACCGTTGCTGAAATCAGGGCATTATGGACGGCCTTTTATGACACCCTAACCCCTGCTATGGCAAATATTCAAAAGTTACGTTTGATTACAGCACAACGTGGAATAGATGTAAGTTCAATGCGTTGGCAGGATGTTGACTTTGAAACAGGGTGGTGGACTATTCCATCGGAGATATCAAAAAATACAATGACACACCGGGTTCCATTATCACCTATGGCTCTCGATATTTTGCTGGAACAAAAAAAAGAAGATTCCGGCAGCATTTGGGTTTTTCCTTCAAAAAAGAAAACAGTAGGGCATATACAGTGGTTTCAGAAGTCATTTAAAAAGCTCTTTGTAGTGCCAGTCTTGAGAATGTGACAATGCACGATCTTCGCAGGACGGCAGCCAGCCTTATGACGGGTATGGATATTTCCAGACTGGTGGTTTCTAAAATACTTAACCATGTTGAACAGGGTGTTACCCGTTTTTATGACCGTCACAGTTATGATGCTGAAAAACGTGCGGCTCTGGAAAAGTGGGGCACAAAATTAGAGCAAATCCTTACAGACAAACAGGCAAAAGTGATTAACCTCAGATAATCCAGAACAACCTTGCACAAACAAACTGCAGGTAATATAATATGAGTTATGCGGTTAAGATTAAGAGGCAGGCAAAGAGGAAATTAAAAAGCCTTGGCAAGAATGATCGATTACGTATTGCTGATGCCATAGTTTCTCTTGGATTAAACCCGGATGATGCAACACTTGATAGTAAGCAGCTTAAAGGCTCACATTTATGGCGGTTGCGAATTGGCGGGTGGCGTATCATTTACGACCGGCAAGATTCCGTAAAAATAATAAAGATTGAAAAAATTAAACCACGGGGAGATGCATACAAATGAACTTGCAGACCATCAAAGATATACATGGCAACGCTGAATATGTCCTCCTTCCCGTTCAGGTTTATGACGCACTGCACGACCAGATTGAAGATGAATTATCAGGACTGGAAGCATGGGCTGATCAGGAAGAGGATTATGTTGACTTTAACCCTGCAGATTATGTTGAAAACCCAGTGGCTCTGGCCCGATTGCAGGCACAAGTCAAACAGATTGATCTTGCCCGGTACATGGAAGTTACGCAGTCATATATCTCCAAATTGGAACATGCTGACCACGTTTCAAGTGAAGCCCTGCAGAAAGTTAAAGCGGCATTACAGAATATGAGAAAATAGTACAAGCTCAGGCCCGGAGAGGGTAGCTTCTGAAAAGCCGTAAACCTGACAATAAGAGATATGGTTGGCACGCTTATCGGCATCGACTGGCGTCAATCCTAGCCTCCAAAAATGTTCCACTGGTAGAGATAATGGCAATACTTGGTCATGACAATATTGAGGTAACACAGAAGTATTTACGACTTCTTGGCTTCACTAAATATTAAAATCTTTCCCCATGACTTTCCCCAAATAACAAAACCACTTAGAAAATATCCCTAAGGAACAGGGCGCAAATAACTTGAACATCTCGCATCTTGTCTTCAGGCCATCTTTGGCCGATCATCAATCACAAAGTCCTCAACGTAGCCCGCTACGCCTGCGGCTTTGTTCAATCAGATCGGTCAAACATGACCTAAATCCAAGCGCGATTTTGTTGAACTTATCGCCCTTCGGGCGGGTTTTAAAAAGAGAATGTTGAATATCGAACAAGGAATATCGAATATCGATCGGAATAAAAGACGAAAGATCAAGGGCCTTTCCCCTTCTGCGGTTCGACATTCCTCGGAGTCTGCGCTTACCTGTTCGATATTCGATATTCGTCCTTTGATGTTCGGTATTCATTTTTTAAGCTTCGTAAAAAATGAAAATTCCTATGCTATCAAGTTATTAACGCTCCGTTCCTAAGTGGTTGTTTTTATTGGTGGGCCGTCACGGAGTCGAACCCCGAACCTGCTGATTAAGAGTCATAGTTCTCTGATCTTCGCAACCTCATCATTTGCGGCAATCTACTATAATTACAAAGAAATTAAATTCCACATTTTATCTGATTTTTCATGTTTTAGCAGATTTTGGAATGTTTTTCTCACACGACTCTCACACGGAGAAACCAAAATGACTGCCGTCGGACAGCTCGATATCAAGATTTAATTTACCACCTGCCGCCTCGACATATTTTTTTAGAGAGGAAAGTTTAATATCCTGACCATTCTTTTCCATGCCAGCAATAGTCGGTTGTTTTACTCCCATTGCCAAAGCAATATCATTCTGTGTTAATTTAGTTTTTTCTCTAAGTTCTGCCAAGTGAATGTTGAGGAGCATTTCTGTTGCCAATGCTTTGGCCTTCTTTACAACCTCAGGCTTTTCGTGTGCTATAATTTCTTTTAGTGTTCTAGCCATTACTTACCCTCCAGGTTAGCCAAATGATTCTTGTATTCTTTATCTGCTATAGGAATCATTTGTTTGTAAAATCTTTTTTCGTTGCCCGTTTTGTTGCCTGCACAAAGAATCACCGCTTTTCTTTTTGGATCAAAAGCAAAAAAGGCTCTCAAAGGTTTACCTTTGCTTTGAATACGCAACTCTTTCATATTCGGGAATACAGATCCTTCTATTGTGTCAGCATAAGGACGTGGTAAAGATGGACCTTTCGTCTCAAGCAGTAACATTCCAGCGATAACGTTCGTCCTGTCAGTGTCATCCAGAGAATCAAACCATTCATCAAATTTATCTGTTGTTATTACATCCCACATAAGTAAATTCCCTTTACCCTAATTATAGGCTCTATCCTATAACATTTCAAGTGCCTCTTATTGGAATATGCGTCATTCTGTATAATGCTAGGGCGATTAGGACGATCTGGACGATCCAAATCTCTGTAAATTTATGAGTGTGTTCTTTTATCACCCATGCTCACCAGTAACAATCTACCAGCAAACAAGTGAGATCGTAAGCTTTCAGAATAAAATAGTACTATTTCCCACAACTACATCATGTTACATCAGAACACCTACACTTGTCAGATTGTTTTTCTATCTGTTCTTCTGTCCATTGGGAGATGACTTGTTGATGGAGAACAACACCGGTTAAATTGGCTGTTATCGTAGTGTAATTGGGTAGAATAATATAAGTAGTATATGGCATCAGTCCAACCAGTCTCATACCCATTCCACCACAATTAAGCAGACACCATCTCCAGTACAAGTTTTCGTTGTTCTATCTGTTCCAGAATAGTCTCCGTTAATTCATTTCCGTCCTGGTAAGCCACTGGGCTTATTTGAATAGATTTATTATCCCCATACTGGAAGCAAAAAGAACGTACAGCTTCGTCTTTCAGCACAATCTGGTACAAATCTTCTACTAACGTCAATTTCAGCGGTTTGCAGAATCTTTGATGCACAGTGATACTTCCGTCTCCAACGGTAATGCTTCTGTTTTCAATGACCGGTCTCACACAAACAACAAAAGGGACGAGTGATATAATAGCAAAGCCAAGGAAGTACCAAGAGCCTGTTTGGTACATCATAAACAGTTTCCAGCATATAGAACCTGACAACAGCATAATAAAAATATGCAGCCACTGTACCGGTTGATGATATGTCCTAACCATTTAACACCTGTTTTTTGTTTTCTAACTGACTAACACCGGTAAACGGTAAGTGAGGCCGGCACTCTTTTCAGTACCCCCTCGAGGGGTGTAAGTGCCTTGTTGGTATGTCCAACTTGCTAACGTTAAACGAGCTTTTCATTTTCTCGGAGTCTACGCTTACCTGTTTTTTATACCCCTCAAGGGGGTACTGAAAAGAGTGACAGCTTTTGAGGAGTAAGGCACTAAAAATCATATCCAACACTATACAGGTATTATCCTCGAATAGTTTTTCTTTTTAAGGGTAAATTTCTTATGCAAGTCTGCTGTGTGCCTGGACTGGTCAGGATTACAGGAAATTTGCTGCTCTTTCAGGTGTCAAGTGTGAAACTCATCATGAGAAGTCTGTGTAAAAAAGCCGCGGTACCGTACTTTCGTTTTCATGCACTCAGGCATGCAGGTGCTTCAGTCATGGACAACAACCAGGTACCCATTGGTGCGATTCAAAGTATTTTAGGGCACGAGAACCGTGCAACAACTGAAATCTATTTGCACAATCTTGGTAGTTCTGAGAAAGATGCCATGGCCATATATGAGCGTGCCAGAAGTTTTTCTCACACAGAGTCTCACATGAAACAAAAAAGCACCTAACTCAAAACGAGATAAGTGCTTGATATGTATGGTGGGCCGTCGGGGAGTCGAACCCCGGACCTGCTGATTAAGAGTCAGATGCTCTACCAATTGAGCTAACGGCCCTTTATTCTCACAAAGGAAAACAAGTCCCGGCAACTAATAGCATAAGAGGTGTCATTCGTCAAGCGTGGGAAAAGCTAATGGGTGATATTCGTTTGG
>JAYEOK010000058.1:0-4813 GCA_034722915.1 Thermodesulfobacteriota bacterium | reverse complement strand
TTTTCCACCGTCAGTCAGCGCAATAACAGCAATTGTCATGGAACATCACATCTTGTTTGATCAAATAGAATAGCTGGAATAATGATGTCATCGAAAAACTACAAATAACCGATGGCTAAGTAGCTAAGTAGATAAGTAGATAAGCACGAACGTCGACGCCACCAAGGTTGGTGAAAATAGCATATGGAATGAATGAATGCAAGTTGTGGCTGCTTACAAAGAATATAAATTTACATTCTAATCAATTACCTCTAAGATAGTAGACATATTTCGAGGGGGGGGAATCATTCATACAGCAATCAAAGAAATCTGTGGGGTACTTCTATGACTGTCAAAATACTCATAGTTGATGATGAGCCTATTAATGTCAGGCTGATTGAAGAAATCCTTGAGTACGAAGATGATTTTCAATGTAAATCTGTAGTGAATGGTATGGATGCTCTGGCCATTCTTGATGAGTATGCCCCAGACATTATAATTTTGGATATTATGATGCCTGGAATGAGTGGTTATGATGTCTGTCGAAAAATAAAAAATGATAAAAAGCATAAATTTGCCAAGGTTCTCATGGTCAGTGGCAAAGCCATGGTTGAAGAACGCCTCGAAGGATATGAAGCTGGCGCCGATGACTATATTGCAAAACCTTTTGTTGATGATGAGTTACTCGCAAAACTGAAAGTTTTCTCCAAGTTAAAAAAAACAGAAGAGATTGATGAGCTGAAAACAGTAATTCTCCAGCTGTTCTCACATGAAACCCAAACCCCGTTAAACGGAATCCTCCTTGGTAGTCAGCTTATCCTTGACACCCCATCTGTGTCCGATAAAATTGCAGAGTATGCCAATCTTATTAAAATTTCGGGAGAACGTCTCCATGACCTGGTACGTAAAATTCTTCTCCTCTCGGATCTCAGAAATAACAGAACATTAACCATCACCGCCCAGTCAGTTCAACAATATTTGCAGGGGGTGGCCCGACAAACGAATAGCAATCATGCTGATAAATATGATGTGATCGTTAACTGTCCCACCGATTTCACTCTTGAGGCAGACTGGCATCTTTTTCATGAGGCGTTCCAGTCAGCTGTAGACAATGCCATTAAATTTTCCCCTCCACAAGAAACTGTCGAATTGACGGTCCCCTGCGATGAGTCGACTGTAATTTTTCGCGTGACCGATAAAGGGCCAGGCATACATCCAGAGCTCCAAGAAAAAATTTTTGACGAATTCTATTCCCAGGATATTCTAAATCATACCCAGGGTACCGCGCTAAGCCTTGCTATTGCAAAAGAAATCATGCGCCTTCACCGGGGATCTTTAAGTGTGGAAAGTATCCCTGGTGAAGGTGCCAGTTTTATTTTCTCACTTCCTGCCACATCTGTAAAAACCTGATGATGCCTTAAAGACAGAAATCAGGGAGTTAGGCACTAATCCGAGAGCTTACGTATGTTTTTACAGTATGAAATTAATCGCTACAAAGACGGCCTGACAAAAGATTTTGATGCCAAAGAAATCCAGGCGCTCCTCAATCAGGCAATTATTGAGCTGAAAACTCGTAATATCGCAGGAATAATCATTCTTCCAGCTACCTATCTTATTGCTGGTCTCACCACTGAATATGCCTCTGAACAAACATTTCTCTATTCTTTTTTTGGCACTATTCTTTTAATTGCGATTTTTCTGAGAATCATGGCCATAATTGCCATGTCAAAAAAAGAACAAAGCAAAAATCATATATGGTTACCAGTTTTTTTCTGGTCAAATATTTTTGTTGGTCTGACCTGGGGATGTTTTGCAGCGACTGCTGTCCTGATTTACCATGACTCTTTGTCTATTACTTTGTTCGTCATTTTTCTTGCAGGAATCGGCAGTGGCTCCATGGCAAGCTATAATATATGGAGAATCCTTGCCTATGCATATCTTCTTATACTTTTACTGCCTGCTATTATAGCCCAATTCTACATAGGCAACAGTGTTACTGTTCCAATAGGTATTGCTTTCTCAATTTTTCTGATTTTCAACCTGGTTCAAGTTAATCTCTGGAATAAAAGCTACTGGCTTTCCCTGATCAACATATTTTTGATTAAAAAAAATGCTGTGGATCTTGAAAAACTTAACAGACAACTGACTGATGAAATATCCAACCATAAACAAACTTCTCAAAAAATTGCCGTCAGTCGTAAAAAGCTCCAGGACATATACCATTCCGCCCATGATGGTATTTTTATTTTTGACCTGGATGGCCAAGCTATAGATAGTAACGAAACTATGCTTAAAATGTTTCGTATGACTCGACAACAGGCATTAACATTCAACATTCATCGAAGTTTAGAATCCAAAAACAACCCTGATGTTGATTTGCAGACCATCTGGCAGGAAACTCTTGAGGGAAAAGACCAGGAATTTGAATGGTTAGTACCACGAGCTGACCAGGAAGACGTGTTTACTGTCCAGGTCAATCTACAAAAATGTTTATGGGGAGAAGATTCCGTAATAATCGCCACTGTTCGTGATATTACGCCACAGTTTCTTGCCATGCAGGCAACAATAGCGGCAAATCATGCAAAATCAGAATTCCTGGCAAATATGTCCCATGAGCTCCGTACCCCCATGCATGGTATCCTTGGCTATGCCCGTCTTGGAATTAAACGTTCAGATTCTGTATCACGAGAAAAACTCAACGAATATTTTGACCTTATTCAACAATCAGGAACAAGACTGATGGATTTATTGAATAAGGTATTGGATTTCTCCAAGCTTGAAGTTGGGAAGATGTGTTACAATATGAATAGACACGACTTGATACCGCAACTACATCAAGTGACAACTGAGCTTGCACCCATTGCTGCTGAAAAAGGACTTTCCTTTGAGATGAATTGTGTTAATCAACAGGCGTTTGCTTACTGTGACCATGAAAAAATTACTCAGGTGTTCCGCAACATTCTGTTCAATGCCATTACATTCAGCGATAAAAACACTACGATACAAATCCTCTGCGACGAGATCAACCAGACAACTGATAATCCCAGGCTGCGGATAGCTGTATCTAATTGGGGAATTTCAATTCCTGAGGATGAGCTGGAAAGCATTTTCAAAGAATTTATGCAGTCGTCAGCGACAGATACAGGAGCAGGTGGCACAGGGCTTGGGCTAGCCATCTCCAGGCGAATCCTCTCCGATCATAACAGCACAATATGGGCAGAAAACGATCCGGCCGGATCAACAATTTTCAGATTTACCCTTCCAACAAAGGAAGCAATACAGATACCAGCGTAAGAAATTTAAAAAAAATTATTTATTTTTAACAGGTTGCTTCGTCACTCTTTTAATTTCTCTGTATAGTTTTGTTGAAAGATCCTGAGCTTTCAAAAGTTCGTCATCGCTGAGTATTGTCTCAAGGAATGCTTTTGCTGCCTCCCCGTTACTGTGTCCATTTGCTGCGACCAGATTAAACCAGGCATAGGCCCTTACCAGATCAACAGCAGGAACACCATTGCCGGTATACCAAAGTATTCCCATGTTGTATTGAGCAACTGGGTATCCGTTTTTAGCTGCGATATCAAACCAGTAATAAGCTTTCTCGTAATCCTTGCCTACAAATTTTCCGGAAGAATAAAGAAAGGCCAATTCACTTTGTGCCTCAGGATCACCATTGTTTGCAGCACGTTTGTACCAATGCAAAGCTTCACTATAATTTTGAGGAGCATTTTTTCCGGAAATAAAAAACTGAGCTATTATCCTCTGCGATTCCTTTGAACTGCGACCATTGATAGCAGCTTTATAAAGCCACTTGAAAGCTTCAGCCTGATTGACTGAAGTTCCCTGCCCCTGCATGTAGAGACCGCCAACTATTAACATGGCATCCACATCACCCTTTTCAGCTGCCTTGAGATAAAGGTTAAAAGCCTTATGAATATTTTTAGGTGCTCCAATGCCATAATAATATTTTTGGGCGGTAGCTGTGAGTGTTTCTGTGGACAAGGCACTTAAAGGCAAGAACAATACACATAAAAAAGCTATTGGAATAATAAATATTTTCTGTTGGGTTTCAACAAATAATTTCATTGTTTGTACTGCTCCTGCATAGTATTTTTTTCAAGGCACTGGGAGCTTGTCCGAGAATCAGGTCCCCCCCCCAAAAAACATTCGTCATCATAATTGACTTCAAAAAACAATGATGCTATATAGGATAACTTAGTCGATCACAGTAAGTAAACCAGTACTTAGGGTTCATTCAAAAACAACTTCGTATTCTGAGGCGCAATATAAACATTTAGAAAAACGCTTTTCAATTATTTAATCCTCAACGTAGCTCGGCTACGCCTGCGTTTAAATAATCGAAAATCGTTTCCCTAAACATTCATCTTACACCTCATAATTACGAAGTTATTGTTGAATGAACCCTTAGTTCATTACCCCTTGTGGGGTGAAAGTGCCTTCACCAGACTCTTTTCCAAAATACACGAAAAGAATTTATAAGGTACTAACACCGGTGATGAACGGTAAGCCGGCATAAGTACCTTCACCAAATTCTTTTCAAAAAAACACGAAAAGAATTTATAAGGTACTAACTATTTTATCCTTAACAATCTCATTTTTCACTATGATTATTCTGAAATCCAATTCCCGTGTTTATAAAACTGCCATTCTCCTTTTTGCTTTTTTCCTGATTCCATCTCTAAGTCTCGCTGCTGAGGTGGTCAGTGTAAAAAAAGATAATGTTAATGTTAGAAGTGGCCCCGGGACTGAGTTCCCGGTTACCATGGAACTTTTTAAAGGCTACCCTTTAAAGGTACTGGAAAAGAAAGGTGACTGG
>JAYEOK010000057.1:13415-17831 GCA_034722915.1 Thermodesulfobacteriota bacterium | reverse complement strand
GACCGATCTGATTGAACAAAGCCGCAGGCGTAGCGGGCTACGTTGAGGACTTTGTGATTGATGATCGGCCAAAGATGGCCTGAAGACAAGATGCGAGATGTTCAAGTTATTTGCGCTCCGTTCCTTATCTGTTTGTTTTATCTGACTGAGATGATTTATTGATATTTTTCTTTTAAATCGTAAAGTTTGTCAAGGTAATATTCTAACTGTTTCAAAGTGGAACCACCTGTTTCCATTTCGGCAATGAGCATATCAACGGCAGGTTTCAGAGCTATGCCATGTCGATTATTATTCTCTGTATTTGCCAGGTCAACAAGAAGGATTGCATAATAGGTGACAACCATTCGTGACAGGGAATCACGTCTGAAAAGATACAATCTGCCACCCATTGTGTTTAAAAAGAAACAGGCGTATTCATAAAGTGCCCCCTTGTCGATACCACTGCAATAAGGAGTCATGCCGCAATCCGGCGTGGTGACAAGGACGTAATAATCAGCAAGAATCTGTTCAAGACTGCCTTTCTCATGATCAAGAATACCTTTCATCATCAGGATATTATCTTTGCCGGAAACTCTGAAGAAATGGGCCGTATTTTTCAGGATGGTATAAAGGTCGTCTGACTCACGGGTCACTTGTGGCGGGTTTGCCAGCAGCTTTTTAATGAGAGTTGTGAAATGATTTTTACTTGTAGAATGAAGTCCGTATGCAGCCATATATGGCTGTCTGTCAAGGTGCTTGTAAAATTCGTTTAACTGCTGTGTTGGTTTGTCGCAGGTAGAGATTTTTTCGGATGTCTGGGGTGTTTGTGTGGGGGCTGGAAGTGGAAGCGTGGGCAAAGGCGCAAGGACTTCATCAGTGCCTTCCGATTCAGTTTTCTGATCTGATTGTATTGTGTCTTGCTTTGCTGAAAGAGTTGTTAGCTCAGGTACTTCTGGCTCGGAAGTTTGTGCAGTAACAACAGATTCGGGAGGTTTTTGTTGTGTTACCTTGACGGCGTCAGTGGAAGCAATTGGCGCTGGATCTCTGGTTTTCAGCCCAGAATAAAAATAAAAGCTGAATCCACCAATAATAGCTGGCAGAAAGAAAAAAAGAATCGCAGGAGTGAGTTTTGATTTCTTTTTGGATGAAGGATTTTGGCCCTGGTTTTTTTCTTTGGAAGGATCCATAGAGGATTTAATGAAAGGAAAAGTTAATTGAATTTGATTAATGTCAATATACTGCAGCCTGTCTCGAAAGTCACGGCCAATAACATACTTTGTAATCTGATTGTTTTTCCGTCAGTGGTTAGTTTTCCACTTGACTCAGTAAGGCTAAAGCACTATTGTTACCAACAATTTGATAGAAGTTTAGGAATCCCGAAAAAAGGGACATAATTTATAATTTTAGTGTACGGAGAAAACACAATGACAATTTTAGTAACAGGTCACTCTAACCCTGATACCGATTCAGTTACCGCAGCAATTGGACTCGCTGCTCTTTTAAACGCACAGGGCCAGGATGCCAAAGCCTGTATGCAGTCATCGCTTGAGGATCTCAACCCGGAGTCTACTGTAGTTCTTGAAAAATTTGGTCTTACCGCTCCTGAAGAGATGATGGATGTTGCAGGAAAAACTGTTGCTCTCGTTGATTTCAGTGATATCGGACAGGCTCCGGCAGGACTCACCGATGCTGAAGTTGTAGCAATCGTTGATCATCACAAAGTTGGTGATGTGACCACAAATCAGCCTATCCTTGTTCGTGTAGAGCCTGTTGGCTGTACCGGAACAGTACTGAACAAAATGTACAAAGATGCTGGTGTTGCTATTGCTAAAGACGTAGCTGGTGGAATGCTTTCAGCCATCCTTTCCGACACAGTTAATTTCAAATCCCCCACCTGTACCGATGATGACAAGGCTGCTGTTGCCGAGCTCAAAGGTATCGCTGGTGTTGATGATACTGATGCACTGTTCATGGACATGCTGAAAGCAAAATCTTCAGTTGACGGCGTTCCTGCAAAAGATCTTCTTTTCCGTGACTATAAAGATTTCGATATGAAAGGTAACAAAGTTGGTGTTGGTCAGCTTGAGCTTGCCAGCCTTGATCAGGTTGAGGCCATTCGTGACGACCTTCTGGCAGCTGCCCAGGAAGTTAAGGCTGATGGACGTCACACAGTTCTTCTTATGCTTACCGATGTAGTTAAGGAAGGCACTCAGCTGGTTGTTGTTTCCGACGACGAAGCTCTTATTGAAGGCGCTTTTGGTGGAAAAATAGACGGCACCTCCATGTGGGTTGATGGTATGATGAGCCGTAAAAAACAGGTTGTTCCAGATCTGCAGAAAGCATTTGGCTGCTAATTGCAGTTGAGCTGACAGCTTTTTTTTAAGCTGTTTGTTTCTGTTTGAAGGGCGTTTTTGGATTTATCCGAAAACGCCCTTTTTTTATCCTGCCAAACGGGATTTTTTCATGATCTCTATTCAAACGTACCTTTCCTCCGTTAAACAGCGTATTTCAGATACCAGGCTGGTTGTTTTAGGTAATGAGGCGGCAGATCTTGATTCAATGGTTTCTTCTGTTGCATATGGATATCTGCGTGCCCGGCAGAAGCCTGGGCTGACAGTGCTGCCTGTCATGACTATTCCCCGCGCTGATTTTTTTCTCCGCCAGGAGGTGGTATATCTTTTTCATGAAGCTGGTATCAATCTGGATGATATTGTCTTTTCTGATGAAGTTGATTGTGACAAACTTCTTTTACATGCTGATCTGGTACTGGTTGATCATAACAAACTTGGAGCTGATCTTCTTCAATATGGTCATAAAGTGACTGGAGTGCTGGATCATCACAAAGACGAAGGGCTCTACAAGACGGCAGTACCGAGAATCATTCGAACAATCGGTTCGACTGCTACCCTTGTGGCCATGGAATTCAATAAGCTTGGTGTTACCATAGGACAGGATCTGGCGATCCTGCTTGGCGGGACCATACTACTTGATACAGTGAATCTGAGTATGGCAGCCGGCAAAGTCACTGATGCTGATAAGAAGGTCGCAGCAGAAATCTTACCCCTTTGTCCAATGCCCGGTCAGGAACTCTTTAAAAAAGTACAAAGTGGAAAATTCAATGTACAGGGACTTTCCACCAATGACCTGTTGCGTAAAGATTATAAAGAATATCATTTTGGACGATTGCAGTATGGTATTGCCTCTGTTCATCTGTCAACAGGGCAGTGGCAAGTGATGGATAATGATCTGGTGGCAGCCTTTTCAGGTTTTGCAGCAAACAGGAAGCTTGATCTGTTGGTCTCGATGAATTCATATAACAGGCCTGAATTTCATCGGGAACTTATTGTCTTCTGGCAAACAGAAGGCGGTCAGAGAAAGTTGTTGAAATATTTACAGGATAATGAGTTAGCTTTGACACCAATAGTCTGTGTCGATGAAAAAAATCGAAATGATGGAATTATCACTTTTTATGATCAGGGGAATCGGGGAATTTCCAGAAAAAAACTTCAGCCTCTGCTTGCGAATTTTTTTGAAGTGTATGGGGGAAATCATTCAGAAACAGCTTAAAAAAAGGTAAATATTCGGCTAGCACCCCATCTTCGTCCAATCCGGCTTGTTCACATATGACCCAATATCGCTCTCAAGCCGGATTGGACGAACCTGAGGCACTATCCAAACATTTACAACGAACGGGTAAGGGCACGAATTTAGCTCCAATCCGAATACTTACAAAAAAAATCCAGCCATCTACTGAAGATCGATGGCTGGATGTCAAAAGAGTGAGATGTATCAGTAATCTTATTTGTTTGCTGTGACCTCTTTTGGAGATTTGTTAACATATTTAAAGAATACCGGGAAGGCGACGAAAAATGCTACACAGATCAGATACTCAATACCTTTAATATGGGTGTAGTAATCAACCAGAGTATGGAGTGGTTTAACCATTCCGATAGCTGTCATGTATTGTCCTGCCATTTCACTTACAGACCAACCTGACGCTGCGAGTCCACTTATTAGAGATGCAACTACCCAGACACACATTAATACTCCAACTCCGAGGATAATTTTACTTGCAGATTTCGATGTAGCTTCAGCCATTTTGTTCTCCCTGTTTGATTTTGTTCTGTTTGAATTCTGTGATCTGTTTTTTTAGCCGAGTATTGCTGCAAAATAATTTTTTATAAGATTCAAAAAACCAGTACCGACAAGAGCATTTACTAAACAAGCTGTACCCCAAAGTCCAACAAGGACTGCCATTGTTATTCCAACACCAAGAGCAAATTTAGAAGTCTCATAGCCCGCATCGACTTGATTATCGTTTGCTGCATTTATATGTGTTTTCATTGCTTGCTTCTCCTGGCATTCATTTAATTTTGCTGTCTCTGTTGCATCATTGGAGCCAGTTTGAGAAATAATGCTATATTGTGTGGTTTTTCT
>JAYEOK010000057.1:0-13315 GCA_034722915.1 Thermodesulfobacteriota bacterium | reverse complement strand
GATTATCGTTTGCTGCATTTATATGTGTTTTCATTGCTTGCTTCTCCTGGCATTCATTTAATTTTGCTGTCTCTGTTGCATCATTGGAGCCAGTTTGAGAAATAATGCTATATTGTGTGGTTTTTCTGTTTAACTACTTGATATCGTCTGTGAAAATGTTGCCCGTTTGCCTTGGTTTACATGCAACGGTTACGTGTTTAGACAGTGAAATAGAGTTGGATGCGTTGCAACAGAGTAAAAAAGTGTCTTTTCTCTCAACGCTTGTGTTGCATGTAGTTGTAGATAGGTGTGTGGCAGAACCGTAAAGAAGATTACTTTCAATCCATGTTTTTTGCATGAAAGGGGATGGTGATAATACAGAGATTTGTCTGGTCTTTTTCTCTGCTTGTCTCAAGGCTTCCACCGAAGGTTTGCAGAAAGTCCGTGCAAAAACTCATATTGTGCCAAGGTCTTATAGAGGGGTCATTTTTACCTGTTTCTTTGAAATCTTTGGGAGCACCATTGTCATGAATGGAGACCATAACTTTATTTTCAGTTATGGCATCATTATCGAGACTTACTTCTATTTGTTTTGTTCCTGAGTGATTTTCATTGAATTTCCTGTTGAGGGATGCTCTGCTACTTTGTAATGCTGATAAAATAACAAGTTGTAAATCATTGATATGGTAGTTCAGGGTGAGTGTCGGATCCTCCAGAGAAACAGTTAAGGCAATACCCTCATTTTTGAATGTGCCATGGACAAGGGTTGTAATGTCATCAAAGATTTCGTCAACTGATAGGATTTTCGCGTCACCCTGGGCACTCCCCCTGGTAAAGTGAATCATATGAGTAAGGAGTTGCGACATCTTTTTTTCTTCAGTGAAGAGTTTTTGCAGCAATTCTTTTGTATCTTCGTCTAAATGTAAATCATCGCTCAGATCCAGAATTGCCTGGGTATAGTTAATCGCTCCATTGGAGAGATTCGTTAACTCATGGCTCAATCCCCCAAGGAGTTTGCCAATGCTGCTATAGCGATAGAGGCGTGATAGTCCTTCCGTGTCTTTAGAGAGAGTGGCAGCTTTTCCTGCCGGGGGCTGGCTGGCGAGAGTTTCAATGGTTTTATGAAGGGTGAAAAGAGAAATTGTATCTGTTTCTTTTGGAAAAAGATTACGGCAATAGTGAATGATTGGAGAAGTGATATATTTATTTATCACCAGAAGCATAATACTTACCAGAGCAATCACAATTGAAAGAAGTCCAACCAGTGCCTGGTGAAGTTCCAATAGTTGTGTCTGCGTATATCTGGTGATCAACTGATGGAAACTGTTAAGTTTAGAATGTATATTGCGAAGCTGTGTTGAAAGAGTCCCGATCTCTTCAGGAGTTGGTTCTCCATCATTATTCTGAATACCTCGAAGTGCCACTGTAATGTTAACGAGGTCAAGCTGGCTGACAAAGGAAAGTTTGAATGCCTCTGGAATTAAAATATCTTCCAGAATGTTTTTTAACTCAATATCCAAACTTTGAATTTCATTGATAAGTGCCGTGCTGTTTAATGATTTGTGACTGAGGAGAGTTTCGTTAATATGTTCTTTGATTCCGGTAAACTGAAAAAGAAGGTGCTGGCTTGAATCTACAAGTTTTTCACAGTGTCGATAGAGAAGATATTGTTTACTGGCAAAAAAGATGACAATAAAAAGCAGACATATGGTTGTAACTGTAAAAAGAGAGAAAATATTTTTCAATGAAATTTTTGAAAGAATGTTTTTCATCTTTTTACCAGGTTGTTGATTATCGTTTGCAATAAGCCGACTCCCCCGGGTGCCAGGGGAGTCGAACCAATAAAATTTACTTCAGTCTTTACTATCTCTCACCTTTCCATTCATATACGATGGGCAGACGATAGACGATAAAGCGGTAGGTCAGGAAGTAGAGGGAATAGAGGGTGATAGAAATCCATACTTCTTTCCAGTGTGGAATGTCCTGGTACATCTGCCAGTTGAAACAGATAAGAGCTGTATTGAGACGATTCCAGATAATTCCAAATGCTGCTATGAACGCACCAAATCTGATCAGTGTAACATAGTGCTTTCTGATACCTACGGCAAACATGCACATTGGCAGAACAACGCCTATGCCAAGCTCAAGGAAATAGTAAGTTCCCCAACCGGTAAGCAGATAGGACCATTCCTGGTCATGGGCAACTGCCACGAATTTAATACAGAGATAGGTGATCATGGCGAGTGAAGCACCTTTAGCCATACCTATGGTCACATAGTCCAGATTGTCAAGGAACTCATCATCACAACGCCAGGCCATAAAATTCTTAATCAATGTTGAGGCGATGATAACCATTGACAGTCCGGCAAAGATGGATGAACAGAAAAAGTGCAGCCATTGGAAGTTAACAGACAGCCACAAAGGATGAACCTTTCCAGGGGCATAACAGAACAAGGCCCCCAGAGCTCCCTGATGGAGAGTGGAGAGGATGATACCGGCAACAGTGAGACCCAGAACCCATTTGCGGATCGCGCGTTTTCCTTTGAGCCAGCCAATCCATTCAAAAAATGCAGGAAGAACTTCTGCGATCTGCACCGAGAGATATGTCGCAACATGCCAGGCAACAAGAAAGAGTACTGCTGCAGGGCCTAAGGATACAAACATTGGATAAGGCAGACGCCACCACATACCAAGATCTACTTCAAGAAAAACAACAGCAAAGAAGTAACCAAGCAGACCATTCAAGAGAGCCAGACGTTCAATGGAATGAAAGTCTTTTCTGCCGAAAAGTTCAACAGTGGTACCCAGCATAAAACCTGATGCTGACAGGGGAACCATTCCAAACAGACCAAACCCAAGAAAAAGACCCCATGGGTAATCATTGGATCCGTGGGTGACCCAGGAGAGACCAAAAGCGTAACGCCCGAGAATAAGTGGAATTCCAATGGCGAAAATGAAAATCATCAGCCAGTTGATAGGGTTTCTGAAAAACTGTTTTTTGTATTCAGGGATAGACAGCCCTAACCAGAGTTTTTCTTTGATTGTCCATTCGGTTCCATCTTCTTTGAGATGGTTGACGATTGGAATTTCAGGTCTTTCGTTAGAAAAGAGTTTCATACCTGCTCCTCCTTCTCATCATCTTTTTTGTTTTTTGCATCTTCCAGTTCTTTGATTTTTTCTTTTCTGGTAGCCAGTAAATGGAAACCTACAAAAAGACCAGGCCAAATGGTCAGAACCATTGGAACCATGGCAAGGAAGTCTTTCACGGAATTAATGATCGGTTCATTTGGAAGATGGGTGTCAAGGCCAACCTTATCAAAAGGTACACTGGAGAGATACATCCAGGCAGTACCACCCACCTCATGTTCACCATATACATGATCTACATATTTTCCTGGTGTCATGCGGATACGCTGTTTACCCATCTCTAATACTTCAGTGCGTTTGCCGAATGTTAAAGCTTCCTGAGGACAGGCTTCCACACATGCAGGTTCTTTTCCGTCTTTCAAGCGGGTATCGTAACAGAAGATACATTTCATGATCCTTGGCGTAAACGCATGGTCATATTTAAAAGTCGGAATATAGAATGGGCAGGCGATCATACAGTTTCTGCAACCTACACAAACCTTGGGATTGTAGATTACTGCGCCTTCAGGTGTTTTTGTGTAGGCATTGACAAAACATGATGTCAGACATGCGGGTTCCGCACAATGATTACACTGGATTTTTCTGAAAAGCGGATGGTCTATTTCAGGAACGTCGTAACGATTTACAACTGTGTATTTAGTTGAATCTGTGCGTCGTTTTTGACCATGATGCATTTCATCAAATACTGAAAAATCATCGTATGGTTTTGCAGGCTCGGGAAGTTGTTGTTCTTTGTTACATGCTGCTTCGCAGGATCTACAGCCAACACAGCGAGTGAGATCAACCAAAACTCCCATGGAGTCAGGATATCCGTCAAAATTGCCTGATGCTTCAGTGTCACTATTTTTGAGTACCGCGGCAGCTGCTGTTGTAGCAAGCCCGCCTTTTAGAAAGTTTCTACGGTTTAGTAATTTATTCATTTCTTTTCCTCTCTTGAAAACTGTCACTGGATATCTGATCAGTGGTGACCAGAAGACGAAGTTCCTTTGGCCGGAGCATGCTTCCCGGTATTAAACATCTTTTCTCCAGCATCTGTCATGGTATGACAATCCTGACAACCCGTAGGGCCATCAACAGTTTTGTGGCAGCCTATGCAGTTCAGGTGATATGCTCCCTTGAGGCCGGGTTTATCAAAATGGTATAGCTCAGGATCTTCAAGTGCCTTTACGTTGTCGGCATTGAAGCGGTCTGTTACATGGCATTCACTGCAACCGACCGAATCACTTTCATCATTACCACGGTGACAGCGTGCACAACTAGGCTCAGTTACTTCTCCACCAGTTGTATGATGGTGACAGTCCTGACAACTTGCAGCATCAGTGTGCATGAGATGGTCAAACTCAACCGCCTCATACAGTTCAGACATGATGTCTATTGTGACTGATTCTGGAGCATCAGATGCATCCATACACCATATCTGAGAAGGCGCTATAAGTATAGTGCCTACGGTCAGAGCTAATGCTGTCCGCAAAATTTTCTTTCTTGTTCGCATTTAGTTTCCTCCTTGTAAAAAAAAACAAAACTTCAGGATAATCCTGTGATCATTACATTCTTTTATTTAGCCCTCCTTAAGCTTATTTTTTAAATTTTTTTCAATTTCAATTTCATTTATATAACAATGATGTACGATATCCATTTCCTCACCATCAACAGTTTCATTCACCAGTAAGGCTTCAGCAAGCTTATGCAGGAATTTGTTGTTGTCTGTGAGAAGTTCCAGGGTTTCTGTATAGCATAGATCTATGAGTTTTTTGATTTCAGCATCAATCAGTTCAGCTGTTTTTTCACTGTATGGCTTGGTAGCAGTGCTGCCGCCAAGAAATCCAGCCTGTTCATGCATATAGGCTATTGGACCTATGGTGCTGCTCATACCAAATTCACACACGATTCTGCTTGCAATTTCTGTTGCTCTCACGATATCGTTACTGGCACCTGTTGTCTGGTGATGGAAAACGATTTCTTCAGCAATACGACCACCCATGAGAATTTTGATCCTGTTTACGAGATATTCACGTGAATACGTATATTTGTCATCAAGTGGCACCTGTTGAGTCAGCCCTAAGGCACCACCACGCGGAATGATGGATATTTTGGTTACCGGGTCGGTGTCGGGTAGAAGTTTTGCAGTGATGGCATGGCCTGCTTCATGGTAGGCTGTAACTCTTCGATCTTTTTCTTTAATAACAAGATTTGTACGTTCCAGGCCCAGGCTGATTTTGTCTTTGGCTTCTTCAAAATCTGAAAGTTCAACACCACTTTTATTTTTACGTGCTGCCATGAGCGCTGCTTCGTTGACGAGGTTTGCTATTTCTGCACCACTGAACCCGGGAATGGCTCTGGCGATCTTAGATAAATTGACACCCCTGGCCAGAATGATCTTTTTGGCATGGACTTCAAGTATTCTGCGTCGTCCCTTAACATCTGGAAGAGAGATGGTCACCTGTCGGTCAAATCGACCTGGTCTCAGCAATGCGGGGTCGAGGATGTCTGGACGATTGGTGGCGGCAATTATGATAACAGTCTGGTTTGAGTCAAAGCCATCCATTTCAACAAGAAGGGCGTTCAGGGTCTGTTCGCGTTCGTCGTTGGAACCACTGGCATTTCCACCACTTCGTTTGCCGCCGATGGCATCAATCTCATCGATAAAGATAATGCAGGGGGAATTTTTTTTCGCTTCTGTAAAGAGTTCCCTCACACGTGAGGCTCCTACACCTACGAACATCTCTACAAAGTCAGACCCGCCTATTGAATAAAAAGGAACAGATGCTTCTCCTGCAATTGCCTTGGCAAGAAGGGTTTTTCCTGTTCCGGGAGGGCCTTGCAACAGCACACCTTTAGGTATGTACCCACCAAGGCTGGAAAATTTATCAGGGTGTTTTAACGATTCAACAATCTCAACAAGTTCGGTCCTTGCTTCACTTATCCCTGCAACATCATCAAAAGTAAGGTTTGTGGATTTTATAGGGTGAAATGAACTGCTTTTCTTCTTACCAAATCCTGACTTATCACCTTTCTGCATTCTGCTGAAAATCAGGTAGCCACCAAGTATGAGAAAGACTGGAAGCATTGACTTGAAGGCACCGCCAAAGTTTTCATCGTCTTTTTCAGCTGTTATAAGAACGGATTTTTCGTTGAGGAGTGGCAGTATTAAAGGAATATCAGGAATAAACGAAGAGAATTCACGTTTGCTAATGTCTTCACCTTTTACAGATCCACCCTTTAGATGAATTGTTTTGATCTTGTCATTCTGCACCTGATCAACGAAATCAGTATAGGAAATTTCATTCGGAGTTGTTTCGTGGAGATACACGTTGTATCCAACCACTCCCAGGAAGGTAAGGAGCAGTATGAGTAACCCTGTTTGAATTTGTGTCATAGTTTGGCTTCCTGGGAGTTAAGAAGTGATTCTTTTGTAAGAAAGTGATTTTTTACTGATCACCCCTGATAAGAGTAGATTAAAGACAGCCTCAGTATCAGGCAGCATTTCTCCATTTTTACGAAAACAAAACTCATCAAGGTAGAGTTGGAGGTGTTTTGCAACTACTCCACCTCTGTGAATTTTGTTGAGCCAGACTTCAAAATTTTTAAGGATATCCCGCGTACGATGCATTGTTGAACTTGTGACTGAAATATATCTTTTCCTGTCAATTTCTCGATATTCTTCCAGATCAGGAACGATAAGAGATGAACCTGGAATAATTTGATTTGTTAAAAAGTTTTTTATTGATTCTTTGTTGAGTGTATCAATTGTCTGCATTTTAATCCGGCCGGGAAGTCCTGCCGGCAGGATGATTTCAGCTGCCGCAATAATGTTTGCCTTTGCTCTTGATTCCCCTCCTAGTGATATGGTGTCACAGGAGATTTCAACGGTCCCCTGACATGGTTTGTTGTCTGCTACGGCCATTGCCATTCTCAGTTTCTGCAGCCAGGTCCAGGCCGTCTGGTAGCTGGAGAGTTTTAAAAATCGTTGCAGATCTTTTGCACTGTGTCCGTCTTCAGTTGATATGAACCATAAAATACATCTAAGCCATTCAGACAAAGGCTTTTTTGTTCCGTGCATGATCGTATTAGTTGTAACCGATGTGGGGTGACCACAATGGCCGCAAGTCATAGTTTTAGTGGGTAGTTGCTCTTTGTTGATCCAATTACAGTATGGACATTCAAACCCCTGGGGCCACCGTTTGGAAAATAGAAACTGCAGGCTGGCTTTTTCGTCATGAAAAAGCTTCCTGAACTCTTCGAGTGTTCCAGGAAAGCTTTGGGTTGAAAGTGAAGTTGCCTGCATGTAATCTCCCTCAGATGTTGTACTTATCCACATGAATTCGAGTTATTGCATATACGGTGCCATTGGGGAGATATTTGTATGGTTTAGTTTTAACTACATGAAATAATGTATTTTGTAAATGAATAGCCATTCATTACTTACAATCTATTAAAATTTCAAGAAAAAGCAATAAAGATAATGCTGAATTTTAATTTTTTAATAATCTGTTGTTATATAAGTAGGTTGATTGCTTTTTGAAGGGAAGGGCGGGGGAAGAAGGGGAGGGTACACAAGTGTAGCTTTTACCACACTTGTGTTCTGTGCATATGTGGTAAAAACTACATGTGAGAGCATTTAGAGATCAAAAGTCGAGAGATCTATTTTTAGTTCTTTTAATTTACGGTATAATGTTGAGCGGTCAATACCTAGTAATCTTGCAGCTTTTGCCTTGTTGCCGCCACTTTTTCTTAAGGCAGCAATGATTCTGCTTTCCATGCTGTTTCCAATCGTCGTATTTGCATATGTGAGTGGATCCTGATTTTGAAACTCACCCACCTGTTGCATTGGGGGAGTTGAGGGAATATTTTGATAAGGTTGCTGATGCTGGATTTCAGCAGGCAGCAGTTCTTGTGCAATGGTAGCACCGTTACAAAGAACACATGAACGTTCTATAACGTGCTCAAGTTCTCTGATATTTCCAGGCCATCGGTATTTTGCCAACAGTTCCATGGCCTGATCTGAAATTCCGGTGATCGGTTTACCCATTTGTTTTGTATACTTCTGGAGAAAATGGTTCGCAAGCAGTTGTACATCTCCTGTTCTTTCGCGAAGGGGAGGAAGTATAATATCAATGACTCTCAGTCTGAAATAGAGATCTTCTCTGAATTTTCCCTGTTGGACCTTTTCACGTAAATTGACATTGGTTGCTGCAATGATACGAACATCAACTTGAATAGCGGTATCTCTGCCAACCGGGTAAAATGTTTTTTCCTGAAGAAACCGCAGAAGACGAAGCTGCATCATTGATGAAATATCGCCTATTTCATCAAGAAACAGAGTACCTCCATCTGCCTGCAGGATTCTGCCCATTCGATCCTGATCAGCACCGGTAAAAGATCCTTTTTTGTGACCAAAGAGTTCGCTTTCCAGAAGGTTTTCCGGAATTGCTGTACAGTCTACTTTTACAAGGGGTCTGTTCTGCCTATGGCTTTCAAGATGCAAAGCCTCTGTGGCCAGCTCTTTTCCGGTACCGCTTTCACCGGTTATAAGAACAGCGGAATCGACCTTACCAACGTTTTCGATCATGGTGTAGACCATCTGCATGCTGGCGCTTGCTCCAATAATCCTGTGGAAAGAAGATCGCTGTTTGGATACATGTTGATCAATGATTGTCATGTCACGAATGACCATAACAACACCATGTAATCCACCTCGTCCATCATCAAGGGGAGATACGCAGAGACTCAGTACCTTCTGGCTTTTTGTGTGAGGAATGGAAATTTCTATTCGATGCTCTGTTATCTCTATACCTGATCGTAAGACTTTTTCGATATCGTTCTTAATGGAACAGCTATTTTCTGCATCTTTATTTAAAATGCAACTATCCGGTTCATTACAGAGAATGGAAAGGTTTCCACCTTCCCGAATTTCAGAGTTGATGTTTCCAAACAGGGAACGAGCCGACTGGTTCATTTTGACGATATTCATGTTTTCATCAATCGTCATGATGCTGTCTGATACACTGCGAAACAATGTGTCGAGGTAGCTTCTGTATTTTTCTTTTTCCTCTTCCGCTTTTTGTTTTTCCTGTTGCAATTTGTACTGCTGAAGAGCCAGGCGAGTGGTTTTCAGGAGCTGTTGTTTTTCAACAGGTTTCTGGATATAATCAAAGGCCCCAAATCGTAAAGCCTCTGAAGCAGTATCCACAGTTGGATACCCGGTTACCATGATGACCGGGCAGGAGATATTGAGTTCTCGTATCCGTTTTAATAAATCAATGCCGGAATTTCCTCCAAGAACAATATCACTTATTATCAGATCAAAAGACTGCGATGTCAGTTCAGTCACAGCCTCATCAAAATTTGATGCTAAGACTATTGGCCCGTATCCTTCTCTTTTGAGAAAAATTTTGAACGTGTGCCGCAGTGATTCTTCGTCATCAATGACAAGAATCGGGATGTCAGCCGTTGAAAGATTTTCCATTATAATTTGTGCGCCCTCTATACTGTGCTTCTATTATTACAAAGAGTGATATCTCTAAACACAACCACTGCACCTGTGAATTCCCGTTCTTCAATGATTGGCGTGGCGTTATATTCAACCGGAAAGCTACCGCCATCTTTTGTCCAGAATATATCGTCAGATTTAAAGTGAACCTGTCCGTCTTTGCATGACATATATATAGGGCAGTCCTCTTCTTTATAGTGGCTGCCATCCAAATGACTGTGATGGACAAGCTCATGATGAGATTTCCCGATCAGTTCTTCCTGTGTCCAGCCAAGCATGATAGAGGCAGCCTTGTTCATGAAGGTGACATTGCCATCTCTGTCAAGCCCGAATATTCCCTCACCGGCCGAGTTCACAATGAGCTCAAGTTGTTTTTCCAGTTTTTTTGCTTTGGAGATATCTTTAAATACAACTACAGCACCGGTTAGTTGTTTGTTGTCGTCGAGCAATGGAGTTGAAGTGTATTCAACGGCAAAAGTTTGCCCGGATTTAGTCCAGAAAACATCATCAGTTTCAAAGTGCACATCTCCATCTTTATAGGCCATATAAATAGGACATTCTTCTACCGGGAAATTTGTTCCGTTTTTCTTGGTATGGTGAATTTGTTCATGATGGGAGCTGCCAATGAGTTCCTTTTCAGTCCATCCAAGGAGTTCAGTTGCCTTATGGTTTACAAAGGTGACCTTTCCCTGCGTATCAATACCAAATATTCCATCACCGGCAGAATTAAGGATGGCCTGCAAGCGTTTTCTAATTTTTACACCATCAGTCTCCGCCTGGATTCGTTCGGCAATCTCCCGGTTCAAAGAGCCATTGATTACAGACATTTCAAAAGTCTTTTTTTCTACTGTATCGTCTAAGCTGGATTGAACATCATTTAATGCGTCAGTGCAGGAACTAAGTTTCTCCTGAAGAATATGCTGTTCTTTCTTGTGCCTGTTAGAAGTACTTGTGCAAAGGTACAGGGTGAGTCCATAAAGAAGACAGAGTACAACAACGGACCAGTGTTTATATGGTACAAAAGAAGTATCACTAGAGATGGCAGCAATTTGAAGATCAAGAAAATATAATATTACTGCCACAAAGAAAAATGCGAGAGAAAGCAGGATGCAAGATTTTGATTTACTGCTCATTGACTACTCCTTGATTGTGTTGAATTGGCAAATCTACAATAAGAGAAGTAGAAGTACCGAGTTCGCTCTTGATTCTGAGATATCCTTTGTTGTCCTGGATGATTCCATGACTGATACTGAGGCCAAGCCCGGTTCCTTCCCCTTTGGGCTTACTTGAGTAAAATGGATCAAAAACTCTATCAATCAGATCCTGTTCAATACCTGTGCCATTGTCTGTGAGTACGAGACGAACAAAATCGTTGACGTCGTGCTGCACCAGGCTCCCGGTAATCGTAATCTTTTTTTGAGGATCCTGGCAGGGGAAACGATCATTCAGGGCGTATCTGGCATTGGAAAGAATATTAAGAAGAACCTGTTGTATTTGTTGACTGTTGCAATGCACAAGTGGAAGGTCATCAGGCACCTTCATGTCAAGCAGGATCGTATCTTTTTTAAATCTGTGACTGACAAGTTCAAGGCTGTTATTGAGAATCATTTGAATAGAAACTTCTTCTGGTGATTCTTCGTGTCGTCTGGAAAAGTCGAGGAGATTAGAGACAATGGAGGCAATTCTTTTCCCTTCTTTAATGATTCGGTTTAGAAGATCTGGAGATTCCGGATCTGCAGGATCATCAAGTATTATTTGTGCGTAGTTGATAATGCCATTTATGGGGTTGTTGATCTCATGAGCAACACCTGCTGCAAGCTCTCCAACAGATGCCAGCTGGGCAGCCCTCATTGCCTCTGCCTTCATCTGTTCTTCTTCGGTGAGGTCTCTTGCCAGAAGAAGGGTGGCTTCCTGACTGCTGCTCTCAATATGTAATGGACTGACAGTGAGAAGATAGTTTCCAAAAAGGCCACGAAGCTCTGTCTCTAAAATTCTACTTTGTCTGGTTTCAATGAGTGTTTCAAGGGGGCATGGCAGGGATCCTTTCGCCCTGCCAAGATGCAGGATGTCACATACTTTATGACCGACAACCTCGGATCTTGATTTTTTGGCTGCTGCAAACGTTGCGAAATTAGCATCTAGAATTATAAAGTCAGTGGACACAAGAAGAGCAGGGTCCTGTATCGCTGAAAAGATGTTTTCCCATTGCGCGATGGCATGTTTGAGATCATCGTCAACCTGAAGCTGCCCGGTTATATCAATGCCAAAGAGAACAAGGCCTACTTTTCCTTTTTCAAGATTTTGGCGAAAGGAGGCGTGCCAGTTAATGAAGCGGTTTTGTTTGTTTTTCGTAAGAAGGCAGGATTCAAAATTCGTCTGTAGCTCTTCCCCCTTGAGAACATTGCTGAGAAGGAGCTGGTTGGCCTTTCTGTGGTCTGCATCCATAAGGATATCGACCCAGTAACGACCGATAACGTCCTTTTCTCTGTGGCCTGTGACTTCTTCAGCTTTCTGGTTAAAAGATAAAATCATGCCGCAGGGAGAGATAGAGATAAGCAGTGCCTGCATGGTATCAACGATTTCACGGTTAAAATCGCGTTCAACCTGCATACGATTCGTCATATCCTGTGAATAGAGGGCAAGGGAGATGTCTGCAATCACAGTTTGGAGAAAAGATATTTCTTCCCTGGTAAAACGGTTTACTTTTTCAGAGTGGATGTTGATGACACCAAATTCTATGTCCTTGTATCTTAATGGCCAGGCTGAACAGGATTTGAATCCGGTCTTTCGTGAAATTTCACGTAAGGTGTCAGATTCGAGTTCCTCAATGTTTTGATACACAACATATGTTTTTGAAAGCAGGGCTTTTGCCGCAGGATTTTTTTCATCCAGTTCCGTAATAACCTGATCTACAATATTCATGCAGTCATGTTCCGGGATGTTGGTAGAAGTAAGAGCAACTATGGGGGTTATGCCTGTCCCATCTTCATCACGTTTTCCTGCCCAGAGAAGGCAATATTCCTGATTTTGCATGATGATATTACAGCATTTTTCAAGGAGTTTGTCCTGCCCTGCAAGCTCACCTGAGTCTGAAGCCGCAAGTTCATTGATGGCTAGAAGGATTTTATTTCTTCTGGAAGAATTCATGCAAAAGATTCCAATGGTGAAATGAATAGGAGGGTGGATGGATGTTTAAGTCTACTACACTATTGTAGCACGAAATGCAATGAATATGTGTTTTAATTACCCTGTTCACAGGGGGATCTGATTTCTGATGACTATACAAAGACACTACAGAGAATATGTGAAGAGTCGAAAAATCATTTGCTTATCTGCCGGTTACTTGATCGGTTTACAAAATCGGTTTGATTTTTTTTTCTGTAGCAACATATAATAAATGGAATACAGTTCGTAACTGTTCAGGAGGCAGCTATAATGAGTACTAAATTTTGGACATATTGTTTCGTCGCATATCTTGTTAAAAGTGTTCAGTAACTGAAAACTGCTAACTGAACACTGAAAACTCAGACCGGCAAGCTGTCCCATTTTTCAATATTACCCTGTTAACAAAACGATAAATACAACAGTCCATAGTATTGTTTACGAGGTCTGTACATATAAAAATGGTTATGGTTTTCCCATGAAAAAAAGGAAAGAAAAAAAAGGTACATTGAAAATTGCTCTGTTACTGGTTTTTCT
>JAYEOK010000056.1:0-4828 GCA_034722915.1 Thermodesulfobacteriota bacterium | reverse complement strand
GCAATAACCATGACTTGGTAATAAAAACTGCACGTGGCATGAGCGGGAGAATTGGTGTTTTGTTTGGCTCCACGGCCATGCATCTGCTGCGCAAATGTCCCTGTCCGGTGTGGTTGATAAAGCCGGGACAGGGGCAGTATTACGATCGGATCATGGCAGCAGTGGACATGGAACCATCCATAAGCGAAGATAATAACCTGAACAATAAAATTATGCGGCTTGCAACTTCACTCGCCCAGACAGAGAACAGCGAGCTTCACATTGTTCATGTCTGGAAAAAACCGGATATCAGCTATCTGACAGACGAACTTAATTATCTTCCCCCTGATAATATAAGCAAATTATACAATGAAGCAAAAAATATGCATATTAAGTGGCTGAATGAATTTCTAGAGCAATTTAAGGACAAACAGTATCAGGGACATCTTGAGGAAGGTACAGCTGGTAGAGTTATTCCTGAATTTGCAGAACAACACCAGGTCGATCTTATTGTGATGGGTACGATATGTCGTACAGGCATTCCAGGGTTTTTCATTGGCAATACGGCTGAGAAAATACTGCACAGAATAGATTGTTCTGTGCTGGCAGTTAAACCAGACGGCTTTATCAGCCCAATACAACTTGATGACAAATAATAGTATTAAGCCGATACAGAAACCAATATTGAATTGATGATACTAGGAGGCTGTCCGAGAATGCCCTTCCCCCCAACTCTTCGTTATTTTGAAAAAATAATGCTCGGAATATTAACTATATGCCTGTGCTTATTTTTTCAAAATGCCTCGATTTGAGAAGAAATGCCTATTCTCGGACAAGCTCCTAGATATCAAACAAGAGGATGACTGCCACCAGAATCATAGCGATGAATACAGTACGAAGTCCGGCCCATAACCAAAACTGCCTACTTATTTTTCCCAGATAGACTCCAAGCAGGAATATACAAAGAAGAGCAGTTATAATCGCCACAAGAAAGGGAGAGCAAGGCCATTCGACCCCATGATAGGAAAGGAATAAGGGGGAGATAATCAACAAGGAAAAGAAAAGGGGGGAAAGGCCGTTCACCGAAGCAATGAGAAACGGAAGATAGCGGCTAGCTTCACCATAGTGACTCTCTTCCAGATCGACAAGCAGAGCCTGTTCAAGTTCCTGTAACTCTAGCTTGCGCTCAGCTTTCTCACTGAGATAGGCACTGGAGAAACCACTGACAAATAGTGCTATTGCTGCACCAAGACAGGCATTGATTGCCACCCCCAACTCTTGGGTTCCGCTGACATAAAATCCGGTCATCATCCCGAGCATAGTCAGCGTACCATCAAAGCCATTGGTGACCAGATAGCGCCTGGCAATTTTTCTCCCACGATGGAGAAAGGAAAAGAGCTGTTTTCCCTTTTCTGGGATCATAGGCAACTCGGTCTTTGAGGGGAAAGTGCCGAAAAAAAATAGTGTCTTCAAGTGACTGTGTTTATCAAAGAGGGCTTGCGCTCTACGCCACTTCTGAGCCATGGACTTCAACTTCATCGATACTATGGACCGATGCCCCCATTTTTTTTATGAGCTCGAGTATGGAATCAAACTCTATATTTTTTCCCTCGATAACCACAATGACGGTTTCAGTTTTCTCATCCACCTCTACCACGCTGAGGCGTACCTGATAATCAGGTGATAGCTTAGCCAGTGCCGTGGCGAAATCTACCCCATTGGGTTGGTGAAGTTTAAGGACATCCAGAACAACTTTTCGGGTAGTGGCCATGAGAGACCTATCTCCTCCGGAGGATTTGAATCATTTTTCTTATCACCATAGAGACCCGTAATAACCTCTCCTATACGACGAATACTATGGAATACCTGTTGTAGTGATGACGATTAACTATTCTGTTTTTTCAATGGTAATATCTAACAACTTCCGTCCTCAGAGTTTCTTGTTTTTTATACCCCTCAAGGGGGTACTGAAAAGAGTGACAGAAGTTCAGAAGTAAGGAACTGAACATCTCTGACAGCAATCTGACAAGGCACCATGTTTTCCTGTCAGATCTTTTTCGAAATGAGCCAATAGGTCACACCAAGGGCTAAAACAGTAGCAGATGTCCCAAGAACAAATGGAGGTGTTATTTTATCGAAATCAAAGATAATAACTTTACGTGAAATCGCCATTAGTGCAGTGGCAACGACTAACCTGACAGGAATAACATCAGTCTTGAGATACATAGTGATATTTATAAAAATTTCAATGGCAATCAATACGGCCAAGAACGCCCCAAAAGTTGCCAGAATATCATTAATACTCAACAATAAAAATGGGGGCTCAACCAAACGCTGAAATAAAACATACACCACATCACCAATACCCCAAACAATGACCACAACCATTAATCCCGCCAATATTTTTACTGCAAAACGGATTATTCGATGTAAGGCCTCAATAAAAGGATCTTCATGCTCCTTAATAAGATCATGGCCTGGTTCTATGAGATGTTTTTTGTCTTGTTCTATATCCATTATAATCTGTACCTCATAACTGGATAAAAACTCTGCGTATAATGTAGACAGGAGCTTCGCTGGGCACTTCAACCTACCCAACAGACAGGGCAGGTTCGATCAATCAGACATATTTCAACATGTGATTACCTTATTTTAGAAAAATACAGATGTGAAGTCAATCAGAACTGTCAAAATCAGTATGGTCCTTTCGACAAGGAAGGAAAGAAGAGAGTGGTGTCAGGTTTGACTTGTGGATATTTGTGGTTAGGGGAAACAACGTACTTTTTATTTGTCATGCACTTACAGGTGCTTACATGAGTCTCACTGCCAAAGCCTTGGCTTTTTCCTGTGGTACATAATGCCCTGCGGGCAGAAAAGCAAAAACATCCTTATATTTTGATCCAGTTCGACCAGCACCTACAATAAGTCTTTTATGACCCCATCAAGTTGATTAGAATCCCAGCTCCATCATGGAAGCTATTCAATCAAAAAAAATCACATTAAAGCAAATATTAAAAGAAAATTGGTGCTCCTTTCTTGACGCGTATCATTTGTTGATTCCATGGTATGCTGCTTATAACGTCTGGAAAGTGATCAATTGTCGAGAACCGAATGGTCTTGGGTATTCTACATTTTCCTGCCCGGTTCATCCATCTGAAATTTGCCACGTCCCACGCACATGCAAAAGTCGGTTCTGCTCAATATGTGCCAAGGTCCAAATAGACAAATGGGTTACTGGCATGAATCAACTTTTTCCAAACTGTTCCTATTTCCATATCACTTTCACGGTTCCTGCACAATTCAGGACAATTAATTGTTACAAGGTATGATGATCCAGATAGAAAAACCAAAGTAACGTTTTTATCTGGAAGCATTTTATTTGGTGGAATCTGTCGAATCAATGCCTTCTGACATGAGTTGTTCTGCTGACGGACAACTACAATCGCCTGCGTAATGCCTTTCCGGCGTATGACACTCCTCGGAGTGGGCATCGGATTCGATCATAGATTCTTTTATATTGACCGGGGCATTGTCATACTTGTACTTTTGTCCATTCTTCAGATGTTTCTCGGTAGATAGAGACATTCCATCAATCATCTCTCCGTCGGATAAAGCAAATGTTTGACTACTTGTAAAGGAGAATACAGCGAGTCCTGCCACTAACAATAAATTTTTACTTTTCATTTTGTAATCCTTTCAGGAAGCTGTTCATGAGAAATCAATTATAACTATCCCTGGATAGTTATAATTGAAAGAAAGTGCATCTTGAGTAGTGATAAGAATTTGCTTTCCGTTTGGAAAGTATCAGGGGACAACACGGTTCCAGCCACTAAATTGGTACTTCAAAGTGAGCTAAAACCAACACTGCCAAGTGGTTCTTTATGGCCTTCCTGCATCACAACTTACTGCAGCAGAGATGGCAAACACCGCTCACGTCCCCACCAAAATTATAAAAGCACCCTATAATACTCCCATCAAAACAGCAACATCAAACTATCACCACTTAGAACTATCCAGCATCACCTTCGTTTTTGCTTTTTCACTGTATTACTACCACGGTCCACCGAATAGCACAAAGATATCCCTTTGGCCACCATCGACCATCAGTCATCACCGTAAACCGGCTCGTCGTAGCCAGGCCAGCCATCATCAACGGGTTCATAATATTTCTCCTGCCTTGGGAAAGTTGGAGACACTCCGCCCTTCCCCGACCAATGTGGAAAACAGCGAATCTCGTTCCCGGGCCAGATCTTCAGATGGGTCAGGATCTTGCGAATGACCTTCCGTTCAACAATAAAGCTGATAATCTTCATCTCCGTCTGGCAATGAGGACAGATCAAAGGATCCACCTCCCACACTTTTTGATGCACTCCCGCCAGAGTGGAGGAGGGATTCCAACTTGCTGATGTCTACCGGTTCCTTTTCCTGTTTCCCGTCACAGCTCCCTTCCTCCAGCTTTTCCCGCGCTCCCCGCATGCGGTTTGAGTACCACCCATAGTAGCGGACAAGCCGGAAGCTCTTTTCCGGAATATGCTGGGTGATATCTGCGATAAACTCATTTGCAGTGCTGATGGAGACGTTCTTCTTGTTTTTACCTTGGGTCATCTTCGACTTTTAGACCACCATACCCGTTCCCTGGTTGTAATTGAGCTTGTCCAGAGAGAATGGGTTGCGGATAAAATACTGGGCCAGGGCCGTTATCCCCTTCTCATCTCCCCTGTCTATATGGACGGAGTTATCGACATTGAATCAGGAGGTGTGGTTCCATTTCATCAGCATGGCAACAAAGGAATCGTCTAGCACCCCTTCCTTCACCAACAGCTTGAGGAGCCTGGTTCGAAACAATTCG
>JAYEOK010000055.1:0-4829 GCA_034722915.1 Thermodesulfobacteriota bacterium | reverse complement strand
TTAGGCCATAAAGAGGAATAATAATATGTTAAATATGCTAACACCGGTGATGAACGGTAAGCCGGCATAAGTGCCTTGGTTGTAGATTCAACCTCCTAACTTTAGAGTATTTTTCATTTTCTTGTTTTTTATGACAGCTTTTGAGGAGTAAGGCACTAATTGGTGATATTAAAACTGGGCGTCTTCTGCGTCTTCAAAAATCACTGGGTCAGACTCGATTGAAATTAAGAACTAATCATGGTTAGAGCAAAATAAATTCCTAACAAATGGCTGCAATGTACGGCTTTGTCTTTGGCGTCTTTTCAGCCAAAGACAAAGCCGTACATTGAGCCAGGCGTTATGTGGCGGAAGTGTCCAGTGGCAATTTGAAGATAGGAGGAAAGCTTGAACGAAACATTGCTTGAGGAAGTGCCCTCTCTTATTCGTCGCCTTAAAGAACGGCGTAGTAAGATGGATTCGGATGATTATCATAAATATGTATCCGCCAAGCTCGGCGATGCACTTTCATTAAAGACAATTCAAGGTCACGCTTTCCATAAACCACATGGTTATGCCGGCGACTATGAAATTATTGATAAAATCTACACAAAATGGCTATCACCCGAGTTGGAGTTGCAAGTATATGATAAGTATTTTCATAAGCAAGAAGCGCCTAAAGCAGTCAGGAATCGAAAAAAATATTTTATTGATATTGTAAGGTCATTGGCTGTCGGCAAAAGCCATACAGCAGTTTTAAATATTGGTAGCGGTCCAGGCAGAGATATGCTCGAATATTTTCTGCTTCAGGCTTGATTGCGTTTGAAATTCGTTCTGTTACGTCACTAATAGCCGTACCTGTGTATTCAGGAGCATGCACTCTCATCTGTTCGGGGCGAACAAGGCACTGGCAAGAAGCTTGTCACGACCATATATATCCTCGTGAAAATATAGAGTCTCATCTCCAGGGTTTACATAGGTAGTGCGGTACAATATGTAGATAGGAACCGGCTGATCCAGCACTTCAATATGGCGTTTTCGCTCCGCAATAATCTTTTTGATCCGCGCCAGATCCCATCCGTTTTTTTCTCCGCCCAGTACCCAGGCGGCCATTTCTGCAGGTCTTGCCATGCGGATACAGCCATGACTGAATGCACGTTTTTTCTGCTTGAACAGGCTGTGTGCCGGTGTGTCATGCAGATACACATGGTATTTATTTGGAAAGATGATTTTTAATGTACCAAGGGCATTGTTCGGTCCAGGATCCTGTCGTACCCGGTACTTGTTCATATTCTGCTTCGAGACCTGGCTCCAGTCAATGGCCGCAGGATCCAGTTCTGGGGAATCCGCGTCCCAGCCCTGGAAAAGCCGCATGTCGTTTTTTTCAAGATAAAGGGGGTCTTTTTTCAGTTCCGGCAACGTTTCATTGCGGGCAATACTTGGCGTCAGAGTCCAAAAGGGATTAAATACCACATGCTTTATGGTATCATTGAAAACAGGTGTCTTATGGTAGGGTTTACCGACGATTACAGGCGTTCTCACGTCGAAATTTCCTGGTCTGCCTGCTACAGCCTCAAAGCCTGCTATATTAACAGCGACAAGGCGATCATCCATAATGGATCGCTTTAGCCAGCGATATCGTTCCATATTGATGATAATTTGTTGAATTCTGGTTCCTACCGGTATGTTCATGGCATCGAGTGTCTGTTTGCCGACCACCCCGTCGGAACCCAGGTGATGCCTCTTTTGAAATTTTTTGACAGCCTCTTCCAGAGCCGGATCAAACTCGCTACTGTCTATATCTGCCGCACTCAAATCTGCAGTCACAGCCAACCTTTTTCGGAGAGTCCTGATTCGTTGGTCTGTCATGCCCGGCTTTAAAACCTCTCCGGTTGGTATTGACGGCCAGCCTCCTATGGCTGCAATGATTCGGTAGTCGGCCAACTTCTTTTGTAATGCGCGGTACTGAATAAAAGGAGGTGCCTGCTGCTCCAGAAAGGTTTTCATGTCTGGAGCATTGAAAGCGGCTTTCATGAGAACATTCCAGTCCACCTCGATATCACTGGCAGCGGCAAAAAGTTCTGGATCAATCTGGTATGGTTGGATACGGCCTTCCTGCTGATCCGCCACATATCGCATCATGCCCAAGGTGAGCAGTACATCCAGTCGCACCAGGCTTACAGTGTCTGTCTTGTTCCAGAAGTGACCAATCTTCTTGACAAAATAATCGGCAGGATCAAGCCCGTGACTACCGGCATCTGTCAGCACGCTAAGGATTTGGGAGCCACGGATATCGCATTTGCCATTCTCTATCCAGAATGGTTCCAGATTGTGACCATGGTAGAGTTCAGAGAGTTTTATGTCGATATCCGCAGCCTTTCGACCATGAGTATTGAGGTTCAGGGCGGTTGACGGCCCCTTTTTCAGGGTTTCCACCAACGCATCTTGATATCCTGCTGCCGATACAGTTCGGTCAGGTAAAAAACAGCTTGTCAATACTCCAAGAATCATAAGCAGGGGCAGACATTTTTTCATAACTTCTTCCTTTGTGGTGATTTAATAGTGTTTCTTTTTACTGTTGTGTCAAAACCAGCTTTTGTTGAGCAAGATCCAGATGCTCGACAAAAGCCTTGATCTTTAACCTGGCCTCCTGTTCTCCTGTTGTTTTCAAAACAGCAGCCATATTGTCTGAAATTTCTTTTGCTGATGGTTTCCAGTCATAGGCTCCTGCGTGCAGACGAATCAGTTTGGCCACCAGGTTTTGCCAATCTTTTGCACCAAGGTCATGTAGATGGTGATAGTTTAATTGGTGCCAGGCCTTGCCATAATTTTTTTCAAAATAGGGCAGTTCCTGCTCCTGTCTGGTGTAAACTCGTTCATAGTCTTCGTCCTGTACCTGCCTGAAAAAATCATCAGTAAAGGCAAATATTGGATAGAGTCCGGGCACAGGAGATGCTGGGGAAAAGAAATGATCCAGGATTGTATAGCTTTTGCGGCGAATATTAATGGGGCGCTGGCCAATGGATTCTCCTTCATCAAAGAGCAGCACCCAGCCCTTGAAACCCATGTTTTGAAACATTTGAGCCAGGCTGCAAACCGCCTGAAAAAAGGGATTCCATCCTTTACAAACCAGGGAGGCATCCTTGTAAAATGGTACTTGTCGATATTTCAGAGCATGGCGAAGACGAAACACGGGCAGACTTTCACCCTTTAAGGCATTGGCAAGAATCCAGGGGAATTCACGAGGCCGGAAGGTGATATTTTTTTTCAGTCTTTTTTGTTTTGTGGAAAGTGGGATGTTTTTTCGGGCAAGAGCAGTTAACACAGATTTGAAAAAATGAGGCATGGCATCAGGGATACAAGCGGGCAGCCCCTTACGATTATCCCTGGAGATTTTTTGATTTTGTTTTTGCTTACTAGTCCATTTTTTCCAGTACTGTACCAGGGTGTCATCACTTCCAGGAAAACGAATCCCACTCACCAGAGCGCGATACACCTGCTGGAAATCATGAAAGGGAATTTCTCTGGGGTCGAGGTTGATGAGACTGGTGACAAAACCCTGATCGAGCGCGCGCTCACGGATGTATGTCAGGCTGTGGGATTTTCCCTGGCCATAAGAGCCACAGACACAAAGATGGGGTGATTCATTGCGAGTCAGCGCATGTACACCTTTATCAAAAGCTGTGTTCAGTTGCGTCTCCCTTGCGGTTAACAGCTGCACAGCGAATGGATCGAAAAGGCCGTCCCGCAGGCGCTCCACCGCTCTTCTCAAGAGAAAATTGTCACTGTTTTCCAGCAGGCTGGAGAAATCTTCCATATCCATTGCGCTAACCCGGTTCAATCGGAAATACTATTAAGTTTACTGAACTCTTTTCAGTACCCCCTTGAGGGGTATAAGTGCCTTGGTTATACTTGGAACTTATTCATGTTAAAATACTCTCAAATTTTCTTGTTTTTTATTACAGCTTTTCAGGAGTAAGGCACTAATTATCCCAGCTTGGCTGTAGCTTTTCTACTTTTTCCTGCTCCAGCTCCTGTTGGCTGCTGACAATATGTTCATCAAGATCCAGATTATTGGATACATCTTCACCCTGTTCAGCCATATCCAATAAACGGATGACCTGCTTAACAAACAGCCTGACTTCGCTAAGCAGGCCCATTTTTTTCTGATTTGCACAGATATCCAGGAGCAGTTTGTCCGGAACCGAATCAGTGGCATCCCAACGATAGGATATCTGATGGATCTGTCGTAACGATTGTCCAAGCTTGACTAATTCATCAGGTGTTAAGGGGGTACGGTGAAGGTCAACCAACACTCCGCGATAATTCAATCGTTGTTCCTGCTGACCAATAGAACGAACCCTGCTCCATAAGGCATCGTACGATTTAAAGCCTTTTTCCGACAATAACACTTCAGGAATAATGGCAAAAAAGATATGAAAGTATGATGCCTGTTCTGTGTTATCGATGAGCAGTCGTACATTTTCCCAGGCTGCATTACGGATGGAGGTGGCCTGAACAATAACTGTTTCCAGCTCATCCAGCAGTAAAACAACACCTTTATGGCCGCAAAAGCGTAAGAAACTGTTCAAGGAGTTGAGCATTTGCTTGCTGTTAGCCTTGTTTACTACTTCAAAGATTGAAAAGGGTTTGAGTTCCCGTTTCGTTATTTTTCCAGCCTCAAACCAATGAAAAAGAGTTTCTCGATTATCGATACGTTCCTCCTCCTGCTCACCTTCCTGCAGGGGCGCGAATCGATTTTTTACAAGAGAAATAAGGCCATTTGCAAAATTCACGTTCATGTCTGGCAGATTACGTAAGGTTTCAGCCAGGGTGTTTATTTGTTCTTTACT
>JAYEOK010000054.1:0-4831 GCA_034722915.1 Thermodesulfobacteriota bacterium | reverse complement strand
CCTAAGCGAATTAGTGGACAGAAGAGCCCGGTTCCCATGAAATAATTTGCCAGGTTACATCGCAATGTAGTCAATGCATAAGAGCCTGCGCCACGATACCAGTGCAAAACACTTTATACTGCGGGAATGGTATAATGAGAAAATCTTGAGTACTTGCGTGAAATGATATGAAGTGATAGCCTGGGATTAACGTTTGCAATTATGCGGCCATTTTTTATATACCACTGCATTTTTTTCATTGACGGGTGGTAGGCACTCCGATAAAATATCTTTAAAAATAGCAGCCTTTATCCAGGCTACCCACCCCACGCCCAACAACCTATTTGATAATCCTATGCAAAAAACATTACATCCCACAATTCCTTATCTATCTTCTAAGATATCATTATTTTTTATTTTCCTCTTCTTTTGCCTTACGATTTACCATTCTCCCTCCCAGGCAAAATCAGATTCTCCAGATAAAACTAATCTTGTTGCCAGTAAAGTCATCGACAACGGCGACCTCCTGTATGTAATTATTCCAAGAGAGGTCTCCAGTGAATTCAGCCCCACTGAAAGAAACTTTTTTAAAGAAAAAGTAGAAGTTGACAGACACGGATATATTTTCCTTCCCAGTCAGGGAAACATTAAAGTCACCGGTTTCACGACTGAACAAATCAGTAAAATACTCACCAATAATTTACCAAAGTACCTTTCCAAGAGTGACATGGCATCAGTCAACCTTATCGAGAAAAGACATTACATCCAAATTTTGGGACATGTAGTTACTCCTGGCTGGTATAACATACCAGAAGCGGCTAATATTCAGGCTATTTTAAGCCAGGCAGGAGGCATCTTGGAAGATGCCGATCTATCAAAGGTATCCATCTCTCGTCGTATTAACGGCAAGACAAAAAAAATACCAGCTGACATTCAACAGTATCTCCTAAAGGGAGATACTAAAATATTACCGAAGCTCAAGGAAAATGATACTGTCTTTATCCCCCTCCTGATTACTTCAGAAAATATAAGTGGGTCTCAATCGGATCTCAACGCTTCAAGTATACGAATTTTTGGTGCGATAAACAGCCCTGGAAGTTATCCAGCCCCTAAAGGAATGAGCCTTCTTGATCTTTTAATCATGGCTCAAGGTGAATCTGACAATGCTAATCTCACAAATATAAAAATTCTGCGAGCAGATGGCGGGAGGGATATGTTCAACATGCAGGCCCTTCTCGACGCTGAGCCAGGAAATAAAATGTCATTCCCCATTATAAATGAAGGGGACATTGTTCATATTGCCAGAGAAACAATAGTTGCAACTGACGATCAAGGTAATCCAATTAGTGCTCAGCAAACTTTTACCATTACAGGGCCAGGAAGCAACAGCCGCGGCCTACGCCCCTTTTCACCACCTATAACTCCGCTTGAAGCCATTGCCCAGGCAGGAGGAATGAATGATTTTGCAGATACAAACGATATTTTTATCATTCGCAGAGTTGATGGAAAGCAGAAGAACCTTCCGTATAATTATGATAAGGCTTTGGAAGGGGAAGAGCCTGATGTGGATTTTCAATTGAAAGCTGGGGATATTCTTTTCATACCTTAACAGCGCGGCTTGGGGCTTGCGGTATACGGTATGCGGTAAAAGAAAAAACAGAACGATTAATACGGTTCTTTGCTCTTATCTTTTCCGTAAACCGTATACCTCCTACCGCCTACCACATAGGTATACCAAAAACCGCTTCTACTTAATTTCAGACAACAATTTGCCAACCAGCTGCTGGTCAGCCACAGACAACTTCATAGATTTGGCAGTTTCAAGTTTTTTTCTCGCGACTTCAGGCTCTTCTTTTTTCAGGTATACTGCCCCGAGATGTACATAGGCAGGCCCATAAGCTTTATCTTTTTCAATTGCCTGCTCAATATACTGTTTTGCCATAAGAAGAGAGCCCTGGTGATAATAAACCCAACCTAAAGCATCCGCAGCATGCGGGTTTGCAGGTTGTGCATCATAGGCCTTTTGGGCAAGTTCCAAGGCTTTGGTGATATCTTTGTCCTGTTCGGCATAGAGCATGGCGAGATCAGCAGCAGCCTCACCGCTGAAACCTTCAGAAGCCAGAATCTCTTCATAGAGTGCTATAGCCTGAGATGCATTGCCCTTTTCTTTTTCAGATATAGCTTTCTGAAATTTCTCCTTTGACTGTTGCAGGTCGGCAAGGGCTTCATTGGCTTGAGCCAGCTCATTTCCGCTGATACCTTTTTGGATTGCATTTTTTAACAACTTTTCTGCATCCTGTGTGTTTCTCTGACCAAATCGCAGCATTCCCATATGGTATATAATCGTTGGATTATCTGGTTTAGCGCTTATTGCGATCTGTAAATAGGGTTCTGCCTGGGAATACATATTTTTCATAACATAAATCCAGCCAAGTGTATCAGTGACATCTGGATTGTCAGGAAGTTTCCTGGCTACTTCATTGGCAAGTTCCAACGCACGATCAAGATTTTTATTCTCTTCAGTATAGAGATACGCGAGATTATTCATAGCAGGAAGAAAATCTTCTTTCTGTTCGAGCACCTTTTCATAACTTTCAATTGCCTTTTCACTTTGCCCACCTTGTAAATAAAAATCAGCAAGCTTCATTCTGATTACCACATTTTCAGGAACTAACTCTACAGCCTTCTCATAATATTTTAAGGCATTATCGTTATCTTTGTTTTTCTTATATACTTCTGCCAACATAACAACTGGTTCGAGATCTTCACCTTTGGCTGCTTCAGGAAGCAAAATGTTTTCGGCAAGATCAAGATGTCCTTGAGAAAAATAAATCTTTGCTTTAACGAGTATTGCAGCCCCATTGTCAGGATACTTGGCCAAGAAGGCATCTACTTCTTCCAGTGCCCTCTCATATTCCTTCTTCAGCATAAATACACCAACAATCCTGTTCAATAACTGAATACTGTCAGGTTTTTCCTGCTGTAGTTTTTCATAAAGGGGTAAAGCCTCATCTAAATTCTTCGTAGAATAATATATTTCAGCCAGGCGAAATATATGTCCTGAATCTTCCGGTTGAAGCTCCAGCAACAATTTGGCATCTTCCAGGGCGACCTCAGGCTTGTTCATTCTCATCAATACTACAATTCGCAGAACTCTTACCTTGACAAACTCAATCTGTTTTTCACTAACTTTATCAAGTTGCTTCGTGTCATCTTGCCTGGAGAGAATTTTATCCAACTCATCAAGACTTTGTTGCAGATCACCTTTTCTGGCATAAAGCTCAGCTAATGCCATACGAGCTTTGTACAGTTTCGGGTTTTTCTTCAATGCTTCACTTATCTCAGTGATGGAAATTTGTTCAGACTCGTCCAAAAAGGTCATTCCATACAAAAACTGATTTTCAGCAACGTTAGGCGCCAGTTCTTTTGCCATGGAAAACTCCTTTCTTGCCTCGGCAACATCTTTATCCTGCATCATCATCATGCCTTTCAGGAAATGCCCCCGAGCATCGCCTGAATCTTCTTCCAGCAGATGATCAACTGAAATACGTGCCTGGTCATACTCACCTTGAGCAATGAAAAGCTCTACCACTTTGGATTTCAATTGTTTCTTGCTGGCATCTTCTGCAATAATCGTTTCCAGAATCTTCTGGGCTTCTTTATAATTTTTAAGATACGTGTTGTAATCTGCCAAAATCATCAGATTGGCTATGCGGGTTTCATCACTTGCTGCTTCAACACTCTTTTCAAAATATCTCAATGCCTCATCGGAGTTTCCCTGGCGATGAGTAATCATTGCATACAATCTATACAGACGGGAATCTTTCACACCGGTATTTTCAGCATCGAGAATGATATTCTTTGCACTGTCAGGCTGATTTTTTTTCAAAGCCAATTGCGCCAGCGCAAGATATGGAAGCGGATTTTCCGGAAATTTTTCTTTACTGGCCTCAAGTGTCATCACTGCAAGATCATATCGTTCCAACGCTTCATACATATGGGCTGTAGCAACCTGAATTGGGATATTATCCGTCTCCCTGGCGGCCAGTTCCTCCATCATGGCACGTCCTTCTTCCACGTCCCCTTTCATGACCAGCAGTTTAGCCAAATTCATTACAAGGGTGGTATTTTCAGGATAAATAGCCTGGCCTTTTCTCAAAACTTCAACAGCTTCATCAACTTTTTTTGTGTACGCAAGAGCGTTGCCAAGTATCAGATAAATGTCCTCATCATCTCCATTTACTTCAAGATATTGTTTACAAACCGTCACCGTCTTATCAAGTGCCTGATTTTCCACAAGAAGTAAAGCCAACTCTTTCCTGGCCTCAGCCAGTTTAGGATCCTGTTGAACAGCTTGGCTTAAGTGAGCAAAAGCCATTTTAGGATTACCCTTTTTCCGATAGACTTCTCCAAGTTTGTAATGGGCTATGGCCATTTTAGAATTTTGCTGTATTGCCTTTTTAAACCAGATTACCGCCTCATCCAGATTATCTGCTGTCATGGCATCGATGCCCTGCTGAAACATTTCTTCAGGATTTTCTCTGGAACAGCCCACACTTCCAACGACTAATGCAAGCAGACTACAAGCCAATACAAAACGAACTAAATTCTGTGTCTGAAAAATCATCATGCCAACCCTTTTTTAAATTATTAAAAACCTTTCTCATTATTAATGAGAAAAATTTAACTATAACATTATACGAACTTACTATAACAGTTTACTTAAATATTTTGAAATAGCAATGAACAACTCTCTGAATTTCCAATTCCAGCCAGGACAATTAAAAAATAATTGTAATATTCTCATACTATCTAACACCGGTGATGAACGGTAAGCCGGCATAAGTACCTT
>JAYEOK010000053.1:0-4893 GCA_034722915.1 Thermodesulfobacteriota bacterium | reverse complement strand
ACAGGAACCAGACTTTTTTCTGATGATCCATGTAAGGCATATGCAACACGCAGTTGAATGCCTTTCCAGCCATCCTGCCTTAAGATACCCATCACCTTAGAAACAGCATGAGCAGGATTACCTGCTGTTCCAATTTTACGAAATAACGAGGCCGCTCTTAGTTTATACTTTCCGGCACTACGAATAATCCAGCTATATCGCCAACTGGAAGACAAATACAAAGAACGCAACTCCTGCTGCATGCTTCCAAGGTGTGCCTCAAGCAAATCTATTCGTTGCTGCTGGTTATCTATATAAGAGAAACAATCTCCAGGTTCTGATAACAAGAACTGCGAAATACTCCCATGCTGTTTATTTAAAACAACATATTGAAACGACAACTCCATTTCCCGCCACTGCATCATGCTGGCAGGAGACACTTCAAGAGCCCTTGCTGCACAAATATTTTTGATAATACCATAGACACTTTTAGGCACATGCTGTCGATTATCAGGAACTGTCCCAAACCACCCCCAAACCACAGTACGATAGAGCAACCAGCCAAGTGGAATCTCGCCATCAACTTCCCATTCAGTATCAAACAATTCATATCCACCACTCTCAGTACGGATATAATTAAAAGGGGTGGCATCAATATATTTCCCTGAAAGATACAGCTTTTCAAGAAAATTTCCCGAGTCACCATCAGTATGGCCGGCAAGTTTTAAAACCTCATCAAACCATGGAAGAAAGGCTTCTGCCATCTCCAGGTTCGACACACTATCTGCCCTTTTCCTTATGATATTGCGGACGAGCAAGTCTCCCTGAACAAACCGACCTTTACCACAATGATGAACCACAGTACATTCGCCAGTCAATATAACAGGCTCTGTGGTATTCTGATCCAAACGCCTCTTTTCGACAGTAATAGCAGGGTCTCGGTGACGAAGAAATATCGTTTCCACCCCCAGGCTTTTTTGTCTACAGCTACAGGAATAAATCCAGGCAAACGCCTCTCTCTCTGAGTTTTTATCAGGAACATCCTTCTCGGCAACAACAAGAAAAGAATTCGACAAATCCTCTAAGAGATCGTTTCGCTCTAACACAGGTATGACAAACTGCTCGGAAAAAACACGTCGGGAACTTCCAACATAATCACGAGAAGTACATCGCAGTAGAATATCACTGATATTCATACCCGGCTGGGTGAACGCTGAAGAATGAAGAACAACGGCAGGAAGCTTATAGTCCGGCCATGGATAATAGAAATCCAAACTGTGCAAGCCAGCTTGACGCAAAACCAGTTGCAACTCCTCTTTTCCAAATGTGACTGGAGTCTTGTCATTATACAAATCATGAATCCCAAAAAACGGCTTGGCAACGTGATCTTCACCGCAGCCATTGAAATATTTCAGACCCAGCTGATTTTCAATGGCAACAACTAATTTACCACTTTCAGAGAGAAACGAAGAAGAGGATTGAAGATACTTCTGGACAGGGTTGCCGGTGACAGATTCTGAAAATAATGGCGCGTATTCCAGTACCCCGATGAGCAGTACCCAGTCAAAACGCTGTTCTGTATTAAAGGATACCAGATTGTCTAATACAACACTGACATTATCCAAGTCCTGGCACCGTTGTGCAGCGATTCGTGCTCTCTGCGTGCTTCCTTCAACAGAAACAACATCAGCTCCGATTTCACCAAGATATCTGGTAATGGCCCCACATCCACAACCGAGTTCCAGAACACGATCTCCAGACTGAATTTCCAGTGGACGCAAAAGACAATGACGCAAGTTACTGAGGTGATATTCTGTCGGCCAGTCTGTAATCTGTAGCCTTAATTCATCAGACAACACCGAGCGATCAGATGTTTCTGATATAATATCAAAAATACGCTGTTCAATTTCCTGTCCATCAGAATAATCAATTCCATCAAAACCGGAACGATGCCAAAACTGTGCTTGTGTATCAAAAATATAACCCTTCATTTTATTTCTACACGAATCCCGAGATCAACCAATCCATATGATGCCTTATCGCTTGTAATATGTAAATAAATTGAATCATACCGTCTATCCATCGGTACCAGTTCGCCGTCTCTTTCTTCAACTACTCCAACTGACAAAAGATAATCACCCGGACAGAAAAATTGCTTCAAGAAAAAACTCACCTGAACCCGATCCCCTTTTTTCACAGAATGAGGTGCTGGTTCACCAATACAATCCCTGGAATTCTCACCGCAAATAGTTATTCCATCCGGGGTCTTTATAGTCAATCCAAAAATCGGTTCTTCAACGTCGACATGAAAAACAAGCGCCAGAATTACCCGAAAAGGCTCTATCCCTTCAAGTGATGCGATATTCGTTGTTCCATCCCGAGTGACGAGGTAATCGACAATTTCAGCATCACCGTTGCCCCATCTGTACTCATCCTGATTATATGTTGATCGTTTCTCGAAAGTACTATCCAATGCACTGTCTGCTTGCACTACATCACCGGTCTCAGCAGCAGAGTCCGAATCAATATTTACATCAGTTGCCGGTTTTTCCCTGTCCACTCCAAACAATAAATCAAGATAATAATTGGAAACATCTTTGGAGTCTCCCATTTCCTGAATTACTGCCTGTTCAATAAGAATAGACCAGGAGCAGTGACGAACAATCTGTTCTGTGGAATGGGTTACAAAAAGAATGGTAGTGCCGTCGGCAACAAGCTCGTCAAAACGACGAAAGCACTTGGCTTGAAACTTAACATCCCCAACAGCCAATGCCTCATCAACAACTAAGATATCAGGATCAACACAAGTTGCCACAGCAAATGCCAATCGTATATACATACCGCTGGAATAGGTTTTAACAGGCTGTTCAAGGAAATCACCAATATCAGCAAAAGAAGCAATCTCATCAAACCGATTGTTAATCTCCTCCTGAGAGAGTCCCAGTATGGCGCCATTTAAAAACACATTCTCGCGACCTGTAAATTCCGGATTAAACCCAGCGCCAAGCTCAAGCAATGCTGCAATACGACCATTAACTTCAAGGGTACCGGAGGTTGGAGCTAAGGTTCCACAGATAATCTGCAGTAGAGTAGATTTACCAGCACCATTTCTACCAATAATTCCTACAGTTTCACCTCGTTTAACTGTAAAAGAAATGTCCTTCAGAGCCCAATATTCTCTATAATATTTTCTTTTTGCACGAAAAATCCCCTGAAGCAGTCGATGATGAGGTTTATCATATATCTGAAAGCACTTATTTACATTTTCAAGTTTCAGGGCAATATCACTTCTGCTATTTTCATCACTCTTACCTGAATCAGAGTACATCGGCGAATCCTCTACGCGTTTTCTGAAAGGCCACAAATCCGAGCCATGCTGCAAGGAATCCAATACAAAGTGCAATTAATAATCCAGGGAAATCAGGCATATTCCCCCACATCAGTACCTCCCGCATCTGTTCAATGATAAATGTTAGAGGATTCAGATAAAGAAGGGTACGATATGGTTCCGGCAACCTTGATGCCGGGTAAAAAACAGGAGACATAAAAAGAAGAACAGTACTTACGACTCCTGTGATCTGGCCGATATCACGAAGATACACCCCAATAGCGGATAAAAACCAGGACAATCCCATTGAAAACAAAATAAGCGGCAAAAATATAAACGGGGCGAAAAGAACAGTCCAATGCAGTGTATGATAGATGATCAGGAAAAAAAAAGTCCAAACTAAAAGGCTTACTGCTAGATGAAACAGAACTGATCCCATGGTTATCCAGGGAAGAATTTCTAATGGAAAAACAACTTTTTTCACATAACTCTGATTACTGAGTATGGTACCAGGGGCACGATTTATGCACTCAGCAAGAAGGCCATGCACAATCATGCCAACAAACAAAGCCAAAGCAAATTCAGCCTTGCTTCCACCACCAGTATTCCAACGAGCCTGAAAGACAAAACTAAAAACAAAAGAATAGACTGCGAGCATAATAAGAGGATGAAAAAATGACCATGCAAGCCCAAGCACTGACCCCCTATATCGACCTGTAACTTCCCGCTTGGTCATCTGCCAGATCAGCTGACGGTTGCGCATGAAACTTTCTATAATTGCAAACGGTTTCAATGAATATTGTGCATGGGGATTCAACGAATAGCCTCTAATTCTCTTGATATTCCGGGACAATATTTCGTAAATGTTCTTTCAAGACATCAACATTTCTGGATGTTGCAGCCTGCTGAAGTTTATCAAGCTCTGCAGTGAGCCAGTTCCAGTCGACCTGGCGGCTGCTGGCAAGGAGAAGCTTTTCATGGCTGGTCTGCTGCAGATCTTCACTCTCATGCAAAACCTCTTCAAATAATTTTTCTCCAGGACGCAACCCGGTATAAGTTATTTCAATATCATCATTCACTCTCAAACCGGATAAGGTGATCATCTGCTCAGCAAGGTGCCTGATAAGCACCGGATCACCCATATTCAAAACAAAAATTTCTCCTCCTGTTCCCATAGCACCAGCCTGGAGAATCAAACTGACTGCCTCGGGAATGGTCATGAAATAACGGGTTATCTCGGGATGAGTCACCGTCACCGGCCCGCCGTCTTCAATCTGTCGCTGAAAAAGCGGGACAACTGACCCGGCTGAACCTAAAACATTTCCAAACCTGGTGGTTATAAAGCGGGTATCAGAGCGGTCATTAAAATTCTGACAATACAATTCACCAATTCGCTTAGTAGTTCCCATAACATTGGCAGGGTTTACTGCCTTGTCTGTGGAAACCTGAACAAAACGTTCCACACCATACTTATCTGCGGCATCAACTATCATTCTGGTTCCCGCGACATTATTAGAAACACCTTCCGCCGGATTTGTTTCCAGCATTGGAACGTGTTTATATGCTGCCGCATGGAAAACAACGTC
>JAYEOK010000052.1:7292-18132 GCA_034722915.1 Thermodesulfobacteriota bacterium | reverse complement strand
ATTCTGGGATTCACAGATCTCTTTGGCGAGAGTTATGTGGAGTTACTCTTTTTAAATGGTGAAAAGGGTTCTACGTCTGTAGACGATATTGTTGTTGTTGACACCCTGGTCTCCAAATTACAGGCAGTCAAATTAGGGTAAGGCCACGCACTCTTTAATGCTCTGTAAATATTGTAGATATTGGATTGTCTTTTTGTAACTAGGAAACTCGGGCTAGAGCGGAAACACAGCGGCAGAAAGACTGAGCCACTGTTCTGGCCTTACTCCTTACATATTGTCTATGTTCTGCTGTGTTCGTTCTAGAATCGATTCAAACGGAATTATACCTTTATAGTATAAATCTGCGGTTTTCTCATATTCAACTTTATACTGTGCACGGACTTCTGGATCACTCAATAGAAAGGCTTCATTCTTTTTTATTTCAAGCTCATCACCCGTTCGGAATCTTTTCTCCTTGTGTGTGACATATTCAGCTGTTCCTATAAACTTACGAACATCAGGATTTTCTAATAGACAGTATAGGTCATAGTAATGTCGCAGGAAATTGTTCAGAAATCCACCAGCCTTCTGTTACGATCGAAATTTAGTAGAGATTGTCTGGAGCTTTTCAACAAAGGTGTACCCTGGCCGGTAACATTTAATGCCATACGCAAGGTTATCTGCAAATAGAATTCTTTTTTGACTGGCTGCCTTACTGTAAGCCCAAGAAGAGATATTTACTGGATCGTTGGGCTCTACGTCATCAAAACCTACTTCCAGCAACACTCCATCCTTTACCCCCTTAAATCGATCAAGCATACTGGGGTATTTCAATTGTATGCCAACATTTCGACATCTTCCCGTTGGATCATCGTACGCAGGGTCAATTTCAACAGTATCAATACCTGGTATTTTGATTTCACCAGCCAACCACTCAAAATACTTCAGTCTGGATTCAATATGGGATTTTTTTGTATGATTTTTGCCACACTTGACATCCATTCCAGAAGGTGGGTCAATCTGAATGTCAATATCCTCTGAAAAACGGTCTATGATGCCGTAGTCCTTTGACAGGGAAGTTCCACCTTTAAGCTGAAAGCTGAATCCCTGGGATGTAAGGCCAAAAAGGCAGTGCATGATCCAGTAATCTTTCTCTATAAGCTGTGGAGCGATCTCGTGCTCACCTGACACAACTTGGATGAGCTCGTCGAAATCCTTTAGTTCGTGGAGAAAAGGATCAGATCCCATGGGGCATATTCTCCAGATATTTCTTTGCTGATAACTTTGCAAAACGCTTAACTGCTGACCGCAAACGTTTGGAATTCATCTCGGGCAATTTCATTTTTACGCGTTCTAAAACCTCATGGCGGTCTTCAGCCAAATTTTCAAGGTTATTGAGTATATCAACCAGTAAAAACTCGGGGGTCACTTTTTTCGGATATCGAGGTTTTACACGGAAATCAAAAGTTTGCCCGCCAAGTTTGAATTTCCCATGACGTTTGTGGTTGTAAACAACTCGCAAGTTGTACAGCTGAGTAGTCCCAACCCCCAGAGCATTATAATCATTTGGTGAGGTCAGTAGGAAATCATCGTCTTTCAAGAAAACACGAACCAATTTGTCAGGGTCAGCAGGTACTTTCCCGAAACGGCTTTGTTTTGGGTATAGGTACACTCCTTGCCGGAGTTTCACAAGAGTATCGTCTGTGACCAGTTGCGACAAATGACGATCAACACTTCGAGACCATTTGGTTAAATCTGCGCGTCTATAAACTTGGCCTGGGCGTAAATGTTTTTTGACTTCTTCAAGTGTGTTCATTTTATAACCTCCTAAAAAGAATATAAGCACTTTTTAGGTTTGTGTGCAACAATTTTTATTTATAATTCATGCAAAACATCATTGTAACATATTGTTTGTAAATGGTATAAATATTCGTGTAAATGTAATTTATTGTTCTCTGTGGGGAGCGATGTCGTGCTCTACGTTTAGTTTCATTCTCCGCAGGGCGGGGGGGGAAGTACAGTGTAGTAAGAGACCACATGCTGCCTGAGAACAGGAGTATGAAGACGATGAAAATGAAAATTCCATTCCAAGCTATAATCGCTGGTTGGGGTATTGAGAAATTGATTGTTTGATCGAAAAATCCTTCCTTGTAATTGCTGATGGAAGTTGTGTTATCAAGAATTCTGTGTGTGGATCTGTGTGATAAAAACATTATAGAATAGGCAAAAACAGAGAAAATCAGCTAAAACCAAGAAGTTTTATTGTCTGCCATTTCAGTATGTTATCGTAAGCGATGAGGTTGTGAAGCTTCGGAGATAATGACTGAAAATCCGTGTGTCGCTAGTTCGATCCCTGCCCCACAATCCGTGTTACGGCAAATGATTTTTTGGAAAATCATTGTTTCTATTGGGTAATTTGAAGATAGAATAAAAAAACGAAATAAAGTTCACTTTTTCCCATATGATTAGGGGGAACAATACTAACACCGGTAAACGGTAAGTGAGGCCGGCATAAGTGCCTTGTTGGTATGTCCAACTTGCTAACGTTAAACGAGCTTTTAATTTTCTCGGAGTCTACGCTTACCTGTTTTTTATGACAGCTTTTGAGGAGTAAGGCACTAATGACTGATGCCGAAAATGGTTGAAACATAGCCCTCTTTAGACTAGTGTTTAGACAAAAGAGAGGTGTGTTCCGTCATGTTTGCAAGAGATGCTGTTAGATATTTATTACAATGGCTTGGTAAAAAGAGAAGAAAACCCTTAGTTCTCAGAGGTGCCAGGCAGGTAGGTAAGTCTACATTGGTAAGATTGTTTGCCGAGTCAGCAAATTTGTCTTTGCATGAAATAAACCTGGAAAGGCATCTTTTCATGGAGGATATTTTCAAGTCACTGGATGTGACAATTATTATCCGGGAACTTGAGGTTCTTGCTGGGGGCTCTATCAACACTCCAGGTTCATGTCTTTTTTTAGATGAAATTCAAGCTACTCCCCACGCCTTGCAGGCATTGCGTTACTTTTACGAGGAATATCCTGAGCTACCTGTTATTGCTGCTGGCTCACTTCTGGAATTCACCCTGGCCGATCACTCCTTTTCAATGCCAGTTGGACGAGTTGACTATTTTCATCTTTACCCGCTTACTTTTCGGGAATTTCTAGCGGTTAACAAACCGACATTGTTGTCCTACCTCGACGCTCTCTCACCATCATCTGAGGAAATTCCACATGCTGCACACCAGCAACTTTTGAAGAAATTACGGGACTACTTCTTTGTAGGTGGCTTGCCTGAAGCGGTACAGGTTTTTGGTGATGGGGAATCACTGCAGGAAGTCGCTGCTGTCCATCGGTCAATTGTGTCCACTTATCAGGATGATTTTAGTAAATATACTAAGCAAAATGATTTGTTTCTGATTCAGAAAATATTTAACTACATTCCAAAATCTTTGGGGCAAAAGGTTAAGTATACCAATATTTCCAGGGATGATCGTGCCAGTCAGGTCAAAAAAGGTATCTCTTTACTTACCAAGGCCAGAATATGTCATCAGGTGAAGCATAGCCATTGTACTGGTCTTCCTCTTGCTGCTGAAAGTTCCGAAACCGTATATAAGCTGATCTTTATGGATATTGGTCTGGTCAATCATATCTGTGGTTGTGATTGGCGAACCATGGCGGCTTTTGATGAGAGGCAGCTTGTCAATGAGGGAGGAATTGCTGAACAGTTTATTGGCCAGCATTTAATCGATATCTCAGGAGGCCTTGATCAACCCTTGTTGCATTACTGGTTGCGGAAGAAAAAAAGCAGCAATGCCGAGGTGGATTATGCGATCGGTTTGGGAGGGGTTGTTTTACCTGTTGAGGTCAAATCAGGTACCAGTGGATCGTTAAAGTCACTGCAACAGTTTGTTTACAGCAACGATACAAATCTGGCTATTCGCTTTGATCTTAATCCACCAAGTCTGCAACATGTAGAGAATATTATAAGAACTGCCCAGGGAAACCAGAAGGTGAGCTATGCATTGCTGTCCCTGCCGTTATATGGCGTCCAGGAATTAGAGCGCATTGTACATGGAAGTTTGTAGGTTGTCTGAATTCAGAGCATTACCTCATCAATATCATGCAGATTCCAGACTTACAAATTCACTGAATTTAATTGAAGTAACATGGAAAATAATTGAGAAATCAAATATTGGTTCTCTAAAAATTGATAACTTGTTGATAAATTCCATGTGTGGATTCTTGTGAGAAAAAGGTTCCAATGGCTAATATTTCCCTGTTCGCAGGGGAATAAAGTTATTTTAGAGGAGTCGGCTCTGTTATTTGTGCTTTTGTTTTCTGTTTTCCCGTTTTGTAGGGAGAAAAGTTTACTTTTGCCTGCATGGTAGTATGTTTTTACTTTAAGCGCTATTATTTCCCACTAAAGAGGGGGAACGTGTGAAGGACCAGTTGGCAAATATTATTCTGTTTCATAGAAAACGTAGTGGTTTAACGCAGCTTGAACTTGCAGAAATGGCTGGTGTTGGCAAAAACATGGTTTATGAGTTGGAAAGCGGCAAGCAAAGCGTACGGTTAGACAATCTTTTGAGAATTCTTCGGCTGCTTAGGGTGCATTCAAAAATAACTTCGTATTCTGAGGCGCAATATAAACATTTAGAAAAACGCTTTTCAATTATTTAATCCTCAACGTAGCTCGGCTACGCACCCCAAGGGCATTTCCTGCGGGGCACCTGCGTTTAAATAATCGAAAATCGTTTCCCTAAACATTCATCTTACACCTCATAATTACGAAGTTATTGTTGAATGAACCCTTAACATTGAATTGACTCTCCAAAGTCCACTCCGTGAAAGTTTTTTGAAGGAGCATCCAGATGCAGAGTGCTGATGTGTTTTTTCAGGATATACTGACAGGGCATCTTACCTGCTTGCCAGCTGGAGGTGGATTTCGTTTTTCTTATTTACCTGATTATGGAGGCCCTCCAATATCGCAAACCATGCCCGTGCGGAAAAAACCTTTTGAGTTTGATAGTTTTCCCCCATTTTTTGATGGATTGCTGCCGGAGGGATTTCAACTTGAGGCCTTGTTGCGGCAGAAAAAACTTGACCGGAATGATCATTTTGGCCAATTGCTGCTGGTTGGCTCAGATACGGTTGGCGCAGTATCGGTGCGGGAACATTGCGGGGAATGTAACCATCCATGAATCGTTGTCCTATTACCTATCAGGCTTGTGGTGGACGATATTCTGCAAAAGGGTTAAGGCTTCTCTCCAGAAGCCTGACGAAGCTTAAAAAGTTGCCGTTTTCTGCACAAGAATTACGCCATGAAGCTGCAGCACGTTCAGACAAGATGTCCATTCAGGGTGTGCATCCCAAGCTGTCTGCGCGATTGAATATAAAAAAGCATCAATTTGACCTCGTCGAGCAGGATGGGCGTTATATTCTGAAACCACAGGTTGCAGAATATCTGGAAGTGTCGGAAAATGAAGATCTCACCATGCGATTTGCTCGACTGGCTGGAATTGAAGTACCTCTACATGGGTTGCTTTACGGGCGTGATCAGGGAATGACTTATTTTATTCGCCGGTTTGATCGGTTGGGACGCAAATCTAAAATTCATGTCGAAGATTTTGCCCAGCTTGCTGAATTATCCCGTGATACAAAATATCGATCAAGTATGGAAAAAGTTGCTGATTTGATAGATACATACTGTACGTTTCCTGCTGTTGAGAAGCTCAAATTGTTTCGCCTGACTCTGTTTTGTTTTCTGGTTGGTAATGAAGATATGCACTTGAAAAACTTTTCCATTATCTACAAAGGCGATGTTATCGCACTTTCCCCAGCCTATGATCTGCTAAATACAACCATTGTTTTACCTCGACCGGAAGAAGAGCTGGCTTTGCCGTTAAACGGGAAAAAGAACAGATTGAGACAGAATGATTTAGTTGATTATTTTGGACGAGATCGGTTGCAATTGAATGATCGAATTATAAACAAAGTGTTAACGGAGTTAAAGCAGATTCGTAAGCCGTGGGAAGCTCTGCTTGATATTAGTTTCCTGTCGGCGGTGATGAAGGAAAAATATTTGACTGTACTGGATAATCGATTTGAGAGACTTTTTGAGTATGAGTGAGACTGGTTTGAAAATATACAGCAACGAAGCAGATGAAGAGTTTTTATGACGCCATCACATTTAACTGATTTGTGATTTGAGTGCCTGTTTCATAAAAAAACTGTGTGAACAAAATTCAGTTGTTTTATGGTTAGGGCGCATTCAAAAATAAGTTCGTAATTATGAGGTGTAAGATGAATGTTTAGGGAAGCGATCTGTGATTATTTAACCGCAGACGTAGCCGAGCTACGTTGAGGATTAAATAATCGCATAGCGTTTTTCTAAATGTTTATATTGCGCCTCAGAGTACGAAGTTATTGTTGAATGCGCCCTTAGTATGACCAGGAGTTTTTTGAATACTCTCCCAGAGGGAGCCCCTGCACTGTCCATCAATGATGCATCTGCGTGTCGAAGAGAATGGATTTCAAGGCGGTGATGGGGGTAAAAGGTAAAAAATGTCAGGCAGCAGACTAAAAGACAGGAACATGAAGTTCCAGACAGGCAAGGTCGTTCTGGTTTCGGTCTGTCACTTTATTCATGATATCTATTCAAGTTTTCTCGCCCCTTTACTCCCCTTTATAATCGAGAAATTCTCTCTCTCTTTGACCCAGGCTGGGTTTCTCAGCACTGTTATGCAGTTGCCTGCGTTGTTGAATCCTTATATTGGAAAGCTCGCTGATCGTATGAGCTTCAGGTATTTTATTGTTCTGGCACCGATGTTTACCGCAATTCCAATGTCGCTTCTTGGGCTGGCACCTAACTATGCTGTATTGATGATTCTACTCTTTGTTACCGGTGTGAGTGTCTCGCTATTTCACGTTCCGGCACCGGTAATGATCTACAGCATTTCCGGTATGAAGATCGGTCGGGGGATGAGCTTTTATATGACCGGAGGTGAACTGGCCAGAACTGTGGGGCCTTTAGTTATAACTGCGGCAGTATCTACCCTGGGATTTGATGGATATTTTCCGGTAATGATCGTCGGAATTCTGGCCTCTGCAATAATGTATGTAAAATTAAAAGATATTCCTGGTTTACCTGAACAACATGAAACGCCATCTATCCGGGCAACCTGCAGGAAAATGAAAGCGTTGCTGTTGCCTCTCACGGGTATTGTCGTTGTTCGTGGGTTTATGCATGGCGCTATGTCAACTTTTTTGCCCCTTTATATTATAGGAAAGACGGATGACGTTTGGCTTGCTGGGCTTTCATTGTCAGTACTGGAGGCTGCTGGAGTAGCCGGAATCCTGACAATAGGGACACTCAGTGATCATTTTGGCAGAAAAAAGATGCTTCTTTTTTCCCTGATCCTGGCACCTGTTTCGCTACTGCTCTTTATCGTCAGTTCCGGTTGGTTGCGGTTTCCAGTTTTGATTCTTACTGGCTTTTCCCTTCTTTCCACTACGCCGGTAATGTTGGCCATGATCCAGGAATATTCGGAGGACGGATCTGCATCAGCTAATGGCGTATTTATGATGATAAGCTTTCTGGCACGCTCTGCGGTTGTGGTTTTGATAGGCCTTGTCGCTGATCAGATTGGGCTTGAGAAAACCTATATTCTCTGCGCTCTTATCGGGTTTATGGGTATTCCTTTTGTTTTTAAGTTACCTGGGAAAAAAATCATTGACAAAAACCACCACCTGAGGGGTATCGTTAAGTAGCGATATGTGGATAATGTAATTTGGTGACTATGAAAACATTCATTCGAATCATGAAGGCCCTGTCCGACCCCAACAGAGTTCGGGTGCTCAAACTTCTGCAGGAAGGTGAACTTTGTGTCTGTGAAATTCAAAAGGTTCTTGGACTCGCCCAGTCAACAGTATCTAAACATCTGAAGCTTCTTGAGGATGCAGGACTAGTGGATCGGAAGCGGCAGGGCACGTGGATGATCTATAGTCTTGCCGATGAGAGTGAGACTGAATACGCACAAATCATGCTTTCTGAACTCCACCACTGGCTGGACAACGATGAAGAATTGAACCGGATGCGTAAGGCCCTGCCTGAGGCAGCAGTCCTGCGTGACTGCGCAATAAAAAAATACGAGAAATAAGTATGGAACCGATTCAACTCACTGGCAGTAAGGGTTCATTCAAAAATAAGTTCGTAATTATGAGGTGTAAGATGAATGTTTAGAGAAATGATTTGTGATTATTTAACCGCAGGCGTAGCCGAGCTACGTTGAGGATTAAATAATTGCATAGCGTTTTTCTAAATGTTTATATTGCGCCTCAGAATACGAAGTTATTTTTGAATGCGCCCTAAGTAAAAACATATTGACATTTCCTTTAAATAAAGGGGAATAGTACCTATGAGGTAAATTTTAACACCGGTACGCAGGTAATATCAATGTATCAATTGACTCTCTATGCGGGAGCATGGAAAAGATGATGGGTATCATATGTGTGGTTCAGGTCATCACCTTTAAAAAAGGAGGAAAATGATGAGCTTTTTTAAAAGCAAATCATCTTTTTTGTTTGTTCTGTTTTTGTATACTTTTTTGTTGAGTGCTGTTTTGCTTTATTTTCGTTTTCCGGCAGAAAAGGTGAAGCTGTATTGTGAAGTTCACATGGAGCAGCTGTTGGCTGGAACAGATTGCAGCATTGAAGGATTTCGCTACAGTTTTCCGTTCAGTTTTGTCCTGGATAATGTACGGTTTAGTAGTAATCTTGCAACAAAGCAGGAACTTTTTTCAATCGATCATATTTTTATCAGTCCGGATATTTCAGAACCAACGTCACGTTTTGAAACAAAAATTGATGCCTTTGGCGGGAAGCACAGTTTTACCCTGATTGTAGATAAAATCGACAAAAAATTTACCATCAAAGATATTCTTGTAAGAGATCTCGATCCTGGCCGTATCCCCTTTTTATCCAGAGCCACTGGACGTGAAATAACAGGTACTGTGGCGGGAAGCGGAGACTATCATGGTGCCTGGAAAAAGGGGACGTATGAGGCTGATGGAAAAGGGAGTATAACTCTAGCTAACGGGCGCTTTGGTTTGCTTTTACCTATTCTTTCGCTAAATTCAGTTGATCTGAAAGAATTTACAACAGAACTTGAATTGAAAGATAAAAAACTGCAATGCGATAACGGAAAATTTAATGGTAAAGAATTGAAAGGGACATTTTCAGGAACCCTTGGTCTGGGCTCAACACTAAAAGCAGCAACCCTCTCTTTTAAAGGAGAAATCGAGGCGCTACCGGAGCTTTTAAAACAGAGTCAGCATGCGCAAAGAATGATAACTCAAATGAAGAAACAGCAGAAACGTACTGCGCTTCCTTTTTATTTGCAGGGGAGTGTACAGAAGCCAAGTTTTTTGTTTGGCATCTGAGGGCCCATGGTAAAACGTTCTACCATAATTATTTCATTTGTGTTGCTGACTTTTTTTGTGGCAGGAGGTGTGGAGTTCTTTTGTAGATATCTGGAAAATGCTCTTGTGGCGGATACAACAAAAAAAACAGCGACAACCGGGGATGTGGGTTTACAAACAGGGCAACGCAATACTGCACCACAGACCTACAAGTCGAAGGTAAGAGTAAAAACCGAAAATTACTCAATAATTGTGAAGAGAGGTCTTTTTGGTAAAATAATATCTAAAAAAACAGTTAAAAAGAACGAACCTCCTCCAGTCCTGAAAACAACAACCATCGATTTTATCCTGCTGGGCACTGTTACTGGAGAAGCCAATGTACAGATGGCAATTGTCAAGGATAAGAAAAAGAGAACTCAGGATATTTACTATCAGGGCGATGCAATTGGTACTGCCTTACTTAAAGAAGTGAGGAGGGGGGAAGTTATTCTTACTGTTAGAGGCAAAGATGAAATTCTCATTATGGAAGAGTTGAAGAGTTCATCCAAAGGGCCTGCTTCCAGACCATCTCCTAAGTCTAGGTCGTATGTTCACCCCAAAAAGAAAACTGTAAAAGTAATGGATCAGGCTTCTTTGCCGGAATTTAATGAAGAAATATTGGGGGGGGATGATCCCGAAGCTTTTTTTGAGCCACCCCCTTATATTCCGCCAATAGAGCAAACTGATAATGAAGATGAAGATGAAGACGAAGGTGAAGACGAAGACGAAGGTGAAGATACACCTCCGGCTGCATTTTCAAAACGTAAAATGACTTTTAAAAAATCAGAAGTGATCGATTAGCAGGTCATTGGTTTATGTGATCTTCGGAACGGCTTGTAATCGTTGGTCTTTTTTTTGTCGAAAATACCGGGTGTTGCCGAAGAGGCTACTGCAATTCAGGTTGATTACATTGTATTATTTCCATATCCCCAAAAATATCTTATGATTCCTGCGTATTGATGATACACTTTAAATGAGCCTCGGCTTTCCCGTTCATCATCAGGATTACAGCATATATCTCTATTCATGGCTGACGCCTTAATGGTGTGGAAATGGCCAGGCAAAGTGGTGGTGGAATTCAAAAGTATCGGATGCCGTGGAGTATATATACCGGAGGGAAAATGGAGAGACGACAATACGTTAGAACCAGTATGGATGGGATGACCGTGTATATTTGTGATGAAGATGGTTTATGCGGCGGTACCCTTAAAGATATATCTCGGTTCGGTGTTTGTATCACAGACATACCTAGAAAACTTCAAATCCAAAATGGCAGTTTTGATGCGGTGATCCATGGTGCTGGTTATAGTTTTAAACTGCATCTGCAGGAAAAATGGAAGGTAAGGAAAAATCAGACAACTATGGTGGGAGCAGTTATTGATAGTGCTCCAAGGGATTGGGCAGAAATGAC
>JAYEOK010000052.1:0-7192 GCA_034722915.1 Thermodesulfobacteriota bacterium | reverse complement strand
TCATTGCGTGTAATCCCCCATCCTTCACCTGGATACTCGAATGTATGCAAAAGGGAAAAAGACGATTTATCATAGACAAATCCGATTCCTGCTTTCCAGGTTAATTGGATAATCATATTATTAGAAAGGGTTATGCCTTCACCAAAGTAACGATCAGCAAGAGCAACCTGTTGTTCAATGAACCCGGTTTGAATGTTAACCCGGCGTAATGCTGATTGGCCATATAACCCAGTTCCTTCCAGAAGAGACTCATCCATGTAAAGAAGTCCTTGCGTGAACACCTCACGGGAACGGGGGAAACTTCTTGTGATTTCAGCACTATACGTTGGCGTCGTGTCGTTGCTGGTGCTGGAGAGCTTCTCGCTGCAGAGGCCGTAGTGCGGAATAAAAATTGCAGGTAGAAATAGAAGTAGGATTTTTCTTGTCAGTTCCATCAGTTATTTCTGTAAGAGGTGTGTGGGGTAGTATGTTACTGTTTTTACATTGAGACTCTACAGTGCAATAGAAGGAAATGATAGTAATAAAGATATTCCTTAATTTTTGTTACAAAACTTCAACAAGAATAAAAAAAATGAAACAGTCAATTCGCTCACAACGTAAGATTCTGTCATCAATTGTTTCAGTTGTATTATTTCTGTCCCTGGGGTTGTTTTCTACAACTGCTTTTGCTGTTACGTACTATGTTGATGCCACAAACGGCAATGACCAGAATTCTGGTACTACCATAGAAGAACCCTGGAAGACATTCTGGCGGACAGTCTGGACAAATAACGTAATTCCTGTTGCACCTGGTGATCAGGTTCTCTTTAAACGGGGTGAAACCTGGCGTGAATTTTTATGGGCCACGACAAAGGGAACTCCAGAAAATCTCATTACCTACGGAGCGTACGGTGATGAGAATGATCCTCTTCCGCTTTTTGACGGTACCTTTTCCGGTGACATTGCATGGGAACATGTGGAAGGAAATATATACCGCACAACAACGGAAATATGGGATAAAAATGTCCCAAAAGATCCCGGCATTATCATCTATGATGGTATTTCCAAGCCTTCCATTGCAACCCTTGCCATCGATCCCACCACTCCAGTCAGTCAAGTACAGATCGGAGCAGTTCTGATACAAAGAGGTGGAGCCTACTGCAACCTCTGGGTAACCTCGGTGGATGAAACGAACAACACTGTTTCAGGTATTACCTTTTTCCGACATCTCACAAATCATTGGTTTGGCGGAGCTACAATTGAAGTTCGCCAGCTAAATGAAAACAATATTGAAGAGAAATTTGAACTTACTCTCCCGGAAACAGGTGGGCTGAGCGTAGGCCAGTCCAGTCTTACCCAGCCGGGTCACTGGTATTGGGATGCAGAGGAAGCAGCTCACTATCTGTATTCCGACAGTGATCTTGTCAACAATTCAGATGTTACGGTGGAGGTGGGTCAAATTCAATATGGTCTTCTGGGAAATCAAGTGGAACATCTCGCTTTCCAGGATCTTGCCATACGCGGTTTCAGAGAAGCCGGTGTGTATTTGTCCATGAGCAATAACATTAGCCTGAGCAACATCCATGTCAGTCAGATTGGAGCCAATGGGCATAAGACCGGTATCCTCTTCAGTAACACAAAAAACAGCACCATCAGCAACAGTACGGTCGATTCCGTGCTGGCCAACGGCATTGCCGTCTATGCCATGAGCCCGGACTATGAACTGTATAACAGTAAAAACAATGTTATTGAAAACAATACCATTACCTCTCCCGGTTCTGCAGGAATCATGCTCAACACCGACTTCCTGATGCAGGCTGAGAATGTTGCCGACAATATCGTTACAGGAAATACCATAGAAAATGCCAACAGCTTTTCTTACGACGCAGCTGGGATTTATATGCTCAATTCAGGCCCCGGCAATCAACTCCTTAACAACACTGTTCGTAATGGCGGGTCGGAGGAGTTGCGTAGTGGAGGTATCATGGTCGATGGCGGTGTTGCCCCAGTGATCATTGATGGAAATATACTTGAAAACAACTCCCTGGGCGGCATTGACGTCACCGGCGAAGGGCATCAGATTACCTATAATATCCTCCGTAACAACGGTGTTACCTCCTGGGAATCAGCCCAGGTTGTTTTCTTCTCAGCCACGGTAAATGCTTCAGGCTGCACGGTGGAAAACAATACCATGGAGGCAGGAGAGGGCCAGATGCTTTTTACGGTCCTGAACGGTAAGCCTGGTTTTGCAGACGAGCGCCATGTAATCGACAACAACGACTATACTGCTGGTTCAGCCACCCCATTTTGCTGGAACAAAAATTACGTTTGTGATGAACCCATAGACTTTGCCACCTGGCAATGTGCCTCAGGAGCCCTGACGGATCTGAGTTCCACCCTTAATGGCATAGATCCGGAAGATCCTCTTTATTGTGGTGAACCTCCGGAAGATGATACGCCATGTGAAGAAATTTCTCCGCCGGAAGTCATCACAACATACTATGTCGATGCCACTGAAGGCGATGACAGTAACACAGGTACTTCAGAGGGGCAGGCCTGGAAAAGCCTCATTCATGTAAATGGAGCCGCCGGCAATTTTGGCCCGGGCGATCAGATCCTTTTTAAACGGGGCGAAACCTGGCATGATCAGATCTGGTTCAGATCATCGGGTGAACGCTGTTATCCCATTGAATTCGGTGCCTACGGTGATCCGGGCGCTCTGCCGCCAATGATCGACGGAAGCTACTCCGGCTTTCCACTTGCCCTGCAGTGGGAACATGTAGAGGGCGATATTTACAGAACGACTCAGCCTTCCTGGAATAGTGACCCTGGGCTTGTCATTTACAAGGGAAGCGCAAAACCTTCTGTGTCCACCCTCAGCTTTGATTCCAGCACTCCGGTGGATGGGGTGAAGATCGGCGCAATCCTGCTGCAGCTCAGTGGCGTCTACTGCAACCTCTGGGTGACCTCTGTGGATACAGCAAACAACACAGTTTCAGGCATAACATATTTCCGTACTCCCGACATTCATTGGGTACCTGGAATTGAGGCTCCGATTGAGGTACGCCAATTGGATGCAAGCGGCAAGGAGGAAAAGTTTTTCCTTATCCTGGCTGATCCCGGCGGCTTATCCGCAGCTCCTGATGCTTTAACTCAGCCCGGACACTGGTACTGGGATGAGAGCGATCAAGCCATTTATCTTTTTTCCTATGTTGATCCCAACACAATTTCAGTGGAACTCGGGCAGCGACAGTGGGGATTTGTCACTCAGTTCCTGGAGTATCTGAGTATACACGATCTCTCCTTCCGGGGTGCCAAAGAAGTGGGAACGTATTTCTTCGGCTGCAAAGGATTCACTGTTAATAATGTCCATATTTCCAATGTCGGCGCCAATGGTCATAACAGCGGCATTCTCCTCCATAACACGAAGAGAAGTACCATCAGCAATAATACGGTGGAATCCGTACTGGTCAATGGTATTGTCAGTTATGCCTTCAGTCCGGGGTTGGAGTATAATTGTAACAACAATATAATTTCGGATAACCTGGTACGGAATTCCGGATCTGCAGGAATCATGATGGCGGCTGAAACGCTGATGCAGGCAGAATATATTAATGATACTACGATTTCCGGCAATACAGTGGAAAATGCAAATACCTGGTCTTACGATTCCGCGGGTATCTATGCAGCCAACATAAATTACGGGAACAAAATTCTTGCAAACACTGTTCGCAACGGTGGCTCCAGGGAACTGCGCAGTGCAGGTATTATGATTGACGGTGCCATCCCCGCGGTCATCATGAACGAGAACTTTATTGAAAACAACTCACTGGGAGGTATTGCCGTCACCGGTGACGGACACCAAATTACTGCAAATAGTATTCAAAATAATGGTGTTCCCTCCTGGGAATCAGCGCAGTTGATTTTCTTTACTGCTTTTCGAAATGCTACCGGCTGTGAGGTAAACGACAATATTATGACTGCGGGATCCGACCAATCTTTATTTATGGTGCTCAACGGTAAGCCTTCTGCAAGTGATGATCCCCACCTTATTGACAATAATACCTATGCCAGCCAGTCACTCAGTTCTTTCTGCTGGAATGACAGTTACGTGTGTGAGCAAGCCATTGACTTTGAAACCTGGAAACTTACTCCGGATATAGATACCGATGGAGTTGTGGATCAGAATCATGATGATAATTCAACCTTTACTCAGGCAGACCCTGTTGTGGATGACAGCATAATCTACGGTTCGGAAATTCCAGGCGTTTCCCAGTCACTGGTGCCTGAAGAAGATAAATCCAGACTGTATATCAAACAGGAGATTCCCGGGCCCGGGGGCACAGTGCATGATTATTATGTGCCACAAGAATATGAACTTGAAATAACTGAGATGGATATCATTGACAATCCACGGATCGTTGAAGCGATGCTGGCAGGTAAGTTCTGGAACGGTCACGGATATGTTGTTTCCATTGGCCTGCGACATCCGGATATGGGTGAAAACATGTATATTGCCATCCCCATGGCGGATCCCTGGAACGGTTGGCCGATCCTTTTTCATCAGGGTGCCGGAGAGACCGTGTGGCAGCGGGACACAATTTCCAGGATCGTTGGTTCTACTTCAGATTCTGTTCTGGTCAAAGTTAACCGTGTTGGTCTGTTCACTGCCGCCTATATAACCGAGGTACAGGATAACGACGGTGATGGACACTCGGTGGCTCAGGGTGACTGCAACGATAATAACCCGGACATCTACCCCGGCGCCATGGAAGTTTGTGATAATCAGACAGACGATAACTGTAATGGTCAGGTCGATGAAAACTGCATTGCCATTGAAACGGTTTTTAAGAATGGACTGGAGTGGCAGAAAGTTGGGCAGCCGGGGCAATTCACCCATTCCCAGGCAGTTGCTTATTGCAACTCTTTTGCCGGACCAGGAAGTACTGGCTGGCGATTACCCGACAAGGAGGAACTCAAGGGACTGGTTGTCTGCACCAATGGCACGGCTACACCGCTGGCTGACGGAACGACCTGCGGCACAGGGTATTGGTTCCCCACCATTGACCCGGAATTCAGTTGCCATAATTCCAGATTCTGGGCAGCCACAGCCGAGGGATCTGATTTCTGGAGTGTCAGTTTCTATACCGGATCAGCTGAGCCTGTTGCTTCTACAAGTACCGGGAACGTTAGGTGTGTGCGTACACTGTAGCTGAAGTTTTTTAAATTGGGCAAACAATGTTTGACCACCAGCCATAAAAAAAAACGGCCACTCGGGAATAACGCGATAACAATTGGCCAGCCAAAAATTGTTGTTAAAAAGAGCCAACGCCATTTGGATAAATTATCCTTCAGTACTATTCTATAACATGTCCATAAAGGTATTGTGTAGAATAGTAAAATTCCAAAGGGTATAATAAAAAAACTCATTAAAACCTATAGCTACCATAATATTATTTATCACTCACAGAATTTTTCCTTACACCATTCCATACCATCATCATATTTCTTCCTGCAGGCGGCCTCATAAATATGGTTACATGCTTGGGAAAACGATGTCTTCAAGGGGCCAGGAATATTGTCGGGGTGTCTGTAGGTTGATCTGGAAGAGGGTTGCTTTCGGCGGATATCGACAATTAGAGATTGAGGCCGTGCAATAAATAATTTAGCCGACAGCCCCAACAACAACTATTGATATGTGTTACCGGCGGTCGCTACTCCGACTTCTGCAATCTTGGAGGTGAGGCCGATATGTTGCGATAGCTCCGTACCAGTTTCTCAACTTGGGGATTATCCGACATCAATATGCACCGGGGAGATATTGATTTATTTACCGGGCATATCTACGACGGGCTTGGTGTGTTGTGTCTCGGGTTCCGCTCCGGCCTATCCCCTTGTTCTGCTAACCCACCTCTCTGCCTCTCTACGTGGCGATTGGCTGTGTGGGTCTTTTGTTGCAGGGTTACTGATAAAGTTTCTTTGACTTTTTTAATATCAGCTTCTGGCTACTAAAAATTCTTACATACTCAACAACAAAAGGATTTATAGAATTTTCTTTAAGTAGTAATTTACTATCAACTTCATTATTCTCGTCTAGGTAGTTATTAAGCAAGTCCATAAAAGAGATAAAGTTCCCGGAGGATTCAAGTTTTTCAAAAAAGTCTTTTTCTTCTGAGGTCGAGAACAATGGCTGCAGTTTACTTGCAACGTCTAGCTCATCTGTCCATTTGCCATTTGTTTTGATATACTTTAGAGACAATATTACTTTCGCCAATAATGCATTGTTCTCCCACGACATAGAGAATTGTTTTACCATCGGCGATTTGATTAACGTACCATCAATAAAACACTCCCAGGGTATATTATCTTTGGATAGCTCCCATCCTTTATCAGTAAATTGTTTTTTATAGAAATCAATAAAGTTAATAGCGGGATATTCTACGTTAACTTTGTAACTAATTTCTTTAACATTTTTCTCCAGACTATTGTATTTTTTTATATCATAGCTACCGGCAGCGACAGGGAGTTCAATAATCAAAGGTTTTGCTCCTACGGGAGCCAAAGTAAAAAGTAACAACGCAGCATAGCTTAGGACAAAAAGTATAACCTTCCGCACAAGACCACTCCTATAATTGATTCATATTAGACTCAAACTTTTTGTATCGTTTTAACCCCAATCAGCCGCCTTCAATAGCAGGCGTGCCGGAAGAAGAATCTCTTACTTTGTCTTCACACTCTTCATCGCACCCTGTTGATTCACCCGGCTTTTTACATAAGCAATTGCCACCGCTTTCAACTCCACCGTACCCAGATTCATACATTACACCGTAGCTACGCGGAAGGTTTTGGCCGGTACCTACCATGTATTCACCTTCACAGGGAATACATACCCAATAACAAACACATGACGCATTGAACACCCGATGCCAGCTATGTCTTCTCCATGTCCCATTGCAGCTTTTCAATCCAGTCGGATCCACCGCACTAACCGGATTCCCACCAACATAAGCATACAAATTCATCCCCCCATCAAGCCCAATCGGATCAGTCGAGATATACCGCCCCGCCTCCGGATCATAAAACCTATGCCAATTATAATACAAACCAGTCTCAGAGTCAAAAACCTGGCCCGGGAATCGAAAATTATTCCCGACCTCATCAATTACAACATCAACTTCCCCAAAGGGAGAATAATTTCCCTGCCAGACAACCT
>JAYEOK010000051.1:0-18272 GCA_034722915.1 Thermodesulfobacteriota bacterium | reverse complement strand
GGCGCTCCCGAAGGGTAGTGATTTTTTAAAATTAATTGATTCACAACTTCACTAAAAAGGTGAATCATGATTTTTGTACAAAGTCTGTTTAAGCCACTATTATCAGCATTTCAATTAATTAAAAAAAATTGCTATGCAGGATTTAGGTTATATAAGAATTTTGTGCTCAGTATTTTCCTCTTTTCCTTTCTCAAATTCCTGAAGATCCCGGGCAAAGCGGAGCAGAGTCGCTTCAACCCGGCCATTGATCGAGTCTTCCGGATACATCCCTTCACTGTTCCTCTCTCCCGCGTCCAGACCGGTGAGCAGGGAAAGAGCCTCGTCCACGGTTGACACCAGATAAATTGAAAATTGCTTTTCGGCAATGGCGTCCACCACTTCTTTTTTCAGCATCAGATGGCGCAGGTTGCTTGTTGGAATAATGACACCCTCGCTGCCGGTCAATCCCCTTGTTGCGCAGACATCAAAGAACCCTTCAATCTTCTCATTAAGCCCCCCTACAGGCTGTACCTCTCCTTTTTGACTGACTGAACCGGTCATGGCCAGGTTCTGCTTGATTGGTGAATCCGCAAGGGATGAGAGCAGTGTACAGAGTTCAGCACAGGAGGCGCTGTCTCCATCAACACCACCATAGGATTGTTCAAAAACCAGACTTGCCTGCAGACCCAACGGTATGTTGCGGGCATAACGGGAGCTTAAGAAGGCACTGAGAATCATCACTCCTTTGGAGTGGATAGGACCGCCCAGTTCAACCTCACGTTCGATATCGACGATATCGCCTTTTCCGGGCCGGGTCACGGCAGTGATGCGGGTCGGGAAGCCAAAGGCATCGCCACCGATTTCAACCACAGAGAGTCCGTTCACCTGCCCGACTTTTTCACCGCTTGTCTCAATATGACGGATATTGTCCTTAATAGATTCAAGAACCCTGTCACGGATTCGCCCTCCCCGCCGATTAGTAGCTGCCACAGCCATTTCTATGTCCCTGGCCTCAATGTACTCCCTGCTTGTTTTTCTGGCCAGGTAATCGGCCTCTTTGATCAAGTCGGCAACTTTTCTGATATGGAGGGAAAGTTTTTTACAGTCGCCGGCATGTCTTGCCGCCTCATCAATCACTCTTGCAACCGCTGTTTTATGTAATGGCAGCAGCTCGTTTTCTTTGGCAAGGCCGGCAATAAGCGCCGCATATTGCTGCTGACTCCCAGAGGAGCGCTCCATGTCATATTCGAAATCCGCCTGAACCTTAAAAAGAGATGCAAATTCCGGATCATAATCGTTGAGTAGATAGTAGATCATCGGTTCACCGATGAGTATTACTTTGGTGTCTAGTTTAATGGGTTCCGGCTCCAGAGTAACTGTGCTCATCAGGCCAAATAAATGCTCAACCGGCTCCATGCGAATCTGCCCGGAGCGCAGGGTTCGTTTCAGCCCCTGGTAGGCAAAGGGCTGCATCAGCAATCTTCCGGCGTCTATTATGATGTAGCCGCCGTTGGCACGATGCAGAGCGCCGGACATAATCAGTGAAAAATTGGTTGTGAGCATGCCCATTTGTGCCTGGTGCTCGATGCGGCCATGCAGGTTCTGGTAGGTGGGGAGATCATCGTAAACCACCGGAGCACCATCTTTTTCATGGGTCACCAGCACATTGACATCGTACAGGTCAAAGTTCGGAGGCTCGGAAATAAAGGAGATATAGCTTTCCGGTTTTGGGCTCGGGCGCTGAAGAAAGTCGTCAACATTTTCGGTGAGTTGTTTTTCAACGCAGTCCAAATAATGAATAATTTGTCCCGGCTCTCCAGAATACTTTGTTTTCAAGCTATCAATAAGGTGGCCGACACAGAGGTCGGCAGTATCCTTCTTTAGCTTACGATTCAGTTCCTGGGCCTCACGGTTCAGCATGCTGACCTGATGGACTGTTGACTGCAGTGTGGTGTGGAGACCTGCGATAGCTTCCTCAAATTCTGTTTGTTTCTTTTCGGGGAGTTTACGAAAGGCCTCAAGATCCATGGGCTTTTCCTTGCCGTCCATGGGGCTGAACACAAGGCCCTTTTCGTTTCTGGTCACGGCAATGGATTGGGATTTTCCTTTTTCAATCAGGTCTTCATAGATTTGATCGACCTTCTGTCTCAGATTTTCGTTGAGTGCCTGTTTTTTTGCCCGGTAATCTTCTCCATCAAAAACAGTGGGAATAGTGGTTTTCAGGGTATCGATCAATTCATGCATTTCCTGTCTGAACACAGGTCCCTGCTTTGGCGGAAATTCGAGAACAATCGGTTTATGCGGCTGATCAAAGTTATAGACGTAGCACCAGTCTTTAGGGGTGGGTTCTCCCTGGGCCTGCCGGTTGATAAAAGATTGAACGACACTGTGACGGCCAGAACCTTCAGGGCCGATAACAAACAGATTAAAGCCCCGGTGTCGCATGGAGATACCGAACTCCACTGCCTCGAGGGCGCGATCCTGACCTATGTAGCGGTTCAATTCTTCGACTTTAGCTGTGGTGTCAAAAGGGAGTTCGTCTGCATTGCAGCGGGGGCAGGCTTCTTGCGGAGTGATGGCGCGTATGTTCATAAGCATCCTTTGATCTTTGAGCATAGCCTCGGTTTTGTGGAGTGAATTTCATTCCACGGTACCTTTTTTCTTATTAACGGATTACAATTATACCATTAGACTATAATTGGCGAAAGATATTTATTGCAGATCAGACAGTTGAAATCAGGAGAGATGATAGTGTTTGCAAGAGGATATATCACTGTGGATGATGTGCGATTTGGTGAGCAGACTGAACCCTTAATAAAAGAGTGTTGGTTCTGGACAAAAATGCTCTGAGCAATTTTCTGCTGTCCAGGGATGATAGAATAGAGAGTTGCCTTGTCTCTATTGCCAGACCAGGCGACTCAATCAGGATTCTCTGTGTTAAGGGCTATCGTCCCGGGCTGGGTACAAAGCATATTCTGGAAAATGTTACCGTGCCTACCAGCCGCCGCAACTTGTTGAAGGAGCCCGGGGGCCCGGCATTTTGCTTGAAAGACTGTGCCCGGATGTTGAGGTGGTGGCAAATATTATTTTTGGGGATAATTATGTTGCTGAAAAAACTCAAACAGCCATTCATGAAGTCTTGTCTTTACTTGCCCCCTTGTTTGAGGCAGAAGACAGAGACAAGCCCATCCCCCACCCTTTCGGTGATCCGGGTAAAAGTCCAGAGGAAGAAAAAAGATCAGGAAAGAGCTGGTAAAAAAGGCGCTCAAAGCCCTGGCAACTCCAATTGATCAGCAAACTGTTTTTTAAATCTATAACATCATAAAGAGAAATAATGGTTGTTATCATCATACTTATCGGATTTATTCTCTGGGTCAATTTTCTTCCGCCCCTGGCCAACATGATATGGGGGGAACGTTTTAACCGACCCATAGATGGCGGCCGGCTGTTGTGTGACAAACATCCGATTTTTGGGAGTCATAAAACCATTCGCGGCATAGTGGTCAGTTGCCTGGGTGGCATGGCTGTCTCTCCATTACTTGGTCTGGCTTGGTGGGTTGGCGCTATTACTGCTCTGCTGGCCATGGCTGGTGACCTGCTCTCAAGTTTTATCAAACGTCGTCCCAACTTTCCCAGCGGCAAAAATATATTTTTTCTTGATCAGATCTTCGAATTCCTGTTTCCTGCCCTTTTCCTGAGCAATCACCTTGAGATAAGCGGGCTTCAGCTTGTGTTGGCCCTCTTCTGTTTTGTGCCTGTGGCCTATCTTGGTTCCTGGTTTTGGAATTTTATAATGTATCGCCCATCCGTGCAGAATTACCCGCGTTTGCTTCGGTCTACGGTCAGGATGCGGGAATGGCGATCCTGCCACATGCCCCTTGCCAGATGGCAGACACTGCTGAATATAACAAGTTTTTTATCCCATGATGTGTTGTTGGGCCCGTTTTTCAAACTGGTCGGTCTCTACGACAAGGGGCTGCAAAATTCTCTGAAGGTGCAGATGAATGAAAAAACCTTCCTCTTTCCTGACCTGCCCGAAGCATTTGACGGATTCCGTATTTTACTGCTGACCGACCTCCATCTCGACGGTGTCAAGGGTCTGACTGATGAGCTCAGCCGACAGATCGGAAAAATGGAAGCAGATATCTGCCTCATTGGTGGTGATATCCGCATGCAGACCTATGGCCCCATGGCTCCATGTCTGCGGCAACTGCGCTCGCTCCTGTCCCATGTGCAGACCCGTCATGGCATTCTTGGTGTTCTGGGTAATCATGATTGCATTGAAATGACACCGGATTTTGAAGAAAGCGGTCTGATCATGCTGATCAATGATTCACAGGAAGTCAGGAAAAATGACGCTCGTATATGGGTGGTGGGCGTTGATGATCCGCACTATTATAAAACTGATGATACCCGGATGGCCTATCGGGATGTCCCGGAAGACGGTTTCACTATTTTTCTGGCTCATTCACCGGAAGCATATAAACAGGCCCGGGATTTCCATGCCCGGCTCTATCTCTGCGGTCATACCCATGGCGGCCAGATTTGCCTTCCAGGCAAAGGACCGCTGTTGACTAACAGCCGGGCGCCCAGGTTTACAGCCGTTGGCAGCTGGCAATACCAGGGGATGACCGGATATACAAGCCGGGGTGCCGGGGCCTCCGGGATCCCTTTGCGGTTCAATTGCCCCGGAGAGATATGCCTCCTGACACTTCGCAGGGGAGTGGTTGAAATTTGAGGAAAGGTGTCCTATGGTTAAAGGATGCAGAAACAATAGCATAAGGGGTTGTGCTTATGAAAAAAGGCTATGTCCGATTTGTTCCCAACATATTGTCAACCGGTCGAATATTCCTGGCCTGTGTCTTTCCTTTTTCTCCGGAAAACCTGTGGCTCTGGCTTGTTCTGGGCAGTGGATTCAGCGACTTTCTTGATGGCTGGGTTGCGAGACGATGGCAGGTGCAAAGCTGGGAGGGCGGCCTGCTCGATGCAGTTGCCGATAAGCTGTTCATTATCTGTGTACTTATCACATTTGTTTCTGCAGGGAAATTTTCAGGATGGTGGATTCCTGTTCTGATTGCCCGTGACCTGCTCGTTGCCTCTACAGCTATCTATGCTGTATCAATAAAATCCTGGGAATCATTTAAAGAAATGGGTGCAAGATGGCCTGGAAAGGTGGCAACATTTGGCCAATTTTTCCTCTTTCTTGTTGTCCTGCTGTATCCTGCAGGAATTTTGCCGGCCCTTGCTTGTGCTGCTGTGCTCAGTGGAGTTGCTGCCTATGATTATGGCCGCATGTTTTTTCAGGAGTTACGTCGTCGAGCTTAAAAAAAGCATCTGCTCTGTAAAACGCTTCAGGGCTATGTTTCCACCTCACGTTGAATTTCGAATTTATCCATTTTTTCAACGTAATAGGCCGTATTCTGTTTCAGATCAAGATGGTCCAACTCTATTTCCACCCCTGTTCCCTTGAGACTTTCTAAAGAGAAAGTCTCTTCTATGATATCAAAATGTTCTTTGGAGATAATGACAAAATACTGGCCATAGGCCCTGAACAGAAGGGTGTCAAGATAGCGATCCTGTAGCTCATAGGCAAGTTTCTGCATGAGAATATTTCCCTGTTCCCAGCCTTGCAGAGTATTGTATTGTTCTAAATTTTTTATATGCAGGGTGTGCAGGCATGTGTAATCATGAAGTTCTTTGTTATTTTGGAGAATGACCTGCAGATAGTCATCATTGTATGCTCCAGTGAGTTTATCGCTGAAAAAATAGGAAAATCTACGCTGTTCTATTATGTTTTTCGGCAACTGGTTGATGCTTTTCTGACTCTCTATGTCCTTTAGCGCCTTGAGGGCGGCTGTAACAATTTGGTGGTCAAACTGGCTGCCGCTGAGCTGTTTCAGTTCCCTTAGAGCTTCGGGGATGGCCTTCCTCGGTTTGTATATCCGGTTGGTGGTCATGGCATCAAAGGCATCGGCAACAGTAATAACTCTTGAAAGGAATGGGATTCCTTTTCCCTTCAGTCGATCAGGGTAGCCCTGGCCGTCATAGCGTTCATGGTGATGACGTATTATTTTTGCCAGCCCCTTATACATTGCAATATTAGAAAGCATATCGTAGCCGGCAGAGGCATGGAGTTTAATGAGATCAAAGTCAAGGGCGGACAGTTTACCCGGTTTTAGCAGCACGGAATCCGGCGTGGCAATTTTTCCGATATCGTGCAGGGTGGCAGCTTTCAGCAGGATACTTGTCTGTTCTTCACTCAAACCCATTTCCCGGGCAATGAGTTTGCAGTAGTGCGCTACCCGGGTAGTATGGCCGGCTGTATAGGTATCTCGCTGGTCAATCATGTTGGCAAAAGAGACGATGGTATCTTCGTAATTTTCAGTACGTTCTATTTCGAGTTTTGCCACCATCTCTTTTTGTCTGAATGAGCTGATAGCAAACCCGATATCACCGGCCAGTTCCTCAAGCATGGCAATCTCTTCCTGTTCAAATCCCTCTAAACGCAGAGTGTAGACACTAAGAGCACCAAGTGCAGGAGTATATTTGTCTGCACGCAGAGGCAGGGCGATAACTGCCCGGTAGCCAGTGACTGCAGCCCGGTCAAACCAGGGTGAAACAGTGGCAACACTACTGCTTTGTTCGACAACCATGGTCTGGTTGTCAGCCATGCAATGGGCGGCGGGTGTTGCTGAAAAAGGATCATTTATATCAAACGGGTCATAAGGAGGATCCGAGGGGAATTGTATTGAATCATCTGTGGTAAAAACCATGTTGACCATGTCGGCCTGCAGGAGGCCGATCCAGCTGTAGCCATAGTGACCGTGTGCACCCATAACTGTGCATACCTTCTGCAGAAGCATATTCAGGTCTGTTTCCGAAATAAGCAGGCCGTTCACCTCGGCGACTGTCTGCATAATTTCACGCAGATACAGCTCCTGATCCAAGAGGACATTGACTCGTTGAGTTCGCTGAGCAACCTTGACTTCCAGGGTTGCATTGAGTTCATCCACTTCCTGTTTTTTCTGTTTGAGTTTCCTGTTCAGCTGCTGAAAATACAACGAGGCAATAATAACAGTGGTGAGAACAAGCAACAGCAGGGTTATTGGCAGCCAGTAACGTTTGAGTACATCAGAGAAGCTGAATTGACCAAAATCTTTATAAGGTCCTATCCCAAGCGCCATAAGGCAGTCATGGACTGGCTGGTAGTTCAGCGGTACTGTCCAGCCCGCACTGTTACTGGCTTGGGCGGCAGGTTCATTTTTGTCCATGGACAAAAGGGCAGAGGCAACCTGACGGGCCAGGTCGGGAGAGGTGGTCTTGACAGCACCAAATGGCCATTCCGGATACAGAGAAGTGCTGAGTTTAAAGGGGAAGTTTTCAGCTTGTTGTTCGTTTAGAATCCGAAACTCATCGAGACTGATGGCACCGGCCTCAGCCATACGTTCCAGGGTGTCGGTCCGAACCGTACCGCCATCAACATCACCGTTGCGAACTGCATGAACAACGGCATCGTGAGTGTTTCCATAGCTAAGTGATGAAAAAAATTTGGAAGGATTAATTCCCAGTTGCTGCAATTCCCGCCAGCACATGACCCAGCCGCCAAAAGATCGCTCATCCACAGCCATGAAAGAGTGACTGTGCAAATCATTAATATTTTGAAGATTAGATCTGTCGGCCCGGACAAAAATAACGCCACCAAAGATTGTCGTCTGCTGGCCGGGTAAATGCTGATTAATAAGGGTTGCTATCCGGTTCACTCCATACAGCTTTTCCAGCTCCACATAAAAGGCAGGATTGGCGAGAACAAAATCTATTTGTGTTTTCAGAACAGCGGTATGGATATCTGCAAAAGCAAGGGGAACAATACGAAAATGGTGTTCAGGAAGGACAGCACTGAGATACTCAGCAGTTGCCGACCATTTTAGCAGAGTACGTTCTGAGCCTCGCTTGGCCAGTATACCAATCTTTATCTCCTGCGTTGTTTGCAAAAGAGCATTGTTCGGTAAGCTGACAAAAAGCAGCAACAGGAAAAAAATGATGCTATTTCTGGAGATACGAAAGGAGAACATATTTTTTTTATTAGTTCCGCTATGCGGATCGGGTATTCCGCCAGATATGAAAAAGAAGCAAACCGTACAGACCACAGTTGATGATAAGAACAGCAGCTCCCAGTATCATCTGGGTTGTACGTGTCAGGCCCGGAGGATAGAGCAGGAGCTCACCATAGTGTTCAATAAAACCTCCCGGGTAGCCGGCAATGCCGCCCTGCCGACGCAGCCAGTTTTCCACCGGTGTCAGGGGACATATGCCGCCCCTGAATTCAATCCAGGCGGCCCAGGTCATGGCCGGGAGGTGAAACAGGAGCAAGTATCGCCGCCATAACACCAGCAGACTGCCCAGGACAGCAAAAAGGATAAAGGCAAGGTGCAGCACCAGCACCATATCTGCGGCTATCAGGTATACCATCTGTTCTTAAAAAAATGGTCAAATTATTTTTTACTGTGGCAACAGCCGTAAAAAAATGCCTCCTGGCAGGTTTACTGACAAATTCAAGTTTCACTTGAGTTTGCTCAACGTTGTCTGCATGGTATTACGTATTCCTTATATTGTAATACGAATTGTACAGGAAGCAGAGCAATATTTTACTTTCAGTGCAGGGAAGCAAACGGAATCGGCATGGGCAAATTACTTAAAATTTTCGTTATTTGCTCATTTTCTTCTTTACTGAACGTTCCACAAAACCCCAGTAAGGATAGTCCACCTCATATTCGGCAACCAGCCCCGGACTGTGTTCACGGCTGGCCACAAGCCAAAGCTTATTTTTTCTTTTTTGTTCAGCAACAGAGCTGAGCGGATCCCAGTCAGGATACAAAACCATGGCATTGTCAGCACTGTACTCTATATCGCCAGATCCTTTAAAAACGCCAAGATGAGGCGTTTCTTTATAACTTCTCCCCTCTCCTCTCGACAGCTCTGAAACAACAAGAAATGACACATGCAATTCATCACGAATAGATTCCATGTGTCTGAGCCAGGCATCAATTCCCGTTCTCCGTTCGGAAAAATCCTTAAACGGTAACTTATGAAGACTGTCTATCACTACAACTGTGTATTCACAGCTTGTTTCATGACGAATGAAATCAATGTGCCGGCGCATGATTTCAGGTGTTACCTGCCTGTCATTTATGACTCTGAAAAAGAAAAGCATATCCTGTAAGCGCTTACACGCTTCCCTGCAGCGTACTTCACCCTCGTCTGCCAATGCTTTACTTCGTATTGCTTCAGTGGATACCCGGCTCAATCGACAGAGAGTACGTTGATAAATCTTTTGCCGACCATTTTCAAAATCATAGTAGAGTACCGGAATATTACGCAGCGCCATCTCGGTTGCCACCTGAATCATAAAGGTGGATTTGCCGGACTTTGGTGCGCCCCCCACGACATTAATCCCGTGAATGCCGTCAAGTGCCTTATCAAGCATGGGAAACCCCGATTGAAGAGCTGCGTAAAACGTTCCACTTTCCATGGAAAGCTGTTCCTGAAAATGATCGTACTCTCTTGCTGGACTGGTAAAAGGCGAAAATGCTCTTGCCCCTTTAATCATGGCAGAGACAGCAGCACGAAATTGCTTTCCTTTATCCCTGGCAAGCTGACAGAGAGTATAGTCTTTTGGCAATCCTGCCGGCCACCTGAACGGGCGTACCTTGTATCCAATTCGGGAGGCAAGCTTGCGCATGCTGATATCCGACTCAGCACTGTTGCTGGTGACCAGAAAAAGTGTACGGATAAAGGAAAACTGTTCCGGATCAATGGCTTCCAGGGTCTGAGAATCAGGAACAGCAACAGCAGGATAGCCCAGTTGCTTTAAAGCAAGAAGAGTCTCCTCTCCTTCACAGAGAAACAAACTGCCATTTTCGCAATGACTGATGTCCTGTACATTGAAAATCCTATGCTTTTCATCAAAAAACTGTTCATTTCCGTGCCAGAAGAAATCTTCCTTTCGATCAGGAAACACACAGCGAGCAGAATAACAGTTTCCATCATTCTGAAAATAGGGGTACACAAGATAGCGTCCATTGAACCCGACAAGCTGTTCAGCAAGAGCCTCTTTCCCAATCCCTTCTTCCTGAAAACGGGTCAACAGGGCACTGGTCATGCTGTCTCTGTAGGAGAGTATCTCCTGATTCAGATTCGCTGGCGGATAGTCAGTGTTTTGGAGGAAAGGCTCACGATCCGGATCAAAGCCAGGTACCTGCACAGGGTCAAGACATAAAAGTCTGGCAAACCAGATGGGAAAACCGCCGGGAACACAGCGATTGAGGCAGCGGAAATAACCATGAAAAAAGCCGCCTTTTTTAAGAGATACTACAAATCGGCCTTCAGGGTCAAAACCTTTTTCACGACAAAAAGGACAATCAGCGGTCAAATAGTTTTTTTCAACCCGCGCATTGCTGAGATTATCAAGATAGAGACGAGCTATGGATTCATCCTGATCACTTCCCATCAATACGATCCATCAATTTGCTTTGCTCAAGATCCTCATCAAAACGAATATGAACAGAACGGTCAGACTCAACAGAATGAAGATTGCGAACAGCGACAACAGTTCCGCTTATACCTGTTTTTTTGTCACTCTGTTCTTCATCTTTAAAAAATATACTGACATGACGCCCAAGGAGCGTACGGGCATTTTTTCTCTGTGTAATTCTTGCCTGAAAAGAAAGCCCCCCTTTTGAGATATCAATGCATTCTCCACGTATTGTGGTATCAGAAGCACCTCCATCCCCATCAGGCAAGGTCATGTACACTTCACCGGACAGTGGTCGTCTCTCATCCACTCGTCGGTCGGCTCCTGAAGTGATAAAAAAGTCAGTTATCCGATCAAAATGCAGACAATACTCCTCCAGCTTTGCTTCAAGAGAAGGATAGACCTCACCCCATTCTTCTACTTTGTCCATGGAAAGAGTGGACAATTCAACCGCCCCCATACTTGTGGCACTGAGTGTCCATACCGAATTATCAAAGAATGAGCTCCCTCCAAACGCATTTCCTCTGCCGATTGCCTGTACTAGAGTTTCATTCCCTTTTTCATGAAAAAACAGTTTTACCCGCCCTTTATTGACAAAGAAAAGACGCCACTGCGGATCCCCCTGGTTCACAATGGCTGTCTCAGTCGAATACGTTTCATGCTCCAAAGCGTGATAAAAAGCATTAAATTCTTCAGTGGTGAGAAGATCGTACAGGTCAGACCAGATAAGGATATGATCACGATCAACAGAATTGCTCTTGGACTCCTCTATTGTCTCTGCAGCTTTAATAATCTCGGCCAAGGCCATGGGATCTATGTCAATGAGCCGTAAACGCAGGGCCTCTGCTTCATTAAACTTCTTAAGAAGTGCGGTTTTCTCAATCAGTTGGAACAGTATTTTCTTGGCTGCCTCTTTTTTATCCTGCAAAAGAAATTTGTACACCTCTTTTTCTTCGGGATATGCTGTAATACAATCATATCCTGCAATTAATGGTCCTCTGCCGGTGACTGCTGTCTCTGCAGCTGAAAGGCTGTCCTGCACGTTTCGATCATGATCATGTCCACCTGGACTCTTCTTCCCCCTGTGTTCCTGCTCCTGAATGAAAGAAATGGCCATTTCTGCAGCGTCAACACTCTCTTGTCCAAACTGTTTTCCACCCCCATCAATAATTTCCTGCAACAGCGGGAAGGCCTTTGGATTTTCAGTCGCTCCCAATGTTCTGCTGATCTCAGAAGCCAGCAATTTCTTCTCAGGGTCACTGTACAGTCTGCATTCTTCCAGGAGTTCGGAAAGAGGGCCAATCGCCTCTTCATCAGCCACCCTTCTCAAATTTTTCACTACCTGCACTTTCGTCTGTGCACTGACATCAGCTAAGACCTGCAGAAGATACTTCTCAGTGGATGCGCCCCCTATTTGACCAATGCACTGGACAGTCTCCTGCTGGACTCTCAAATCATCATGAGATACATACCCGAGGACAGCTTCCACATCTTTCTCAGAACCTGTTTCAGCAAGCAGGCGAATTATATTCCTTTTGCCAAACCATGGCATGGGGTCAGGAAGTCGTTCAAGCAAAACAGGAACCAAATCATCCCCCATTGCACTGAGAATTTTCAATAGCCTGATTCGATTAGCTCTTTTATCTGAAGTAATCAAGGTATCCAGCAGAAATCTTGCTGCCACTGGACCCTGCATAGTAATTCTCCTGCAGATCATCTCATCAACCGGCTTGACAAAGCACTTGTCCAGATAAATCTGCAAGAGCTCCATGTCCACATTCCTGTCCTGCACCTGGCCGACAATTTTACGCACAGCTTCAGATTTCTCCAAAGCACCTGAACGTATATGATAAAATACATTCAAAATACGTTCAGCCAGATCGTAATTATCACAATGCCAGGCATGATTCATCATGGCCTGCATGGCAACGACATGTTGCTCAAAACTTTGATCTGCTGTTTCATTTTTCCGCATCCAGGCTACACATACGGGCGTCAGCTTTTCCAGCCAACCCCAACGTTCAATATGCGCAAGTTTCTCTGCCACCCCGCCAATAGCCTGCGCCAGGCGTGAACGATGAACAGAGTCCCGATCCTTTAATCCATTGACTATATTCTGCACAATCGCCGCTGCCACAGATTCTTTATCATTACTCAAAAGTTTTTCAATGGTGGATGGCAGGCTTAAACAGACTTCTTCATTGTTCAGGCTCTCCATATCCCCATTGGCAAGAGCAGTAATACCTTCCTGAACACGCTTTTCTTTTTTCTCATATTCATTTTTTTTCAACTCTTCTCTACTGGTCTCCAAAGCAAACAGTTGTTTTCCACGGGGATTTGTCAGCAATTTTTCATACCCCTGTGACACAGCAAGGAGTTGAGGGGAGTTCTTGCTTCCCTTCGCGGCTATTTCCTGTTGCCCCTTCATCCAGTCCAGTATATTGATCAGCGTCTGACTCTCTACAGCCTGGAGCAGCGAACCATAAAAATATTCGCCAAAAGCCGTGGTGAAATCCTGACAGATCAACACCAGCACCGAGGACTCATCAAGGTAAGGAGCCAACAATCTCGCAGTTCTGTCACTCACTTCTTCAAGCTGATTTTCATCCAGGAAGGAATTAATTTTTCCAAGCCCTGAGGAAAAGGAGGGGACAACAGCAATGACATGGTCTTCGAGCAGAACTTGAAGCAATGTAAATGTGGTGGTAGCTATAATTCGGGCAGCTTTGTCGGTCGATTGAAAATTCTTTTGCAGGCCAACCTGGATATTTTTCCCCTTTTTTCGTCCAATAAGATACAGGATCTGCTCAGGTCGAACCATACCACCGGATAATGCCCTTATAATATTGTCAATTTTTTCTTTCTGTTTTTTTTCGGATTCACTTTCACCGGGCACGACATAGTGTTCCGGAAAAACCTCAGTCAGCTCCTGAAGCTCAATAAAAGCTCTATTTCCGCCAGCCTGTTGTTTCTGTTCCGGTGTGGCACTGAATACTGAGAGAATTTTTTTAAAGGCCGGCCTGTCCACTTCCTTAGACAAAACCATCTCATCAAGCGCCATCTTTTGCAACTGGTCTATGAATGTCAGAAGTTGAAGGTGCTCCCGTGTCTGATTATTCACAGGCTCACCATTCAGCAGATATTTCCCATCCGAAAAAGAAAGCCGTAACAGATCATTTTCTCTTAAAAAAGACTTGGTTCCCTGATAGGCATTTTCAATGGAATCCATTACCCGGACAGATGCCTCCGGATATAAACGAAGAGCAGTATATGCTGCATTTATCAGCTTCAATGTTTCCAGACTCTTCTCTTGCCTGTCACCATTTGCCATAAACTACACCTTGATTTGAGAGAGGTTGTGATTATTTTGGAATTTCATTCATTATACTATTTAGCTAACACCCAATCCACAGAAAAGTCAAGAAAGACCCCTGTCATTCTGATGGTTTAACAGCTATCAATTACGAAATGGTTCGTAATTGTTCAGCGGCACCCCATTTTCGTAATCCAAGGGCAATTCCTGCGGGGTATCCGTTTGGGTTTCATCTCCTGTCTTACCTGCTATACAGTTACAATGGCTCATCAACTGGAAATCAATCTATGCCGAGCCAGCATCTCAATAAATTCACAGAGAGGCAAGCCTACAATATTTGAATAAGAACCATGAATTTCCCGCACCAGAAAAGCCCCCTTTCCCTGAATGCCATAACTCCCTGCTTTGTCCATTGGTTCTCCGGATTGCACATAAGACCTGACAACATCCTCTGTAAAATTCCAAAACACCACTCGACTGCTCACCGAACAGATATCACAGACAGACAGATTCTTATTCAACAGACAAATCCCGGTGCGAACAAAATGTTCCTTCCCGGAAAGACGCAGCAGCATCTCAACTGCATCATTTTTATCAACCGGCTTTTCCAGTACCATATCCTCAAGACAAACAACAGTATCTGCAGCAACAATCCAATAATCAGAATACGTCCCAGCCACACTTTCAGCCTTTTCCCTGGCCATGCGTTCAACATATGCAGCTGACAATTCTGCCGGAAAAATTTTCTCTTCAATGTCAGCAGCTATTACACGAAAAGCAATCCCAAGATCTTCAAGATATGCACGTCGGCGAGGGGATCCTGAAGCCAGAATCAGCTCTCCAGTGCTGTTAAATAGACGAATCATAGTGGTTTAATATATCAAAAATTACGCTGCCCCATTTCCGTAAAACAACCAGGCAGACAAGGATTTCAAAGCTTAGGCCTATACAGTTCAAGACGAGTGAGGGAGAAATCTCTTTCCATCGTATACTCATTTTGGTATTCTTGTCTAAAAGATATTGAGTTCTGGAAAATAAACCACAACAAATTCAGTATTTTTATTTTCTACACTTCCAACTGGAAACCATGCAAAACAACGCCACATTTATCACGAAAGATTTTGCAGTAGGAGAAACTCTCGTCCAACAAGGTGACGCGGGCGACTGCATCTACATAATTGTAAATGGATCTGTTGATATCAGTAAAGAACTGAACGGGAAAAAAGAAATTATTGCCCGATTATCAAGTGGGGATATCCTCGGAGAAATGGCAGTACTCACCGACGAACCTCGTTGTGCCAGCGGCGTTGCCGTCGAACCGACCAGAGTCATAATGGTCAGGGATCGCACCTTGCGTCTGGCTCTACTTAACAACGACTTGCCAATTTTAAAGCCCCTTACCAGCCAGCTGACCCTCCGTTTTAAAGAAGCAGAACAACAGGCCTCCTATTATCGTAAAAAACTCTACAAAATGAAAAAGGAAGTGGCGGAACTCAAAAAACGTCTGCTACAATACGAACCGACTGCAGAAAAATAGAAGACTACCTTGAAAATCCTCTCTGTCTCAGATCGGGTAGAAAACAAACTTCTCAACAAAGCGGAAAACTGCCTTCCGGCAAAACCTGATCTCATTCTTGCCTGTGGAGATCTTCCACCCGAATATCTCACAGACCTCCGGGAAATCTATGCTGTCCCCCTTTATTTTATTGAAGGAAATCATGACCTCCGTTATCACAAGTCACCACCGGTTGGCTGCACCAATCTTCATGCAAAACTTATCACTGAACAGGGCTTGCGCATTATGGGATTCTCCGGCTCCCGCTGGTATAATGGAGGAGTCAATCAATATACTGAATCTGAAATGAAAAAAATGGTTCGCAGCCTCTGGTTTCAACTGTTACAACATCGTAAAGTGGACATCATTATTACACATGCTCCGCCAAGATTTATTCAAGATCAGGAAGATCCTTGTCACAAAGGATTCAAAAGCTTTATACCCCTTATCGAAAAGCAAAAACCGGCCTGGTTTATCCATGGTCACATACACGCACTTTTTAATGATCCAGCAGAACGTATCAGCAAGGTCTGCGACACAAAGGTAATAAACAGCTATGGCTTTTTTTTCTTTGAAACAGAATTGGTGGAAAAACAGACAAAAAGCCGGTAAGACGTCTGCAACCAGCATCTCCTGCCCTCAAGAAACACATTTTGATCAGGTTCGAGAAAAAGAAAAAGCTTACGAGACTGTCAAACGAGGGCTCGCCACAATTCCACTCGACAAGATCAAAGGTTCTGTCGGACGATACACTGACTTTGACCAGCAATTTCGCCTGGAAGGAGCTGGCAACGACGAACGCCTGGCATCTTTAACCCAGGCAATGCAGGAAGGACGCTCCATCCCTCCAGTTTCTCTCTATCAAATAAAAAACAGATATTATATTGTTGATGGACATCACCGTGTCAGTGCTGCAAGGAACCTGAAACAGAGCCATATTCAGGCAAAAATCCTGGAGCTTCTGCCCTCGGGTGAGACTGTTGAGAACAGACTCTATCTTGAAAAAATAGATTTTCGGGATAAGGTGGGTATCCCCAAGGCAGTCGATTTTACAGAACCGGGTCAGAGCGAATACCTGCTCGAACAAATCACAAGGCATCAACAGTTCCTTGCAGAAGAAAAGCAATCGGACATCAGCCTTAAAGAGGCAGGAGCTGACTGGTACAGAAGCATTTATTTACCACTCCGAACCCTCATCAAAAACAGTGGCCTGCTCCGCTCTTTTCCGGAAAGAACAATGGATGATCTTTACCTCTATATTTCCACCCATCAGTGGCAAAAAGAGAGCCGAAGACAATATGGAATAGGAGTGGACAAACTCATCCCCCGTGACATGGAAATTTTTCGTAAGAAAATGGCGAGGAAAAAAATTGCAGAATATCCGGAGATGAAACGGGATATCACGATTTTTATACTTATCAATGTTGATGGAACCCAGGAACAACGACTCCTGGACAAACTGTTTGCACTCCCTGAAGTGGTTGAACTGCATTCTGTTCACGGCTCAATCGATCTTGTGGTCAAGGCAGTTCTGAGTCGGGATCTTCTTGCCTCTGATGCGGAAGTTATTTCCCAGTTCACTCACTCGTCGCTTCGCTGCATGAAGGGAATAGTATCTACCCAAACTCTTATTCCCGGACTCTCTCTGGTAAAGCCCCTGGCGTAGTGCTTTAAGACTAGGAGGCTGTCCGAGAATAGCAATTTTTTCTCAAATCGAGACATTTTTAAAATTTTACCACAGGCATATAGTTCATATTCCGAGGATAAAATTTTGCAAATAACGAAGAGTTGGGGAAAAAGGGCATTCTCGGACAGCCTCCTAGCGTCAACAAAACGATCATGAAAAAATTAAATACATTAGGGGTGTCGTTAAAGTGACTACTGAACAAGACCTTCAACAGGAGGGTTTGAGCAACGGCAGTGAATCTCGCTTACGTGCTGTGCAATTATTTTTTGTAAATACTATCTGGTCTCCTATTCTGGATCATCGCCATCGAACCATGCTGGCGCTTGTCGCTACCTTTCTGGTGCTATTCGCCTTGCATCTCTATCATCTTCATGTGCTTTCTAATACGGGTGTGTATCTCGAGAGTATTGATTTCAATGAAGAACATAATTTTCCAACGGCATTTGCAAGTATGACGATGCTGTTCGCAGGGTGCTTGCTTATTTCCATTGGGCGTAATCCATCTACTAAAAAATTTGTCAAGCATTGGATAGCACTTGGTGTGATATTTATTTACCTTGCGCTCGATGAGTATTGCATGATTCATGATGGATTATCTAAATATTTCGAAGGGATGATGGGCGGCTACGATTTCCTGCATTTTGCATGGGTGGTTCCTTACAGCGTATTGTTGCTTGTATTTGCAGCATCCTTTGTGAAGTTCTTTTTTGCGCTCCCATGGCGATTTCGTTTTTTATTTGCAGCTTCGGGAATTATCTTTATACTGGGAGCTATCGGATTTGAGATGCTGGGCGCACCACGATCAAAGCATTTCGGTAGAACAGATCTGCTGTATACCACTTATTCAACGATTGAAGAAAGTTTGGAATTTATCGGAATACTGTTGTTTAACTACACGTTGCTCGCATACATACATGAGCGACTGCGGTCAAAAAACAAGCCTCTCCACTGAATTGATGTTACCCCCTTGTGGGGTGTTAAATTATTTTTGCCGACACTCTCATCATCCGACAAAAGGTCAAACATTGTGGTTTCCGATAGAAAATGCAAAGCCGGGGGAAGCCCCGAAGACAATCAAGGAGCTTCCATGGCTGACATCCAGTGGAACACGGCTCGAACAAAAAATATTTTAGTTATAAAAATGCGACACATCGGGGACACGGTTCTGGTGACTCCCCTGCTGCACACATTGAAGCAGGCCATGCCG
>JAYEOK010000050.1:0-4950 GCA_034722915.1 Thermodesulfobacteriota bacterium | reverse complement strand
TGGAAGTATCTTTCGGTCAGGTGCTTGGCGGTACCTCAGGTGAGATACAACAAGGGGGTTGCACCCCATTTTTTGTTTTTAACTGATACGGGGGGAGTATGAGAAAAATATTTATTATATTACCATTTGCAGGGGTATTCCTGTTTTGTTCATTGGCACAATCTGCAGATAAGGTGGTTGTCATACCGTTAGGTGGAACGGTAAATATTGAAGTTCCCATTGAATGGACTGGACAGTGGTTAGAAGGTGCTGATTACAATGAAGGCGATGGTTTACAGTATCTTGGCTCCTCTTATATCAGCATAGAGAATCATACAGCCACAATAGCTAATGCACCACCCAATGATTCTTACTGGAACTTAATGGCCTTACGTGGAGACCAAGGAGATAAAGGCAATACTGGTGCGACTGGGCCTCAAGGTATACAAGGATCTGTAGGGCTTGCTGGAAGTACTGGGCCTCGGGGGGACCAAGGTGATAAAGGAGATACTGGTGCAACTGGGCCTCGCGGCATTCAAGGTATTCAGGGAGCACTTGGAGAGAAGGGTGACAAGGGAGATACTGGTGCTACTGGCCCACAAGGTATTCAAGGCATTCAAGGTATTCAGGGGCTTAAGGGTGATAAGGGAGACAAAGGTGACAAGGGAGATACGGGTGACACAGGCCCAACAGGAAGTGCAATGCTGGCTGTGCACGACGGTCTTGATCAACCAATAGGTTTTACGTGTTGGGATAATAACACCATTTTGACAGAACAAGGGTATCACTTTAAAGTTTACATGAATTATGATGGTACCATCAATCCTGGGGCTAACCCAGACGGTTATTTTAGTGGCCAAGGCGTTTACTATTCAGGGGCCAACTGTTCGGGTACAATCTATGTGGAACCTCATTGGACATCATCAATATATCATCTTGACGGAAGAGGGCTTGTAGAAGACCCTCGAGCAGATGACGGTTTACATTACATACCCCTTAATGCTACTACAGTCTCCCTAACACCCGTTTCATGGCTACCAGGTACAGGTGCACCTTGCCAAGCATACAGCGGTGCAGACCTTGGTTTGTATGAACTTATACCAAACAACCTTTCGGTGACAGGTGTGCAGAGTTCATACCAAGGCCCTTTAAAAGTAATCTACGTTTTTCCCTGAAAGTTGCACTGGAGCTTACAATGACAACTTCTGACTGGGGTAGTGCTGATATTTTTCAGACAAAATATCCCCATACATTCAACTCATTGCAGCATCTAGTCATGGCAATGGCTAAAGTTTCAAAAACCCAAGGAAAAAAAGTTTCTTTGGCAAAGATAAAGGCCTTGCTGCTTATAAACTATTTGAAGAAAAGTTAAGAGATACCATATTTGCAATGGTTTTAGATGGAATTATAAAAAGGAACTCTCCAGCTTCTGATGTCAGGGATATGCTAATAGGTTCCATCGGGCTTTTTTCAGAAGTTTTCCCTAATTGGCAAGATGACTATCAGTTCGCTGGTAACTATTTTATTGACTCTGCTACTGTTGCTGAGGACACAATTAGGATGCTCATGTGACTTGCTTCCCACCGTTTAATGTATAGTTTTGTGAGGTTCTCATGGGGTTCGTGCTTTCCAGTTCTCCGGAGAGCGTTCCTTCCCTTTCTTGGTTCGTGGCCCCGTTGACAAGCCACCATGAAGCTTACAGCGACCATTGGAATAGAGGTCTGTTCGTTTACAGGAAGTTCCTACACGTGTCTTAGCCCCGCAGATTAACCCTCGACATATTTCAGGGAAGTGAACCATATGATTAGACTTACGCCATACTTCCCGTGCAGCATCGTTTTTCATCTTATTAAAGATAAAAGACCGTTGCTTGATATGGATTCTGCAATAATCGCTTCCTGATTCTGCCTCAAATTTACAGAGTTTGTCTTTTAAGGTCTTTGCTACACATTTCATTGCTTCCACCACAATTTCAGTTAAAACTCCTCAAGTAACTTCCTACTTTCTCTCAATATTTGTCTAACCATCTTACGATCGGCAATAGCTTTTTTTGTCCAAAAACCATCTTTCAAGGCATACTGATTACCGAATGGCCCGCCAGGGTTAGTACCTCCATGCATACGGCAACGGCCATTCTTCATAGCTGGTGAACAGCAGGGTGTACCCTTACGCGTCTTCGCGCCACACCGAGGAGCTTTACTAAAATCTCCTGGGATATTGCCGTTTTTTAGCCAACCGCGCCGCTTTGCATGGGATGGTTCTTCATTTTTAATTTTCATCCCCCCCCTCTCTCCACCTTACCAACAATTGCCTGACCACCTTCATTGACATGAATATGCTCAACTGTCATTTTCTGTTGCCCTTTTCCCCGGTGCTTGTTTAGCGACTCCAATAACGCTATAAAAGTACGGGATAATTTAGTCGCCCGATTAACATTGTAATTAACTCCTTCCACCGTTTGTTCAGGATTCACCGCTCTTGACATCATCTCCATTGATAGGCAGTGCATCCCGGTCAGTTGCAGTGCTACCATCGCCTCAAGCTCATCTGCTGGATTAATAGCCCGTAAAATTGGCGTAATCTGGCCCAACCTTTTGAATGGGTCCTTCTCATTCGGAGAAACAAGATTGACAATTTGATTGAAAAATAAATTAAGCGTGTCTTCGTCACGGGTACCGTACCTTTTTTTGATCTCATCCATCAATTTTTCACGATCTTCTGTACTTAATTGAAGGCTTCCATCGGGTGTGATTTGTGGATCAAAGTCAGCAAACCTAAAGGACTGTTTTTTCTCCTTGGGGACAACCTGCTTTTTCTTACGACCGCTCATATCATTCTCCTCTTGTAAAGATCCTGCGATCCCCGTCCATCGCCTAAATGATTCAAACAGATGTCCTTGCTTCCTTAGACACCTGACGTCAATATGAATTAAGACAGTGAAAACGCAAAACAAACGTTACCGAACGGTAACACAATAGAGAGCAAAAACGCAACTTTCTTTCGGCTTTTTCACAGGTTAAATGGAGAGGAAAGGATGAAACAATAGAATGTTAACGAGAAAAACCATTACAGTTTTTGCTACGTATTTAGGATGGACACCTCAAAAGCTTAACAGTAGACATGTCATGGTTAAGGATTACCTGAAACTCAAAAGCTTACCACTGGCTGTTAACAATTGATCACCACGACAATTGTCAGGTTGTGCCTGTAATATTTTTACGCAGCGTATTCTTCAATGCGTGAGAGAATTTTTCTAAAGAAAGTGGCTTCATTACTAATTCCTGAATGCCGATTTCCTTGATATTCTTCTCCGTAATGGTAGCACTATAACCGGTACAGAGAATTACTGGGATATTGGGCCGGATTGCCAGGATTTTACTGGCCAATTCTGTTCCCTGCATGGAAGGCATAGCCTGGTCAGTGATAATAAAGTCAAAGCTGTCCGGTTGTTTCACAAAAAGGTGGTATGCATCAGGACTACTGGTCATAGCTGTTACGGTGTAACCATGATACTCCAGCATCTGCTGACCACTTTGTACAAGGCCTATTTCATCATCCACCAGTAATATGTGCCCTGAACCGTTATGGGGAGAAGACTCCAAAGGAATGGTATTTTTTGTGGCAGATTGTATTACCACAGGAAAATAGAGGGAAAAAGTAGTTCCTTTGTTAATTTCACTTTCTACTGTTACACTGCCACCGCACTCTGCAACAATACCATGCACAACAGACAAACCCATTCCGGATAAATCCGGATAAATCTGGGGACACAATACCAATTAAGCTATTACTGGAAAAGAAACGGTACTGTGTCCCCGGAATATCATCGGAATATCATATGAGTTGATGGATTCATAATAAAATCCGTCAAAGATCAGTTGGTTGGAAAAAGGAACTGGAGCTGCAACCTGGTTGACCACTCCGGCCCAAGATCCGGCTTTACTACATTATAGTAAGCGCTGATCTGAAGATTCAATGCCTGACTGCCGATGGAAAACAGTTTGCCCACACCCCCGCCCAGGGGAACGACCCAGCGGTCGTCGCTATTTGCCTTCCAGTTGGAAGTGATGACGGGGGCGGAAACGAGATACCAGCCGTCACTCATGTTATAGTTGATAAAAGGTTGAGCAAGGAACTGGCTGACACTGGAGCGATCGGAGTCTCCGGCAAAGGACCAGAGCTGCCGGACCAGCACACCCAGAGTCCAGGGCTTTGGCATGGCCAGGGCAACAGCCCCGAGACCACCGCTCCATTTCCTGCTGCCGAGCAGATCATCGGTTGCGCTGGGTACGGAAAGGGACGGGCCAACGCCCCAGATTACCTTGCCCGGTTTTGCCGGTGATATGTAGCCGGTGAAGTTGATATCCCCCAGGCCCCAGGTGTTACCGTCTCCGATGCCCGTCGTAGTCTGGCCATCGCTCAGATCCTCTACATAGAGAACCGGTACAATGGTCCGAGTGATGAGGTTCCAGTTCTCAGTCAGGTCAAGGGGAATAACCGGCTGGATATTGAGGAGATTGGCCGTGTCCTGATCCGGGCCGATATTAAACATGGTGTTATTCTGCAGTGGCAGGCTGATGGCGTTGGCCACCGGGTTCTGGGCCAGGGCTGCGAGATCTTCGGCTTCGCCAGCCTGGCTGGTATCGGTCATCAGGCAGGTGAACGACAGAATCAATGTCAATATTATCAGAATGTTATGTTGCATAGTCGGCTCTTCCTTTTTTGATGGTTTCATTGATTCATTCGACACTTAGTATCTTTCCAGATATCTTATTGAGCTGATGGGTACCAAGCACTATTTGTTTCGTTCGAGTTGCGGTAAGACATATTCTCCGGACAGGATTGCATCATTTGGCTGATACATTCGAAGAATCACATAGAAATTACCCTTTGGTGAGGGGAGCCAGTTGGCGGCAAAATCACCTTTTGGCCTGGAATGCTGAATAGGAATTTCAAATGAACCGTCTTCCC
>JAYEOK010000049.1:0-4952 GCA_034722915.1 Thermodesulfobacteriota bacterium | reverse complement strand
ATAATGGATGTGAAAAAAATAGTACTTGCCTATTCCGGTGGCCTGGATACTTCGGTAATCCTGAAATGGCTGGCTGAAGAATACCAGTGCCCTGTTGTTGCGTATGCCGCTGATGTCGGACAGACTGAAGACTGGGACGCTATACGGGAAAAAGGTATGGCAACCGGTGCTGATAAAGTAATCATTTCTGATCTTCGAAAAGAATTTGTAGAAGATTATATTTTTCCTGCTTTTCGTTGCAATGCGATTTATGAAGGATCGTATCTTCTTGGAACCTCCCTTGCCAGACCTATTATCGGAAAAGAGCAGGTGCGTATTGCTCATCAGGAAGGTGCAGATGCTGTGAGTCATGGCGCCACCGGTAAAGGCAATGATCAGGTTCGTTTTGAGCTTTCTTATCTGGGGATTGACCCAAATCTTAAAATCATTGCTCCCTGGCGTATCTGGGATCTCAACTCCCGGACAAAGCTTGAAGAGTTTGCTCAAAAACACAATATTCCGGTACCCACCACCAAGAAAAATCCCTACAGTTCTGATGAGAATATTCTCCATATCAGCTTTGAGGGTGGGCTTTTGGAAGATCCGTGGAACGAGCCGGATGAAGATATGTACAGGCTATCTGTGTCTCCTGAAAATGCACCGGACAAAGCCACCTATCTTGAGATTGATTTTGAGAAGGGTGATCCGGTTGCCATCAATGGTAAACGAATGGATCCTCTGCCTCTGTTTGAAGCATTAAATAAAGTTGCAGGTGCCAACGGCATTGGTCGTCTTGATCTGCTGGAGAATCGTTTCGTGGGCATGAAATCCCGTGGCGTGTATGAGACTCCCGGTGGAACCCTTTTGCGCAACGCGCACAGGGATCTTGAGACCATGTGCATGGATCGCGAAGTGATGCGGATCAGGGATTCTCTAGTTCCCCGTTATGCCGAGCTTGTTTATAACGGTTTCTGGTTCTCGCCCGAGCGTGAATTGCTGCAGGTAACCATGGATGAGAGCCAGAAAACAGTGAATGGAACAGTGCGCATGAAACTGTATAAAGGAAATTGCGTGTCTGTTGGCAAGAAATCGGATCAATCACTGTATCAGGAGAGTTTTGCCACCTTTGAGGAAGATGATGTGTATAATCAGGCGGATGCTGGTGGTTTTATTCGTCTAAATGGTCTACGGCTACAGATTGCCGCCATGCAGAAAAAGTAAAGGATCCCTGAAACCGCAGAGTAGTGTAACGAGATAATGGATAGTTGAAAGTGGAAAGCGAAAATAAAAAGTCACAAAAATTATGGGGCGGACGTTTTGAAGAAGCAACTGCTGCCTCGGTGGAAGCCTTCACCGAATCCATCAGTTACGATCGTCGACTCTATTCCTATGATATAATGGGAAGCAAGGCCCATGCTACCATGCTGGCAGCCAATGGTCTGCTTTCAAAAGAGGAACTGACTGCTATCATTGATGGACTCAGTTCCATTGAGTCCAGGATTGATGAGGGTCGTTTTGCTTTCAAAAGTGAGCTTGAAGATATTCATATGAATATCGAAAAGGCGCTTATTGATGATATTGGGCCGGCTGGTGCGAAATTGCACAGTGGTCGCAGCAGGAATGATCAGGTTGCATTGGATTTTCGTCTCTATCTTCGTGACCAGTGTGATCGTTTCACGCAGCTTCTTGATGATGTGCGTCGTGCTGTTGTCAGTCTGGCCAGAAAGTATATGGGGCAGGTGATGCCCGGTTACACCCATACTCAGCGGGCACAACCTGTGCTCGTTGCTCACCACATGATGGCCTATTATGAGATGTTTGGCCGTGATCGGGAGCGGATTACAGATTGCAGAAAACGAATCAATATTTCGCCCCTGGGTGCGGCTGCCATGGCTGGAACCGGCTTGCCCATTGACAGGGAAATGGTTGCTGATCTGCTGGGTTTTGACAGTGTCACCGCAAATTCCATGGATACCTCTGGTGACCGTGATTTTGCCATTGAGTTTTTGTCCTGCTGTACCATGATTCAGCTCCATCTTTCCCGTCTTTCTGAAGAGCTGGTGCTCTGGTCCACCCAGGAATTTTCTTTTGTTACAATTGCGGATAAGTTTTGTACCGGTTCTTCGATCATGCCGCAGAAGAAAAATCCGGATATCCCGGAGTTGATCCGTGGTAAATCAGGCCGGGTAGTAGGAAGTCTTATGTCACTTATAACCCTGACAAAGGGCTTGCCTTTGACCTACAACCGTGATCTGCAGGAAGATAAGGAGCCGGTTTTTGATACTGTAGATACGGTTTCTGCATCCCTTGCCATTATGGCAGAAATGCTTGCTAATCTCAGCTTTAATACGCAGCGACTGGAAGAAGCCACCAAAACAGGTTTTATGACCGCCACAGATTTGGCCGACTACCTTGTCCTTCATAACGTACCCTTTCGTGAGGCACATGGTATTGTGGGAAGAGCCGTTGCTGTCTGCATTGAAAAAGGCTGTGAACTGACAGATTTAAGCCTTGAACAAATACGGGAGTTTTCCCCGGTAATCGAGAAGGATGTTTTTGAAGTGTTGAGCGTTGAAGGTTCTGTAAATTCAAGAATCTCGATTGGAGGAACCGCGACACTGCGGGTTGAAGAGGCAGTGCAGGCTGCTGAAAAACAAATGGGCATTGTTGGAGATTGAAGATGTTTACAAAAACGCATGTTGCAGGGGCAATACTCCTTACCGGAACGCTATTTCTGGCAGGGGGCTGTGGGTTTAAGACAGATCCCGTTCCTCCGGATTCCATTGTACCTATGGCAATTGAAGATCTGCGACACTCGGTGAGTGAAAAAGGTGTAATCCTGACCTGGTCATTCCCTACAGAAACCATCAAAGGCACTGATCTTACCGATATCACAACTTTTGATGTGTATCGTGCCGTGGTGCCAGTGAAAGATTATTGTCCGACTTGCCCCATCCCCTTCAGCGAGGCGACACAGGTTCCAGGCGGAGTAGTGGATCCGGAAGGAAAACGAAAGGGAGTGTATGAGTCAGCACTCCTTCGTTCCGGTCATAAGTATTTTTTCAAGGTACTTGCGAGAACAAGCTGGTGGGCAGCGAGTGCGGATTCGAATATTGTTTCTTTTGTCTGGCACATTCCGGCCAGGGGGCCTGAGGCGGTGAAGGCTGAAGGTAAAGATTCCAGCGCGATTATCAGCTGGCAACCGGTGACACAGCTTATGGATGGTCAGAATATAAGCTATCCTCTGATGTATCAGGTGCAGCGCAGTAAGGATGATGCAGGCTTTGCCAATCTCGGTAACCCGACAGGCGAAACACGTTTTGTTGATACTGCTTTGAAAAATGGAGTGACCTATTACTACAAAGTTCAATCAATCCTCTTGGTCGACGATAACGCTGTAAGCGGCGGCCTTTCCAAGTCTGTAAGTGCTACTGCCGTTGATCAGACCCCTCCAGCTCCGCCTACAGGAATCACGGCGGTGCAAACCAGTGGTGGCGTTAAGGTCTTCTGGGATAAATCCCAGGAGGCGGATGTTAAGGGCTACAGGGTTTATCGACGTCGTGCAGCAGAGAAAACAGCGAAGTTTATTGGTGATGTAAGTGGAGTCTATACCATCTTTGAAGATACAGAAGTGTCTAAAGGCGGCAGCTATTATTACTCTGTAACCGCTTACGATCAAATGGAAAAACCAAACGAGAGTGAGCACTCTCGTGAGGCCGCTATCCGACATTAATCATGAATCATTTTAAATACAAAGAAGGCGAACTCTTTTGTGAAGATGTGCCGGTCAGACAGATAGCCAAAGAAGTTGGGACTCCTTTCTACCTCTATTCCAAGGCAACTCTGATTCGTCATTTTCACGCCTTTGACTCAGGTTTTGCGGATATCAATCACATTACCTGCTTTGCAGTAAAGAGTTGTTCAAATATTGCAATTCTCTCTCTGTTTGCAAAGCTTGGCGGAGGTGCTGATATTGTCTCCGGTGGGGAACTGTTTCGTGCTCTCAAGGCGGGCGTGGATCCCAAACAGATTATCTATTCCGGTGTGGGCAAAACAGAAGAAGAATTGCGCTATGGTCTCCAATCCAAAATTCTCCTCTTTAATGTGGAGTCGGAGCAGGAACTGCATCGCTTAAACAAAGTAGCAGATGATATGGGGGTAAAAGCACCTGTTGCCTTTCGGGTGAACCCTGATGTGGATGCCAAAACTCATGCCTATATTTCCACAGGTCTTGCCAAGAATAAATTTGGTATCCCTATTCATGAGGCTCTGGATCTGTATGTACAGGCTGCCGAGATGGAGCATGTTGAGGTTAAGGGTGTGAGTTGTCATATCGGTTCTCAGCTGACCCTTATTTCTCCTTTTGTTGAAACTCTGCGGAAGATTAAGGGGTTTGTTGGACGACTGACAGACAAAGGAATCAGCATTGACTATATTGATCTCGGCGGAGGTGTGGGAATCACCTATGATGATGAAGAGCCGCCCCACCCCAAAGAGTACGCAAAAGCCATCAAGGAAGAATTGGCCGATTTACCTGTTACTTTGATACTTGAACCTGGCCGGGTCATTGTCGGCAATGCCGGTATTATGGTCACCGAAGTGCAGTATACCAAGACTAATCGTGGCGGAGAAAAAGGGAAAAATTTTGTAGTGGTTGATGCGGGGATGAATGATCTTACCCGGCCCAGTCTTTACGGAGCGTTTCACGCCATTAAACCGGTGAGTAAAAAAGATGTTGCTACACAGCTGGTGGATATTGTGGGCCCGATTTGTGAAACCGGTGATTTTCTGGCAAAAGATCGTGAAATTTCGAAAGTGGAGCAGGGGGATCTGCTGGCAGTTATGAGTGCAGGGGCCTATGGTTTTACCATGGCTTCCACCTATAACTCCAGGCCGCGTGGAGCTGAAGTGATGGTTTCTGGCGATCAGTTTAAAGTTATTCGCGCACGTGAAACAAGGGAATCACTGATTCA
>JAYEOK010000048.1:0-4971 GCA_034722915.1 Thermodesulfobacteriota bacterium | reverse complement strand
GGGGGCAGGTCGGTTTTAATAGACAGATTCCTGCAGTTGTGAGGTGTCTGTTTCAGGTTGGTTTTCCGGTATGGTAATCACAGCAAATCGTGTTACAATTATGTATTCCAAGACCGTAAATCTAAAACTGCATACTGTAAATCGATCCCTTCTATTCCCTTAATTTTTTGCAATAGTGGTGCTGGATCTGTTGTGGCGTTTTTCCTTACTTAAGACCCATTCAAGCCACTTGTTTTGCTTTACAGAAAAACTATCTTTACGGCTGTCGATAAAAGCTCTGAGTGTAATTATGTTGTCAAATGCAACCGAGTAGTATCCATCAGAAAAAGCGCTGTGTCCAAAGAGAGAAATCTTTCCTGACGTATCAAAGCCAACCATGAGATTATGATGTTCATAGAGGGTGGAACTTGCTAATTGTGATACGGTTCCATACCTTGCCGTCTGGATATAATTATACGTTGTCACACCAAGAATAACGACCAGGGCAAGGGCGGCTGTGGCAACAACTCGAGTGAGCCTGGTATTGATTCGGGGGGTGAAAATATCCTTAATAGAATAGGGAACATTTTTGCTGATTCCTCTGGTGATATCTGATTGTTTTGCCAGGCAGGACTCAACTGCTTTTCCGGTGTAATGCTCAACGGCTGTAATGGCTTCATGGTCAGACGGGTCAGCCATTGCTGTAAGCATAATGTTATTTTCTTTTAGCGACAGGGGGAGAACGCCATACTGGGTACAGAGGTAACGGGGCAGGATCTGTTTTACCTCTGTTGAGAAAATTTCGTCAACATCGGTGAGTGGGATCTCCAATTGTTGTGAGAGTATGTTTGCCAGCTGATCGTCAGAGAGTACTCCCATTTGAAGGAGGATGTGGCCTAAACGCCGATTGCCTCCAGCCTGGACTCGTAACGCATCATTTACAGCTTCTTGACTGACGATTTCCTGCTGAACAAGTAATTCTCCTAATAGTTTTTTTGTTTCCATGAGGTTTCTCCATGGTAGATGTTGAGGGTTGATCTCGATATGTATGATGAATTCGTAAAAAGCCAAAACATCCTTTATCCCGTCATTCCCGCGCAGGCGGGAATCTAGTTATTTCAACATGTTCTGGATTCCCGCCTACGCGGGAATGACGGAGCAGAGAGCTTTTTACGAGTTCATCATGTATTACTCTTTTATTATATGTTTTTTAGAAACAAATTATAAAGGTAAATATATTTGCATTATTGAAAACAGGGTAATGAAAGATTGAGAGAAGTGTCAGGAAAGATGGTAACAGCATAAGGTTATAGTGAAAAATAGATATTCTGCTTGTGAACAAAGGTGTTGATTCTTTTTATTATTTTTTAGTGAGCTTTTACGATGCCATCACTCCTGAAAAGCTGTCAAAAGAAAAAAGGTAAGCGCTATACTCCGAGGCAGTACTATAATGAGTCTCGGCTTTCCCGTTCAGCATTGGGGATAGTAACGAGTATTGATGTTGAGGAGAATAACAGCACAAATCTATTTCAAAAATGTAATCGTCTGGTATGTAGATGATGTCTTAGTGTCGGGCTCTGGAATCATCAGTGACAGAGAGGGAGATGTAGGAAACTCTATTTGCAGGACAGGTGCAGGGAACTTTTGGGCCATCTGAAAACAACTATTATCAAGATTCCAGATATGGCTTGATACTTATCTTGCAGGATTTGTTGAGGTCTTTGCGTTAACTTCAATAACGAGATTGTCGTCAAGTTGAATGAGTGCAGTCAGCCAGGGACTTTTTTTGTTTTTAATAAGAGGTGCGGTGACAACAATGGTGACACTGCTGACGGTTATGAAGGTTAGCGCTCAAATATCTGTTAAAATTATTGTAAAAGTAAAGGCAATTGAGAATGATTCCGGGCAGAAAATATACAAATGAATGCGTATTGACCAGAATGTTCAGATCTGGTTGGAGCAATGAATAATACAACAACTATTTGAATTTGAATGAAAACGAGAAAAAAAACGAGAAAAGTGCTCCTTGTTGGATGGGATGCAGCAGATTGGAAGGTACTCCATCCTCTGCTCGATGATGGAAGAATGCCGAACCTCCATAATTTGATTAAAAATGGTGTCATGGGCAACCTGGCTTCATTGCGTCCGGAGCTTTCTCCCATGTTGTGGACCTCTATTGCCACAGGAAAACGACCCTACAAACATGGGATTCTCGGTTTTACCGAACCTGTCCCGGATGGGCAGGGGATGCGTCCTGTCACCAACCTTTCCAGAAAGACCAAAACGCTCTGGAATATACTCAATCAATGTGGCTATCGTTCCCTTGTGGTTGGCTGGTGGCCGTCACATCCTGCTGAGCCGATTAATGGCGTTATGGTTTCAAATCATTACCAGCGTGCAGGAAGATCCCATGGGGCACCGTGGCCCATGCAGAAAGGAACAATCCATCCCACACGACTAAGAGAGAATCTTGCTCAACTCCGTGTTCATCCACAGGATCTGGATCCGGGATTGATGCAGCTTTTTGTGCCGGATCTGGCAGACATTGATCAGGAAAAAGATCGTCGTATTGAATCCATTGCCAAAATTATTGCGGATGCCACCACAATCAACAGGGCTGCAACTGCTCTCATGCATCACGAAGAATGGGATTTTACAGCCGTCTACTTTGATGCCATTGATCATTTTTGCCATGGATTTATGGACTATTATCCGCCACAGCTTTCCTGGGTAAGGGATGGGGATTATCAGTTGTACAAACAGGTCGTGGAAAGCGGATATATTTTTCATGACATACTGCTTGGTTCCATGCTTGCTGAAACAGATAAAGAGACAACAGTTATCCTGGTGTCAGATCATGGCTTTCATTGCGATCACCTGCGGCCTGCCAGAATTCCAGGAGAGCCGGCAGGACCGGCTGCTCAGCATCGTCCCTATGGTGTGGTTGTGATCAGTGGGCCCGATACAAAAAAAGATGAATTGCTCTATGGAAGTTCCCTGCTTGATATCTGCCCCACAATTTTATCTCTATTTGATTTGCCGGTAGCTGATGATATGGATGGAAAACCCCTGGTAAGCGCTTTTTTAAACCATCCGGGTATTCAGTATATCCCAAGTTGGGATGATGTTCCTGGTGAAGATGGAAGTCATCCTGCAAACATAGCAACAGATCCATTGGAATCCAGTGAAGCAATTAATCGGCTCGTGGAACTTGGCTATATTGAGAAGCCGGACAGTGATCAGGAAAAGGCAGCAGCCCATGCAACCAGGGAAATTCAATACAATCTGGCAAAATCATATATTGATGCAGGATTGCATGGAGATGCTCTCAGCCTGCTTCTCGAGTTAACCAGGCAGTGGCCGGATGAATTTCGTTTTGGCATTGAACTTTCTCATTGCTACCAGGCAATTGGAGATCCTGCCATGGCCATGCCGATATTAGAAGATATTTTTGCCAGGAAGAAGTGCAGGGTAAAAGAGGCTGAGGAAGGACTTAAGGAACTTCGAAAAGAGATTGAACAGGCAGAAAACACAAAAGAGAAGCAGGAAGAGCTGCAGCCGAAAATCCGGGAACTCTTGAAAGAGGCGTCACAGAACCCTTATGGAACCGCTTATTTACTTGGTGTGGCCTATCATGCCACCGGAGATTGTACAAAAGCCCTTCAATACTTTGATCGTGCAGAAAAGGGCAATGTTGTTGCTGCATCTCTTTTTGTACAGAAGGGGAGTGTCTATGAAGACCTGAAGCAAAGACTAAAGGCAGAAAAAATGTATCAAAGAGCCCTTTCCATTGATGGAGAGAATAGTGATGCAATGCTTGGTATATGTCGTTTACTACTGGCTGATCGTCAGAATAAAGATGCTGCTAATCAGGCACTTGATATTGTGGCTCTGAAATATCATACCCCACTTGCCCATTTTTATCTTGGTTGTGCTCTGCATCGTCTGGGAAAACTTCGTGATGCCATACATGCTCTGGAACAGGCAGTACAGCAGAATCCAAATATTCCTGAGGCATATCATCGTCTGGCCTATATCCATAGGAAGAGGCTGCGAATGGATGGGAAGGCTGCTGAGTATAAGCGCATGGCAAAAGAGGCGATTCAGAGGATTCGCCAGTTAAAGAAAGGGGTTTTACCGATTGAATCTGTAAAAAGTAAATCTCTCACTGATATATTGCCCACTCAATTGCAACATATGCAGGGGGAAGAAAAGAAAGCAATGGTTTGGGATGATCTTTGTAAAACCATTGTCATTATCTCAGGATTGCCTCGTTCAGGTACTTCAATGCTCATGCAGATGCTTGATGCTGGCGGGCTGTCAATTTTAACAGATAGGAAACGAAGCGCGGATGCAGATAACCCCAGGGGGTATTTTGAATATGAGCGAGTAAAAGGATTAGCTCGAGAGAATGGGTGGTTGGTGAATCATGGTGGGAGAGTTGTGAAAATTATTGCCCAGCTTCTTCCATTCCTTCCTGTTACCGGGGCAATTCAATATAGGATTATTTTTGTGGAGCGTAATATGGATGAAATCTTGCGCTCTCAAGAGAAGATGTTGAAGGATGAAAAAAAGCCTGGGAAACGTTCCACCGATACACTTCTTAAAAATGGTTTTTACAGGCATGTGGAAAAGGTGAAAGCACTTATTGCAGCTCGTGGCATACCTGTTTTGTATTTGCAACATCAGGACTGCATTAATAAAGCAACTGTTGAAGCCGGGAAAATTAATAATTTTCTGGGCGGTCATCTGGATGAAACAGCCATGGCCCGGGTTGTGGATAGATCACTGTACAGGAACAGAAAAGAAGACTGTAGAGATGGTGTGTAACACCGGTAAACGGTGAGGTACTAACACCGGTAAACGGTAAGGAACGTACATTAAATAACCTGAACATCTTTCTTGCCCTTTGTTCCGCCAGCAATACTTTAAAAACCGTTACATACAGGGAGTATGCAAAGCTTTTTAAAGTGTCGCTGACGAAAAAATTGC
>JAYEOK010000047.1:0-18551 GCA_034722915.1 Thermodesulfobacteriota bacterium | reverse complement strand
CTGGCGTACACTCTTCCCTATACGTTGGGATTCAACAAGACGATAGGTGTAATATTGTCCACCATCTTTTCTACTTTTTATGGATGTTCTTCGAATATACATGTAGGGAGTGTGACATAAAAACCCGCCTTAGTCCAGCCTAAAATTGTGATTATGGCACTACTTTATTTTTAGGCCAGCTATATGACTGTATTAGCGAAGTTGTCTGTTTTTTATGTAGTGAGAAGTAGGCCTTTCAGAGGAGTTTGGGAATGATTGGCGCAAAGTTGGGTTGAGGGGAGCGGAGCTGTTCGGCGTGCTGGACAAATAGTTCGTTATGGGTTGAATGGCCGTCTTTGTTTAATTCATAGTGCATCTTTTCAATGCCATCCACGATTAGAACAAGATCTTTAAAGCCGTTTTTTTGAACTATCTGCCGGGCCGATGCAATGAGGACGTTGAGTTTTTCTATAAATACGCTGATTTCAGGACGCAGATTGAGCCTGATTGTTTCCCGGCGACTACTTGCTGCCTAGATGTTTGCCGTAACAGTTGCAAAGAGTTTGGCAAAAAACGGGATCTCTGCTCCTCCTTTGACCTCAGTCTTGATGGAGCTTTTGTAATCAAGTCCTTCTGTATCTTCGATGATTCGTTTTGCAAACCAATTGGAAATATTGTTTAACAGTTCGTCGGGAAGGGGCATCTCCTTTTTGTGCAGAGTGCCCTGAATTTCTTGAGCAATGGCAACCAGTACATCGAGGTAGTTGAGCGAGCCGAGATCGAGTAATGTTTCAACATCCATGTAGATGGTGAAGAAACTGTTTGCTTCCAACTCCTTTTGCAGACGGAATAATTCGGTAGTTTTTCCAGAACCCCGGTGACCGGTGAACAGTACTTTTACATGGGAGAATTCATCACTGCGACGAATGTTGCGAGTGATGGTTTTGGCAATATGGTTCATGCCGCGGCTTTTAGTGCCTTACAGAATATTTTCTTGTTTTTTTTGAACATATTCTGATAAGGCACTTATCCAGTGAACTGAATTGTTTCCGGTTGAACCGGGTTAGTTAAATCGACATATCGTTTATCGTCTGCAGTTAATGGCTGGTCTGGATTGCAAACCCGATAGGTGTCATCAATAGTTTCTGCAAGTTCTGGTATCTGTGTCTTCATCATTTAATATTTGATGTTTTGGTTTTGATGTTACGTAAGTTACCGTACAATGCTGTGGAATTACAGAAGAATCACTTGCAGTTACCTGTGGTAAAGGCTGCGGACGTTATCCCTGGACACGTTTAATATCAGCCAGGATCTTTCTCCCACCGTTATCAAGGATATAATGTCCTAAGCGTTCGCCGATTGAATCAGCCTCTTCTCTGGGGCCCTGCTCTGTTTTGACAAGAACGGTCTTTCCATCCAGACTTGCCAGGCCACCGCGCAGGGTAATGTCGTTTCCATCGAGTATGGCCAGGCCAAAGGCCGGGATGGAACAACCACCTTCCATGGTGCGTAGATAGGCACGTTCGGCAAGCAGGCAGGATTCTGAATCAGGATTATTGAGGCAGGTTCGAATTTTGTCGCGTTTTTCCGCACTTAAACTGGTCGCAGACTCAATGGCAATGCAGCCCTGGCCCACCGGAGGAATAAATTCGTTTTCTGAAAAGATTTTGACGATCATTTCCTCATATTCCATACGTTTAACCCCGGCATAGGCGAGCATGAGCGCATCGCAGTCACCATCATCCATTTTTTGTATTCTGGTCTGCAGGTTGCCTCGCATTTCTACGGTGTCTATGTGTGGATAGAAATGTTTAAGAAGCGCTATACGACGCACTGAGGAAGTGCCAATTCGGATTTTTTTTCCAGTGTCATTCAGGTCAATGGCTTTATCGCGGGAGACCAGAACGTCGTTTGATTTTTCCCGGTCAGTGAAGGCGATCAGTTCAAAACCTGCAGGCAGGATAGACTGCATATCCTTGGCACTATGCACGGCAATATCTGTTGCCCCGTTACTGAGTTGATCTTCGAGTTCCTCTGTAAAGACCCCCTTGCTGCCGATTTTGGCAATGGAAACATCAAGGATTTTATCGCCTTTGGTTTCCATGGAGCTGATATTTGTCACCATCCCGCTTTTTTCAAGCATTCCGGCAACTGTATCTGTCTGCCACATGGCAAGTTTACTTTTTCTTGATCCTATATTTATTGTGGTCATCACTTATCCTTCTGAAATTTCAATGTAACTATTCAGGTTCAGTACATCCAGGAGACTCGAAGTCGGAGTTTATACTCTACCCTTTAATTATTTTCACATCGAGCACTGTACCATAGGAAATAAAGAGAAAAAAGACATGATTGCAATACGGTGCTGAAACCGCTATCTTAGTTTATGCGTTTTTTACTTTATAACATACGTTATGGAACCGGCCATGGCGCAGGCTACCATCTACCTTTTCCTTTTGCCGGGTTTTTCAAGCAGACCGGGACCACCCTTGGGAGGATTGTATCTTTTATTCGTTCTGTGAATCCGGATATTATTGCACTGGTTGAAGTGGACTCCGGCTCGTATCGTTCACAAAACTCCTGTCAGGTCGAAGCCATAGCAAAAGAACTCGATTGTTTTCACGTGGTGGAAACAAAGTATGCCAACGCATCATTGGCCAACAGGGTTCCAGTCCTGAACAAACAGGGGAATGCTCTGATCACTAAGCAAGCCATTATCAATCATCATTTTCACTATTTTAATGAGGGAATGAAACGGCTGGTTATTGAGGTGGAGCTTGAAGATGTCACAATTTTTATTGTCCACCTTGCCCTGAGTTTTAAGAGCAGACAGCAGCAGTTGGAACATCTCCACCGTATCATTTCAGATAGAACAAAACCGGTGATTGTGGCTGGTGATTTTAATACATTTGGTGGTGACCGTGAAGTGCAGCTTTTTCTGGCAGCTACCGGCCTTGTGAATGCCAACCTTGCAGGATTGCCATCACATCCAAGCCATGCTCCAAAACGGCACCTTGATTTTATCCTTCACAGTCCGGAAATTGCAGCTTCAAATTTTATCATCCCGGATATCCAGCTCTCTGATCATGCTCCATTAATTTGTGATTTCAGCTTCTCTGGTGCTACCTGATGATTGCAGGGGGAGACGAACTTCAAAGCAGGAACCTTCCCGGATTTTACTTGTAACCAGGACCTGTCCTCCATGTGCTTCAACTACGGCTTTTACATAATTTAGACCCAGACCTAAACCCTGTTTAGTGCGGCTGCGATCGCCCCGATATAAGCGATCCCAGATGCGGCTGATTTCAGTATCTGAGATGCCCATGCCATCATCACAAAAACGTATTACAGCCTGTTCCCCTTTTTTTTCTGCATTGATTGTGATTTTTCCGGATTTATGTCCATATTTTATAGCGTTATCCAGCAGATTTGCCCATACCTGGCTGATGCGGGTCCGGTCGGCTGGAAGCAGAATTTTTTTCTGACCTTTACAGAAGACTGTAATCTGTTCTTCTTCTGCAACATACTGGTATAGCCCAACCACATCTTCCAGAGTTTCCATAATATCGATTTCCTGTTTTTCCAGGCGCATGGTCCCGGATTCTGCTTCAGCCACACTCATCATGATTTTGAGCATGGACAGCACTCGCTCTGATTCCTCAAGACAATCAGAAAGAGCACTGCGATAGAGTTGCGGATCCTTCTTGTCAGATTGAAGAGCATACTCAGCTGCACCACGCAGCCTTGTCATGGGAGTTCTCAGGTCATGAGCGACATTATCGAGCGATGACTGCATTTCAACAATGAGTTGCCGGTTCTGATAAAAAATTTGCTCGAGGAGTTGATACAAGGGCGTGAGTTCGTCGTTTCCCGGGGGATTGCTATGCGAGAGAGTCAGAGATTTCTGTTCCAGGGCATGTTTGATGGCTTGCTCCAGGGAGCGCAAGGGAGCTCTCGTCAGATAAATAAAAAAAAGGGAAATCCCAAAACATGGGAGTGCGGCGAATAGAAATATCCGATAAGAGCCTGCAACTGTTACGCGGTATATGGAGACACCTGTGGAGCTGTCGTCTTTCCCGGCTTGAATCACTCCATCATCCGTCAGTTTCCTGGAAACAAGAAGCCAGTTGCCGTTTTTTGCCGGATTGGAAAGGTCAACCCAGGCTCCATGAACTGAAGGGTCAAGATGAACCAGTCCCGTAAACTCCATGTGCTTGTTTCCGGTGATAAGTAATTGTTCTTTGTCTTTTATAAGACGAACGAAATCAAGGCCATGCGGGAGTGTGTTTTGCAGACTGAAATGTAAACCGGTAAAAGAATCATTTTGTTTAAGGTAGTTGTTCAGGGCACTTTCAATCGTTTGTATCTGCTGGCGTTGAATGCTGTTTTTCAATAGAAGGGTGTGGGATAAAAGGCAAAAACCGACAAACAGCCAGGTCATGAGGAAAAACGAGAAAAACCTGCCGGTTCTGGTAGAGAGGAACCGCAGACTACTCAGTGCGCAGGACATAACCCATACCTCGAACAGTATGAATGAGTTTGTTGTCGTATTCTTTGTCTATGCGGTTACGCAAGCGGCAGACAAGGACATCAATTACATTGGTTTGCGGATCAAAATTATATTCATATATCTGTTCAAGAATTGATGTTTTTGAAAGAACCCGTCCAGGATTACGCATCATTAGATCAAGGAGAGCATATTCTTTAGTCGGGAGTTCAATTTTTTCTCCCTGACGTCTGACTTCACGTTTGAGAGGATCAAGCTGTAGCTCACCAACACTTATGACACCTGAATGTATCACTTTCCGGCCACGGCGCAGAAGCGCCTGGATGCGAGCCAGCAATTCGTTAAAGGAGAAAGGTTTTACCATGTAGTCATCTCCCCCGCGTTGCAAACCTTCTATTCGATCATCGACTGATTGTCTGGCACTGAGAATGAGTACAGGTATTGTGACTCCCCTGGTACGGATTTTTTCGATCAGATCAAGGCCATCGAGGCCCGGCAGCATGATATCTATAACTGCTGCCTCATAAGGTTCGGTCAGGGCAAGGGAGAGCCCGTCTATCCCATCATGACATACATCCACACTAAAGCCGGATTCTCGCAGCCCTTTTTCGAGAAAAGAAGCAATTTTTTTATCATCTTCGACAACAAGGAGGCGCATGGTATCAACAAAGATTCAATTTAGTCACAGGCTGATCATAGTAGCACAGCGACCGGTGTTTCCATTACTGTTATGACAGGCACGGCGATAGGAAAAATAATCCGGGGAACATGATGTACATTGCCCTGCGATCTTAATTTTATTTTCATCGAGGCCTGCTTCAGTCAGCTGCATTTTTGAAATCTGCCAAAAATCAAAATAATTCTCTTTTACCTGAAAGGCAAGGAAGGAAGGGGGCAGTTCCGTGGCGTGATTCACAAATTCAGCACAGCATGGACCCAGGGAAGGACTGATAGTGGCTTGAAGTGTGGAAGGGGATGACCCATAACAGTCTGTCATGCTGCGGACAGTTTTGGCGAGAATATTCAGGACACTTCCTTTCCATCCGCAATGAATGGCTGCAATTGCTGGGTGAGCCGGATCAAAGAGAGTCACCGCCTGACAATCGGCCTGCTGTATCATGAGCCCGATATCTGGAATGTCTGTCATTAAGGCGTCGCATCCCTCTATTTCAGTGTCTTTGTTTAAACTTTCTCTGGCTATAAAGATTGTATCTCCGTGAACCTGCCTGGCATAGAGGAGATGATTGATTGAGTGTCGTTTTTTGATGCGATTTCGGTTCTCGGTGACAAATGCTGTATCATCATTCACCCCATAGCTGAGATTCAGAGATTCGTATGGAGCATGACTGACTCCGCCATGTCGATCAGTAGAGATGACCTTACAGGTGCTTTGGTTATTTTTCGACATTCTTAGTGCCTTACTCCTGAAAAGCTGTCATAAAAAATAAGAAAACTTGGGAGTATTTTAAAATGAATAAGTTACAAGTACAACCAAGGCACTTATACCCCTCGAGGGGGTACTGAAATGAGTGCCGGCCTCGCTTACCGTTTACCGGTGTTATTTTTTACGGGATTATCATTGTTTTGAAATTCACAAAAAAATAGGGAAGGTTCCAGCTGGAACCTTCCCTGAGTACAACGAAATGCGATAGAGTAAAAAAGATACGACCTAGGAGCTTGTCCGAGAATAGCAATTTTGTTCAAAATCGAGGCATTTCAGAAAAATAAGCGCAGGCATATAGTTAATATTCCGAGCATTATTTTCCTGAAATAACGAAGAGTTTGGGGAAAAGTGCATTCTGGGACACGCTCCTAGAAGTATGCCTCAAAAGTCAGGTATATCTGATCTGCACTGTCAACAGTTTCTCTGCCCATCATCTCATTTACCTGATTCAGGTAACGGACTTCAGCTGAATTATCAAGATCGTAAGGTTTCATGTTCCAGTCCATGGAGCCGGAGTAATTATACTCGTAATGCTGATAACCAAGGCGGATAAAAGTTTTCGCGTATTTGGAGATAGCCTCACCGGTAGGAAGGTCATAGATTCCATACACCTCAAAAACATTTCCGCGAGCGGCCAGCTTGCCGAGATACATATCGTCATGGCCAGGATTCATGGCAATCCAATACTCAGAACCGTAGTTCCATTCAGCGCCAATTTTCAGGCCTATGGAATCGATATCGTAGCGGGCACCAAGGTATACGGAGTAACCATTTTCATTGCTGGTATGGGGCGACCCTTCAAGACCCATACTATCAAGAGCAGCATTGATCATGGCCGGAGACATTCCCTGGCTGGCCATCTGCTGGGCAGCTCCCATTCCGGCCGCATCGTTGAACATACCGTTGTCATTTGGATCGGTCACTGACCAGCCACCAACAAGAAAATAGTTTATGTTGGAAATTTTATCCTGATAGACTGCGGATGTGTGTATGATATTACCAAGTTCCATCTGTTCTCCAAAACCACCCAGCTCAGGAGGAAAGGAGGCACCGAAATTGACAAAGTCGCTTTCAAAAGTGGGATAGTTAAAGACGTTAAAAGCCATAAAAGACTGGATGTTTACGAAACGATTGTTCTTTTTCATAACATCCCAGCTAAAGCCGGCAAAGTCCATATCATCCATAGGGTCATCGGTGGTGAGGCCATCCTCGAATGCTCGACCATAGCAGAAACGAACACGGCCTGTTCCCATGGCTTCACTTCCCCAGCGATAGGCATAGCCCAGAGAGAGGCCATCAAAGGGCCAATCCATATACGATACTGGTGTGGCCATACGCTGGTCGGTACCCATACGGATCTGAGAAGGAGGACCATCTGTTGTGGGGCGACGACCAATGGAGAACCAGATAGGGGCACCACCAATGTTGTTCCAGTTCACGAATGCACGATCAACGCGGAGGGCGTTATCTGAAGGCTGACGGGTAGAGTTTCCATCCCACATCGGGTAACCGCCACCAAGTCCGTTTGGTGTGGACTCCATTCCCCAGGCTTTGTACATGGCCAGACGTGCTTTAAACTCAATATTTTCCGTGGCTTTTACACGCATATTCAGACGAAAACGATTGGTCCACAGGGTGTCACTGTCTCCGTCTCTACCGGAGACGTAATCCGCCTGATAGTAATCCAGACGTGCACGGTAATCACCGTAGAATTTTATGCGGGCAGCAAGATCCCAGGATTCTGAGCGATCTTCAAGGTCGTCTATGCTATCCCGCAGGTCAGCACAATCACCCTGGCTGCATCCACCGGCACCTTCTGCCATCTGGGCTTTCAGCTCATCAAGCTGCCTACTTAATTCTTCAATTTTTCGTTCCAGATCATTGTCATTTGCTCCACCACTTGCAGACGCGACTGCCGGTAGTGCAATGAGACCAGCAAGAGCTAACATGGAAAATTTTTTTACCATTCTATTTTCTCCTTCTCTTTTTTTTACGATCCCGCCCTTCTGAAAAGTCGGAATCAACGCCCAATCTGTTAATCATTTTTTAAAAAGTAGAAATAACCCTGACTTGTAGTTTTATATTGTTTAGTGCCGAGTCTCACTTACCGTTTACCGGTATTAGTTAAATTTATGATATATTGTGCCGACACGTACAAAAAACTTTACTTCTTCTTTTCTATCTTATTTGTGGGTCAGTGTCAATTAAATACCCCTGTTGTCTTACTATTTATTCTATTATTACTTATACCGGACACGATTGTTTTTTTCTTTCACTGTTAAATAGTTGAACAGACAAGGGGTTGTGAGCTGTTAGTGCCATGGATACTTTGTTCACATCACTAGGAGGCTGTCCGGGAACACCCAAACTACGGGTACAAGTGCCCTTTCTCCCCAACTCTTCGTTATTTTGAAAAAGTAATGCTCGGAATATCAACTATATGCTTGCGCTTATTTTTTCAAAATGCCTCGATTTGAGAAGAAATGCCTATTCTCGGACAAGCTCCTAAGGCTGTTGGTATTATTCGGCAGGTGATGGCGGTGGGCTTAGAGTTCTTCGAGGATTGCAGCTTTTTTGCGATTGTATTCATCTTTTGTGATGAGCTGCTGCCGATGGAGAGAGTCAATTATCTGGAGTCGCTGCGTGGGCGACGGAGGTTTGATTCGTTCTGCAGTGGAAGTGTTTATTATACTTGTTGTGGCTCTTGTGTCCCGTACAGGAAGGGCACGAAGGGTGATAGAGACTGCTTTTTCCATCCAGGAGCAACCACGCATTTTAAAATTGCAATAGGCTCCTTTACTGTCTTCAGTTTCAGAGGCCCAGATTAAATTGCTGCTGAGATGAATTATTTCCCCTTCTTTTTCTATTTTAGCCTCAATAAGGGCCGCCAGTTCAGATTTTTTTGGCATACGCCAGTCTTCATACCCTCCGCCGGTGAAGGTTTTGCAATACTCTTCCGCTTCCATCCAGGTCAGATTCTGGAGATTGTCAATTGCAGCCCACATCAGCTCTGTTTTTTCATCGAGTACGGTTGCGTTGGCATTCACCTGAAAGCGTTCTTGGTCAACTTCATTAAATGTAGCGCAGGCGGACAGTGCCATGAGACAGAGGATAAATAGACATTTTTGCATTATATTTCTCCCTGGGGGACTAAGAAGACTGGAATGTATAATTGTAGTTCAGAATCTCCTGTAATGCCAGTAAGAAATGTCACTTATAGCTCTTTTACAAATTCTTTTATTTCACGGCAGACCTTAAGATAACAGGCAAGTTTTTTTTCTTCACGGTCATATTGTTCTGCAAGCTTAGGGGGGTCATCAAACCCATGATGAATGATTTTGGTTTTCCCCGGAAACAGGGGGCAATTTTTATCAGCATGGCCACAGACTGTAATCACGAGATCAAAGGGAATATCCGACAGTTCTTCCACAAGTTTTGAGTGGTGGTGGCTGATATCCACCCCCGATTTTTTCATGGCCTCAACTGCCATTGGGTTCAGGCCATGCGTTTCAATACCTGCTGACCAGGCCTCAATGCGATCGTAAAGGAGGTGATTGGCCCAGCCCTCTGCCATCTGACTACGACATGAGTTTCCGGTACAGAGAAAAAGGATTTTTTTCAGGTTTTTTGTCATTACTAACACCGGTAAACGGTAAGTGAGGCCGGCACTCATTTCAGTACCCCCTCGAGGGGTATAAGTGCCTTGTTGGTATATCCAACTTGCTAATGTTAAACGAACTTTTCATTTTCTCGGAGTCGGAGTTTATACCCTGTCTCTTTAGGGTGCGTACCTGTTTTTTATGACAGCTTTTGAGGAGTAAGGCACTAACCCGGTTCAACCGGAAACAGTTCAGTTCACTGGATAAGTGCCTTAGCAGAATATGTTCAAAAAAAACAAGAAAATATTCTGTAAGGCACTAAATTACCAGGTTAAAAAGAGAACCGGTAAAGAGTATGCCTCCTCCCAGCACTATGATAAAGGTTGCGATCAGTCGTGGTTTGAGCACTTTGCGCAGGATCACCATTTCCGGAAGCGACAGGGCGATTACACTCATCATAAACGCAAGTACTGTTCCCAGAGCCGCTCCTTTTCCGAGCAGGGCTTCAACCACCGGCACAATGCCGGCTGCACTGGAATACATCGGGATTCCCATGAAAACCGCTGCAGGCACTGACCACCATGCATCCTTACCCATGAGGGTGGCCATCAGGTTTTCCGGGACATAGCCGTGGATGGCTGCACCCACTGCAATACCTGCCACAACATAAATCCAGATTTTGCCAACGATATCCCGTACCGCATCTTTTCCGAATGCAATACGATCAGGCCAGGTTAATTTTTTTTCGAGAGCTATGGGTTCACCTGAACGCATCTCCCGCACCCAATCTTCGATCTGATTTTCCATCTTCAATCTGCCGATGATCCAGCCGGATAAAATGGCAATAGTGAGACCGGAAGCCATATACAGTAGTGCTACCTTCCAGCCGAGGAGTCCGTAGAGCAGGATCAGGGCGATTTCGTTCACCATTGGTGCGGCAATGAGAAAGGAGAGGGTGACTCCAAGGGGAACTCCTGCCTGAACAAAGCCAAGAAAGAGGGGGACAGCTGAACAGGAACAGAAAGGGGTGACGATTCCAAGTAGAGCGGCCAGCACATTTCCTGTGGTTTCCCGTTTACCTGCAAGTACTTTGCGGATTCGGTCCTGGGTGAAAAAAGTCCGGAGAATTCCCACAGCAAAAACAACGAGGCTGAGAAGCAACATAACTTTTGGGGTGTCATAAATAAAAAATTGTACAGCTTCGCCCAGGTGTCCCCCTGGTTTAAGTCCGAGGATTGTGTAGGTAAAAAAATTGGAAAAAGGGAGAAGCTGACCGTAGAGAAGAAACCAGACTGCAAGCCCTGAAATTCCTAAAGTGAGGTATTTGCCTTTGGAAAACGGTTTGTCAGCAGATACTTTTCCAGGCTGTTTTTCGGTACACCCGCAACCAGCCTGGGGTAGAGTTCGTAAAGGTTCCATTCATTATCCTTCCATAAAATATAATTTTGTGTTTGCGATTACCTGGTATTTATATATCGCCATATAACGATATGTAGTCACCACAGGTTGGTCTGTCAATCAAAAAGTGGATAAAGAAGTAACGTCTATAGCGTGTTGCCGAGTGCTTTTCCGCCCTTTCTTATTCGGTCGAGTTGGTCGGCAAGGTCTGCAATTTCAGTCTCCCAATATTCCTTTGACCCGAATTCAGATACGATGGGGGCTGAGCCATCAGCAATATACTGGTGAGTAAGCCAGGCGATATAGTGGAGAAACCGCATGGCACGCAGGGGTTCGATAAGGCGGAGACTTCGTCGGTCAAAATGGTGGAAGGTTTCATAGCCCTCAAGGAAAAGATCGATTTCGAGCAGGGATTCCTGCGGAGTACCGGGGAGTAGCATCCAAAGATCCTGAATAGCTGGTCCCATGGCCATGTCATCAAAATCAATGAGGAAAAAAGATTCACCCGGACGATAGATGATGTTGGAGAAATGGCAGTCGCCATGGATTCTGCCAAGGGGTATCCCATCAAATAATGGGGTGATTTCGTCTATAATTTCGTGGCACAGGGACGAAAATCTGGAAGTCAGTGGTTCCTGGGGAATGACGCCACTTTCCAGAATGAATTGAACCTGTTTTTTTGTTGAATGACCCGGCAACATCGTGATTCTATCACGTGAAGGATGGACAGCACCGATGGCATGGCTGCGGCCAAGCAGGCGTCCAATTTCCAGCCACTGGTCTTCGTTGAATTCATCATAGCTGCGTCCTCCGCAGCGTGGGAAGATGCTGAAATAGAGATTTTCAAGCTGGCCAAGGGTTTCGCCGTTGCGTAAAGTGAGAGGTGGAATTACAGGGATTTCCTGCTGGTCAAGCTCAAGCAGAAAGTCATGTTCATCCTGAAGTGCTCTTTTTGACCAGCGGTCAGGTCTATATAATTTAACAACCAGGCCTCTGCCATCCACTGCCTCCAGCTCAAAAACACGATTAATATAGCTGTTGAGTTGTCTACAGAGATTTGTGCAGGGAATATCAAGTGCTGTTTCAGCCAGATTGAGTACAGTATCCGGACCAAGATCAGGAAAGGAGCTGGGGTGCTCTGTATGTTTCATATTATTTTTAATCAACTATTTGTGTTCAACGGTTTTTGAATTTATTGTTCCATTGTACATATAAAACAGGTTTTGATATCATTCAAGAGAGTATGGCAACATAGCGAAATAACAGACACCGGTAAACGGTGAGGAAAGCTGGCATAAGGGCTCGGTAAAAAATAACTTGGACTTTCCAATTCGTAAATGCCAAGTTATTTTTTACCGAACCCTGTGAGAAAAAGATGAAAAAAAAGTTGATTGTTTTCTGGCTGATGTCGTTTCTATGTATCCCACTTCTTTCCTTCTATGGTCGCCCTTTGCAGTTGAATATTATGACGCAGTTCTCCACAGAGAGACTGAGTTTCGGTCTTGGTTTGATCTTTTGTGCTGTAATACTTGTTCTGTTTATCGCTCTGCTGAAAGAGGGTCGGAATCCCTACGTGTATCATCTTGTCTGGATCGCTCCCCTGGCATTTATTCTTTATGCGAGCCTTCCGTTTGTGGAAAAAATACACATTGCGCTCTTTGGTGTGTTTGGTTTTCTTTCACAAAGGATTTTTGAGCAGAAAATGGCCGCCATTCTCTGCGTTGCCATCTCTTTTCTGGATGAGTTGTTACAGCATTTTCTTGTTGCGCGGGTGGGTGACTGGCGCGATGTCTGGCTGAATCTCTTTTCTGTCTCTCTTGGAATGTTTCTTGCCTTTCTACTTTTTGGAGGGAGTACTGAACAGCCCGTGAAGCGCTCTGTTGAATGATGAATGGACATGGAATATGCCAGCTGAAAAAAAAGCTTTGCATCTGTTTTTTTATAGGTGTCTTTTTTTCCATTACAGATGGCCACACAGCGGATTTAAAGGTGGTGGTGCTTGATGTGGGTATGGGACAAAGTGTATTGCTGGTACAGGGTGGTCATGGCCTTCTGATAGATACCGGCCTTGACGAATATGGACCACATGTTTTGTCGCGAATGAACTTTTATGGCATACAAACCCTGGATTATCTTGTGCTCAGTCACTTGCATCCTGATCACGCTGGAGGATATTTTCAATCCAGGGAAGCCTGGCCTGATACTCCTGTTTTTGAGAGCTGCCATGTTCCGGAAAAATTCCATCCCGATGAAGAGGATTTCTTTGTGAATGTTCACACGGCTCTTTCACAGGATTCTTTACGTAGCTGTCTTGCCGCCGGAGATGTCGTTTTCTGGCAGGGGCATGAGTTACAGGTCTTATGGCCTGGTGTTACAGAGGAAACAGATATTAATCATAACTCCCTTGTATTATTTCTGAAAGTTGGACAGAAAGGAAGTTTGCTGGTCATGGGAGATGTTGATAAAATGGTGGAAAACAGGCTTAAAACCACTTTGCAATCACTTTTGTTTCCTTCTGGTGTTACTCTGTATGTTGCAGCTCATCATGCTGCTGTGGACACTGGCGATCCTGGTTTTTTGAGTGTCTTGCGGCCACAGGTTTCTATTATTTCTGTTGGACAGAATAACCCGTTCGGATATCCGTCTGATACAAGTGTGAGTGTTCTTGAGAGATATAGCGGCACTGTGTTGCGAACCGATAGAGATGGTGAGATTTGTTTTACGCTGGATTCAACAGCAGCTATTCCCTGCAAATTACAGTCGGAAAGATAGGCCAGACAGGCTTTATTGTTATTTACCTGCCTGAATTTCTATATTAAAGTAGTTTGAAGAAAAAAAAGCTAATTTTGTGAATTCAGAAAGACACGGTGGAATAAATGAAGGAAGCTGAGGAGTTTGGCTGGAAGTCTGATCTGGCTCGTCTTGAACTGGCCCTGGGAGAGCTTCGGGAAAGTGCTGTTCCTGCTCTTCCACGGAGCCACGAACCTTTAAGTCTTAATCCCACCCTGAGCCTTCTTGTTCTGGACTGGAAGCATCTCTGTAATTTTCTGCATGATAGGAAGACGACAACTCTTCCTGAACAGGGAGAGGAACTTGTCCTGTTGTACAAACACCCTTTGGATAGCGCGCTAATGATCGCTCCTGCAACTGATCAGCAGCTGCTGGCCTTGAAAGTCCTTGCTGAAAATCTGGATCGTCAGGCTGTTGCCGATGAAGCAGGAGTAGTTGTCGGCAAGGTTGATGCAGCCATTGAAAAGGCCTGCGACCAGGGCTTGCTGCTTTCTCCGCCTTCTGCGATTATGCGAACAGGTGCACATTTTCCTGATGCTGGAGTTCAAGGATGGCAAAGATATTTGCAATCCGATTATTTTACACTGCAATGGCATGTCACCCAGGCCTGTGATCTACACTGTAAACACTGTTATGACAGGTCTACTATTTCACCATTGACACTTGATCAGGGCGTACTCATCCTGGATCAGTTTCGCGAGTTTGTCCTTGAGCAGAGAGTGCATGGTCAGGTTACTTTTACTGGCGGTAATCCACTACTTTACGCCCATTTTGAGGAACTGTATAAAGAGGCGGCAAAGCGCAATTTTAGTATCGCTATCTTAGGTAATCCAACGACCCGGGAAGTGATTGAGTCCCTGCAGCGGATTCAACCCCTCTCATTTTATCAGGTGAGCCTTGAAGGATTGCAGGAGCACAATGATTCCATCAGGGGAGAGGGACATTTCCAGAGGATTATGGAGTTCCTTAAGATTTTGAAGGAGCTCTCCATCTATTCCATGGTGATGCTGACTCTGACCCGCGAAAACATGGGACAGGTTCTGGAACTGGCGGAGATTTTGCGGGGCAAGGTTGATCTGTTTACCTTTAACCGTCTCTCTCAGACCGGAGAAGGAGCAGCTCTTGCTACAGCAGCAAAGGAAGACTACCGGCAGTTTCTAAAAGAGTATCTTGAGGCCGCAAAATCAAATTCAACAATGGGCCTGAAAGACAACCTGATTAATATAATTAAGGCAGAGCAGCAGGTAAAACCTTTTGGCGGATGTACTGGATTTGGCTGTGGAGCAGCCTTTAATTTTTGTTCGCTTCTTCCAAACGGTGATATGCATGCCTGCCGTAAATTCCAGTCACCTATTGGGAATGTATTGGAATCGTCACTGCTGGAACTGTATCGATCGGAAGCAGCAGAACGGTATCGATTGGGGCCGGAAGAGTGCCGGGGATGTAAGATCCGTCCGGTTTGTGGAGGGTGTCAGGCCGTGATTCAGTCCAGTGGGCTCGATATCTCAATAAATCGAGATCCCTGCTGTTTTATTGACACTATCTGACAAAGGCATAAAAATCTATGTTGATCCTGCTACAAAATAGTGGCGTTACAGTGTCGCCTCAGAACATGTATATTTTATCCAATTTTGTTGCGTATCGTTGAATGACTCTGAAACGGCTGGGAACATATTATCGCCTTAGATTTCTTCGGATCAAAGGAGATCCCAAATCGATTGCCTGGGGAAGTTTTATCGGTGCCCTGATTGGAACCATGCCGGTGATGCCCTTCCACACCATTGGCATCATCGCCGTTTGCTGTTCTACCCGCACCTCTACCATAAGTGGTCTATTAACCAGTTTGATCATCAGTAATCCTCTGACCTATATTCCCATCTATTATCTATGTATGGTCATCGGTAATTATCTGACGCCATACACCATTACCTGGTCTAAAATAAGTGCTGTCCTTGGAGCCATCATTTCCGGAAACGGGTTCAGGGAGTCCGTGGAAATGCTTTCCCATCTAGGTACGGAAATCTTCATAGTCATGTTGACAGGTGGCATTATTATAGCCCTGCCCACTGCTGTTATCTGTTATGTTTTTACCTTGAAACTGTTTGTTAAGATCAGACAGAAGCGAAGGGAAAGACATATTTTACGGACAAAAAAGAAAGATAAGTGATGTGTGTATGGAACGTTCGTGTGATATTATGAAATTATACAGCAGGGACAACGAATAGCATGATTATCTCCATAATTCTGAAAAAAATCAAGGATGCTTTTACTGATCTGCTGCCCATTATTCTGGTAATCGCTTTTTTTCAGATTGTTGTTCTGAAACAGCCTTTGCCCCAGATGGGCGAAGTTCTTTTTGGTGCTCTCCTTGTGGTGATTGGGCTCAGCCTGTTTATTCAGGGGCTGGAAATGGGCTTGTTTCCCATCGGAGAGGCGATGGCTCAGGCTCTGGCCAGGAAGGGCAGCCTTTTCTGGCTTCTTGCTTTTGCTTTTGCCCTCGGTTTTTCAACAACTGTCGCAGAGCCGGCGCTTATCGCTGTGGCAGCCAAAGCTGCAGATATTGCCGGCCGAGGAGGACTTATTGATCCAGGCCCCGAATCTCTCAAGCAGTATGCGTTCGGGCTTCGCATGTCTGTTGCCTTTTCTGTAGGACTTGCCATTCTTGTCGGTGTTTTGCGTATCCTCCGGGGCTGGCCTATTCATTATTTAATCATCGGCGGTTATGCTCTTGTTATGCTGATGACCATTATTGCTCCAAAGGAGATCATAGGTCTTGCGTATGATGCCGGAGGAGTGACCACCTCCACCATCACTGTCCCCCTGGTTGCTGCTCTGGGAGTTGGGCTTGCTTCAACCATCAGAGGCAGAAGTCCGCTTGTTGACGGTTTTGGTCTTATCGCTTTTGCTTCTCTTCTCCCCATGATTTTTGTCATGGGCTATGGACTTTTTATTTTTGGATAATTTGCTGTTGATCCTATGGAATTTATAAAAGACTTCAGTGTAATCTTGTTTGCTACCTGCCGGGATGTACTGCCCATTGTTATCCTGATTGCGGTTTTTCAACTTCTGGTACTGCGGCAGAGAATTCCGAATTTACAACGCGTTATTGTAGGTGGTGTCTACGTTGTCCTTGGGCTGGCTTTGTTTCTTGCCGGACTTGAAAAGGCGCTGTTCCCTTTGGGGAAAATTATGGCGACTCAGCTCTCTGACCCTGTTTTTATCTATGGAACAGAAGAAATTATTACTCACGCAGACTGGAAGGCGTATGGCTGGGTGTATCTTTTTGCCGCCATGATCGGTTTTGCAACAACCATTGCCGAACCGTCTCTTATTGCTGTGGCACAAAAGGCAAACGAGGCTTCCGCAGGGACAATTGCTCCATGGGGCCTGCGAATTACCGTTGCTTTGGGAGTAGCATTTGGCATAAGTCTTGGAACATTCCGTATTGTCAGCGGAACCCCTCTTTACCTTTATATTCTGGTGGGGTATGTAATTGTGATTATACAAACTATTTTTGCACCTAAAAGTATTGTTCCCCTGGCCTATGATTCAGGTGGGGTTACCACTTCAACCGTAACTGTGCCCCTTGTGGCGGCACTCGGCCTTGGTCTGGCAAACACTGTACCCGGGAGAAATCCCGCTCTGGACGGTTTTGGTCTTATCGCTTTTGCCAGTCTTTTTCCAATTATTGCGGTGATGGGCTATGCTCAATTGATGGATTTACGAACAAAACGCAGCAAAAAAAATAATGGAGATAGATAATGCTTTTTAAACTTATTTTGTCCTCGGTCAAGCCGGATATAACAGATCGCCTTGTTGATGCGGCAAAGGAAGCAGGTGCTACCGGGGCAACAATTATCCCTGCCAGAGGAACTGGTATCCGTGAGGCGAAAAGTTTTTTCGGCCTGTCTTTAGAGGCTCAGACCGATATTATTATGCTTCTGGTGGAAGAACATCGTGTTGCTGTAATTTTGGATACGATCAAGGAGACAGGAGAATTCCACAAGCCTGGAACCGGCATTGCCTTTGTACTGCCGGTTGAGCATGTTGTCGGCCTGGAAAGCCAGATGGAACGTTTTAAAGAAGAAGTTCGGGAAAGTTATTTTTGATGCGTCGTAATGATATAAAATTTGCAGTAACGAAGCAGAAGAAGAGTTTGTACGACACCATCATTTTTAATGGAAGGAATATTTGAAGAGGGGAAAAAATGAGCCATGATAATCGGTCAATAGTACGGGCAAGAGATGTAATGCGTAAAAAAGTTGTATCCATTGACGGTATGGCCACAGCCCGAGAAGCGGCGGCCAGGATGCGTTCAGAAAAATGTCGATGCCTTCTTGTTAAAAAAAGGCATGCAGATGATGCCTGGGGAATAGTGGTTGTTCAGGATTTTATCAAAGAGGTGCTTATGGTCGGTCGTTCTCCAGGCGAGGTACATGTCTATGAAATTATGACAAAACCAGTTATTACCATACCGGCTGATATGGATATCCGCTATGCGGCTCGTCTGCTGTTTCGGGCGGGCATACGAAGAGCTCCTGTGGAGGAAAAAGGGGAACTTGTGGGAACACTTACTCTGTCCTCCTTGATTCTTGAGAACGATCTTTTTTAGTGCCTTACAGAATATTTTCTTGTTTTTTTTGAACATATTCTGATAAGGCACTTATCCAGTGAACTGAATTGTTTCCGGTTGAACCGGGTTAGTAGATCACTTACCGTTCATCACCGGTATTAGATCCTTCAGTAAGGGCCTGTGTTAAGCCGGGCTATTTACTTTTTCTGCCCCTTGGATCAAGTTTTGAGCATGCTTGAAAATATGGATGAGAGCTTCCTG
>JAYEOK010000046.1:0-5045 GCA_034722915.1 Thermodesulfobacteriota bacterium | reverse complement strand
TGCAGTTACCTGATGAGGCACTTATTACCTCCATGCGAGAGCATCAGAAATATTTTCCTGTGGTTGACAGTGACAACAAGCTATTGCCGAATTTTGTTGCTGTAAATAATACCAGGGTTAAAGACATTGATTTGACCCGTACCGGGCATGAACGAGTATTGCGTGCCCGGCTTGAGGATGCTTTTTTCTTTTTTGCCGGTGATAAAGAGAAGAAACTTGATGATAGGCTTAATGATCTCACAGGTATTATTTTTCAGGCAAAACTTGGAACCATGCTTGAAAAAACTGAGCGTATTGTGAAGCTGACTGCTCTTTTGGCTGAACAATTTGTACCGGATTCTGTCGATGAAGCCTGTCGTGCCGCACGACTCTGCAAAACTGACCTGCTCACTGATATGGTTGGTGAGTTTCCCTCCCTTCAGGGAAACATGGGCTCTGCCTATGCTCTGCAGGATGGTGAGTCAGAGGCTGTGGCCCTGGCTATTCAGGAACATTATCTGCCCAAACGTGCAGGCGCTGAACTTCCTTCCTCTTCAATCGGTGCTGTGGTAGGTCTTGCTGACAGGCTTGATACCTTGAGTGGCTGCTTTGGCATAGGGCAGGTTCCCACTGGAACAACAGATCCCTTTGGACTGCGCAGGATTGCCCTTGCCATCCTCCATATTGTTGAGCACTTTGAATGGACTTTGTCACTGAACGACATCGTGCATAAGGCACTTCCGCTTTATGGTGATAAAGTGAATGGCAGCGCTGAGACCGTGGAGCAGGTGATTGCCTTTATCCGTGGTCGTTTTGTGAATGATCAGCTTGCAGCAGGAGTGGACGGAGAAGCCGTAGAGGCAGTGACCTCTGTGGAATTTGATGATGTGAATGACTGTATGGCTAAAATACATGCCCTGGCAGCCATACGCGAAAAAGATGCTTTTTCAGTTCTCGCTGCCTCCTTTAAACGTATCCGTAATATCATCAAAGAAAACAGTGCAACAGATGTGAAAGAAACACTGCTTGTGGAAAGAGCAGAAAAAGATCTGGCCACTGTTTTTGCGCAGGTTGCCGCTACTGTGCAGCCCTTGCTTGAGGCACGTGACTATAATGAGGCACTTTCATCAATGCTGGCACTTAAGGCACCTGTTGATGAGTTTTTCAATGAGGTAATGGTGATGGATGAGGATGAGACTATCCGGACGAATCGACTTAATTTACTCACTGCAATTTCAGCTCTCTTTTTGAGAGTGGGTGATATTTCAAAAATGCAAAGCAGTTAAATGCGCCATCTAATACAGAATACTCAGCTAATATAATTTCTGTACCACACACCGCAGAGCGGTGTTATGAGAAAACAAAAAAAGGGTCATCTTTACTTGGTAAAGATGACCCTTTTTTGATTTGAGCTAAGCAGCTGATCACCTAAAAATTATTTTTTCTTAGGATGACAAACAGAACATTTACCCAGTTTTTTCTCACCAGATTTTTTGTCCTCAGCTTTATGGCAAGCCTGGCAGTTAGCGTGGGCAGCACCTTTGTAGGTGTTAAGTTTTGTGTCAGCAGCTATTTTTCCAGCTTTGAAATGGCAGGATTCACATTTACCAATTTCCTGACCGTCAGTATATGCAACCTGTTTGCCGTCAGCATCCATACCGTGATGGCAATCGCCACAACCTATTGTTTCCTGATGCTTGGCATGAGGAAAGAGGGAAGGTTTGGCTTTTTTTGCTGGATCAACTGTAGATTCCAGTGTGATGTCAGCAGGACCCTTGTCAGCCTCTGCAAGAGCTGATCCTGTGAAGCAGAGTCCGAGAGCGAAAGTGGCTAATACAGCACACAGTGTAAGTTTTTTCATTTCATATCCTCCTGTTATAATTATGTGTTCAGCACTCTAACTGAATGCTTATTCACTTAGTCGGAGGGCATAATAAACTGTTTTTTTGAGCTTGTCAAGAAATGGTCAATTAACTGGAACCATAACTATGAAGACCGGAGAGAAGGAAATTAACACCGTAATAGGTGAAAATAACGGAAACAAAGCCAAATATCGCAAGCCACGCAATACGTGTTCCACCCCAGCCTCGTGTGTATCGGGCGTGAAGGGTGATAGCATAAATAAACCAGGTAATAAGTGACCAGGTTTCTTTAGGGTCCCAGCTCCAATAGGTACCCCAGGCAGAGTTTGCCCAGATAGCACCGGTAATAATCCCGACAGACAGCCAGAGGAAGCCGAATACCATGGTTTTGTGGGTGATGTCGTCGATTACTTTCAAGGGAGGAAGTGAACCGAGACGAGTTTCGTCATTTGTGGTTTGTCTGGACTCACTCGTGTTTTTGATCAGATACATAACCCCGAGTCCTGCAGCAACAGCAAAAGCTGCATAGCCGATAAAGCAAGTGACTACATGGGCAATAAGCCAGTTGGATTGCAGGGCAGGAATCAGGGGGCTGATCTCTTTGTTTATTCCTGTGGAGAAAGAACCATAGGCCATGGCCAGAAAGGCAAAAGGTACAGCAAAGGCTCCTATGACCCTGGTTTTGAATTTCCATTCGATGATCAGATAGAGACAAATAATGGTCCAGGCAAAGAATACCACAGACTCATACATGTTAGTCAGTGGGGCGTGGTCGTATCCCAGTGCATAGGATTCCTGCCAGCGCAAAATGATCCCTGCTGTTTGTATCAGAAAAGCGACAATGGTAAAAGTTGTTGCAACCGGCCCCAGTTTTTTTGCCTTGAATATAAATATTGTGGCATAGAGAATGGTTGAGAAAAGATATGTAAATGTTGTGATTCCTAATAGTTGTGAACTATCCATAGTAAGTACCTTTAATAATATGTCTGTTAATTGTTGCTGTCAGTTTTCAGGTCTGCAGACAGGCTGGAAAAGATCTTTTCAAAACCAACTTTGTTCTTATTGGCACTTCCGCTCATAAGGACAGTGGTTTGGCCATTCTCTTTACTCAGGAGTAGCCATATCCGTTTGTGGGACATGAAGAAGGCAACGATAAGACCAAGTATCATCATACCACACCCTATATAAACTACCCAGACTCCAGGATCTTTTGCAACTTGGAGGCCGGTGGCATACATCTGTTTACCGGCCACAGTGTATTTTTTGTCAGGACGTTCAACGGTAACCTGATCCCCGGCGTTCAGCCAGAAGGTGGAGGCCGGTCCTTGATCGTCATCAAACCATACTTTCATTTTGGTAATGGATTGACCCTTCATTTGTGCATTGATAATACCAATAGATGTTCTAAGGGTTGAGAGGGCACGTGGTTTTTGAAAGGGAAGTATTACTGATTGGCTCTCACCACTTTGCTGCTCTGTAACAGTTATGATGAAATCTTCGTAACCCTGATAACTGGATTGATAAAAAGTAATACCCTTATAAGTCAATGGATCGTTGACAACAATTTTCTTTTCAAGAACAACTTTTTCGTCCTCAAGCACTGTGAGATGGGAGCGGTAGGCCTTAGGCATACCGGAGTCGTAGAGTTCAATATCAAAACGTTCACATCGAACCTCAAATCCAAGATCAATGGATTTACCGCTTCCAAATTCAAAGATTTTATTGGTAGTTTGGGTTTCCGGCAGCATGATTGATCCTTTGAATCCATATAGCTCACCGAGAAGGGCACCTACAAAAATAACGAGGATGGAAGCATGCACGATATATACACCTGTTCTGGACAGTGCTCCTTTTTGAGCAAAAAGAAGAAGTGCATCACCACGTTTTCGCTGTTCGGCTTTCCAGCCTTTGTCTACAAGAGCGCTTGTTATCTCAGTGGCAAGGCTGTCTTCGGATTTATCTGAAACCCAATTATTCGACAGGCGCATTTTTGAGATGCGTTTGAGGTCAGTTGCCAGATTGTCTGCTTTAATCTGTTTCCAGACCCCTGGGAAACGGTCAATGGAGCAAACGATCAGATTGATGGCAAGAAGGGTGAGCAGGCTTAAAAACCACCACGAATTATACATATCAGGGATGGAGAGAACCTGAAATATTTTTGCTGTGCTCTCACTGTAATTCTGCACATACCAGGCGAAGTTTTCTTTCTGTGGAATAACTGTCCCGATAATGGATGTGACAGCCAGAAGGGAAAGTGTAAAAAGTGCAAGCTTAACAGAGGAAAAAAAACTGAAGACAGGGTTCTTTTTTTTCATTTTAGTTTTTGGTATTTGTTATTAGTTGAGTGTGTTTATCAAGCGTGTATGTAAAAAGCAAGCTAATTGTCGGATTGTTGTAACGGTTAACTGCAAGGGTATACCACAATGTGCCTCGGTTCTGCAAATGTATTTATAGGTGATCCTTTAATAGGATTATTTGCCTCAGAATGCCATGATATAATTCGGAGCAAATCAAAATATAAAAAAATACTAAGGAGTGATATAACTGTCAATAGAGGTTTTTAGCCCTAAGGCATTTATGCCGGCTTACCGTTCATCACCGGTGTTAGTGCCTTACTCCTGAAAAGCTGTAAAAAAAACAAGAACCTTGGAAAGTTGATTTATAAGCAATGAGTTGCCTCTACCACCAAGGTACTTATCCCGGTTTATCGTACATCACCGGTATTGCTTGCATCAAGAGAGTTTCTCTCCCGGAAGAATTATGGCATGTATTTCTGGAAAAATTCTTGCCATTCTTGTTGAAAACAGTTATAAAAGGCAGTTTTCCATTTGTATAATGAAGGCAGAAAGATTTTTTTTATGATATCCGGAAGTTGTTTAGTGCCTTACGTTCTGATTTCTGTAAAAAAAACAAGAAAACTGGAGAGTGTATTGAAATGAATAAGTTACAAGCACCACCAAGGCACTTATGCCGGCTTTCCTTACCGTTTACCGGTGTTAGTGCCTTACGTTCTGATTTCTGTAAAAAAAAACAAGAAAACTGGAGAGTGTATTGAAATGAATAAGTTACAAGCACCACCAAGGCACTTATACCGGCTTCCCCGTTCATCACCGGTGTTAGACTATTTAATAATTCAATAGCATAGGAATTTTCTTTTTAAAACCCGCCCGCAGGGCGATAAGTTCATATTAACGTATCATTTAT
>JAYEOK010000045.1:0-18797 GCA_034722915.1 Thermodesulfobacteriota bacterium | reverse complement strand
TGTTGCCTTAGGAACGGGAATTAAATAACCTGAACATATTTCGCCGCAATTTTTTCGTCAGCGACACTTTAAAAAGCTTTGCATACTCCCTGTATGTAACGGTTTTTAAAGTATTGCTGGCGGAACAAAGGGCAAGAAAGATGTTCAGGTTATTTAATGTACGTTCCTTAGTAAAAACCTCAATCATGCATGCTTCTTCCTGCGTATATTTTTTGTTCCTTCACTCTCCCCCTCCTTTTTTGAAAGAATTCTCAGACAGAACTTTGTTGTAAAAAACGAATGATTATCTGCTCCAAAGTTGACTGAGCTGTCAGAAGAGCTCCGGTCTTTTGCTCAAGCTGCCTCAACTCTTCCTTATCCGATCCTTCCTGTATTCGACCACAGAGATAGTTGAGACAGAAGATAGGTTTAAAAAGTAAAACACAACCTCTCTCGCCAAGAAAACAACATTCCACCCCATCATCACGAATCAGTTTCACTTCCACTCCTGCAAGAATATTCATAAGCAGCTGCAGGGCATCATTATTTTCATTCCCCATGTAGGCACTGCAACAGCCCCCATCAGGTCTTGCTGCACACTGGGAGCAGGTTTTCCCCATCTCCATTGCTGCCATGTGCGCATCGAGTACCTCAACCGCTGTTTGGACTACCGCAAGCTGATCAAGAACATCTCTCTGCTGCGACAGGCTGTGCCCATATTCTTCTGCAAGGCTTTCTGCCTTTGCGAGTTTTTCTTTCCCATCACCACAATAACAGGTATTTATGATTTCCTGATAATCCATATTCTCTTCTCAGAGGCTCCCTGATCCATTCATAAATGTAAGCCAGATTGGTGCTGCAACCATACCACCGCCCTTGCCCCTGCCAAGGCTCTTATTATTATCATAGCCAAGCCATACGCCGCCAAGTCGCTTTCCTGAAAATCCGACAAACCATGCGTCTCTATTTTTATTGGTAGTTCCAGTCTTACCTCCGGATACTGTTGCCAGGCCGGCAGCTCTTTTTCCGGTTCCTCTTTTAATGACTTCAATCAGAAGTCCTTTCATCTCCAATGCCACAGATGGATTCAAAACCTGTTTCCCCATGGGCCTGGCACGGAAAATTTTCCTCCCATCATTTGAGTCTATTGCGCTTATGAGGGTCGGAGAAAAATAGTTGCCCTCACAGACAAAAGGAGAGTAAGTGGCGGTAATTTCGAGCAAAGATACGCCTGTGGCACCAAGTGCCAGAGACAAATCTGAGGTTATGGGAGGCCGAACACCAAATTTCTCTGCCAGTTTTTGAACTCTTTTAATGCCAACCTCTTTCAGCAATTTAATGGCTATAATATTTCTTGATTTTACCAGTGCCTCACGGAGTGTTGTCTCCCCAAAATGCTTACCGGAAAAATTCCTTGGCTTCCACAGCTTCCCATCATGGCCGGGGATGGAAAGAGGAGAATCAAGGAGTAGAGATTCAGGAGTATAACCCTTTTCAAAAGCTGCAGCATAGAGAAGGGGTTTAAACAGGGAGCCGGCTGAACGCCGGGCCTGAGTTGCGCGATCAAAAGCACTTTTGTTAAAATCGCGCCCTCCAACAAGGGCTCTGACACGTCCGTTGCAGGCATCGAGCGAAAGAATAGCACCCTGTACCTTTTTATCCCCTGGAAAAGATAAAGCCAGTCCCTGACGAAGGGCAGCGGCAGCCTGTTTCTGCTGTATGGGATCCATGGTGGTGCGAATTCTGACACCTGCCCGGTTGAGTGATTGGCCCAGAATCTTTTCGGCCTGTTTCTTCACCAGTTGCACAAAGTAGCCATTCACTCCCTTTTGGGCAGCACTCTCACCGGCCAGAGACAGCGGACGAGTAAAAGCTGTACGTGCTGCCCCTGAGCTAACATATCCATCAGCAGCCATGCGATTTAAAACGTAGCGTTGCCTGTTTTGAGCGGCCGTCATATTACGATACGGTGAATAACGGCTGGGAGCCTGAGGAAGACCGGCAAGAATGGCTGCCTCTCCAAGGCTTAAGTTCCTGGCCCGCTTTCCGAAATAAACCTGAGAAGCCGCCTCCACGCCATATGCCCCACTTCCAAGGTAAATCTGATTGAGATAAATATGAAGAATATCATCCTTGCTGAGCAAGGTATCTATACGCCAGGCCAGAATAGCCTCTTTAAACTTACGAAGATACGTTTTCTCAGGAGTAAGCAACAAAGAACGTGCAACCTGCTGGGTAATAGTCGATCCTCCCTGACCACGACGCCCGCTCCGCAGGTTATTGATAGCTGCACGAAACACCGACCAGAGATCAAGGCCTGGATGTTCATAAAATCTACTGTCTTCTGAAGCAACAAATGCCTGAGGGAGATAGGAGGGCATCTGAGACAGGGAAACGACTGTTCGGTTTTCCGTATAAATCCGCTCAATGACATGTCCGTGACGATCAAGAATTTCTGAAGCCTGAGAGGGCTGGTACTCGGCAATGGTTCTGATATCCGGAATCTTCAAAAGAGACAGAGTAAGAAGTAAACTGCCAAGAAAAAGGGTTAGTGTGAGACTGATAGCAAAAAGAAAACCGATGATATGTTTTTCATTCAGCGGTTTTTTGACTACCGGTTTTGATTTAACCGGGGTACGGGATGAAGGTTTTTTTTTTGAGGAGGGCACGATATCAGAAGCCAGAAGTCAGAAGCCAGAAGCCAGAACAACGACTTCTTATAACAAAAGCTTTCCCGAACCCCATGTATGAGCGTCCAAGGCAGCACAATATAACACGTGTCCATGGGGTGGCCTGACACGGTTCGTCACACCGCAGAGCAGTGTGACGAGTTGCTTAACCGATGCCGGCAAATTTGTATCTCAACCAAATACACCTTTAAGGAAAAAGAAAAACACCATCGCCATGACAGCGCCTGCCGGCAGGGTGACAATCCAGGAAATAATGATGTTCATAACAACCCGCAGATCAAGGGCACCGATCCCGCGTGCAAGCCCGACACCAAGAACCGATCCAACCAGGATATGAGTTGTGGAGACAGGGAGACCGGTTCGTGAGGCCAGCACAACAGTGCTTGCAGCAGCAAGTTCTGCGCAAAATCCGCGTGAAGGTGTGAGTTCTGTAATCTTGGTGCCAACAGTCAACATAACTTTATAGCCAAGGGTGACAAGGCCGACAACAATACCCGTACCACCAACAACAAGTATCCAGATTGGCATCTCAGAAGACTGCATAACTTCACCGCCGGATGTGACAATACTGATAACTGCAGCAAGAGGCCCGATACCATTTGCCACATCATTTGATCCATGGGCAAACGCCATGGAACAGGCAGTAAAAAGCATCATGGGAGTAAAGACCTTTTCCACACTCGCAAAATGAAAATCCCGATCCGCCTCAGGATCTTCTTTCACATTTCTAATAAAATAACACCCGACAGCACTGGTCAACAAACCAATAAGAACTGCCAGTCCAAAACTCTGCAGGGCGGTGAGATCAATATGAAGATGTTTCAAGCCTTTAAACAGTGTCACCAGAGAAATGACAAAACCTACGAGAAAAATATAAAATGGTGCATATTTTTTGGCATTTTTTAAGGGGTTGTCAGTATTAAAAATCAGCTTTCTGGTCGACATTACCAGCAGGAAAGAAATGGTACCGCCAATCAGTGGAGAAACCACCCAACTGGCAACAATCTTACCGACCTTTCCCCAGTTCACAGCATCAGGCCCTATTCCAACAATGGCAAACCCAATCAAGGCTCCAACAATGGAGTGCGTTGTGGATACCGGCCAGCCTCTGCTTGATGCAACCATCAGCCAGACAGCCGCAGCAAGTAATGCCGCAAGCATACCATAGACCAGAATTTCAGGTGAAGAAATAATGGCTGTCGGGTCAATAATTCCCTTACGGATTGTTTTGGTAACATTTCCGCCTGCGAGCACAGCACCGGCAAACTCAAACACAATGGCAATACCGATAGCCTGTTTAACACTGACAGCACCTGCTCCCACAGATGTTCCCATGGCATTTGCCAGATCGTTTGCCCCAACTCCCCAGGTCATAAACAGACCAAAAATCACAGCAAGCACAATAAAAATTGTTCCATATGCAGCAATAATTTCCATTTTTCTCTCTCTTTCCTTATTTAGACAAAAACAATAACAGACGATCAGCCATATTCTCAGCATGATCGGAAATATTGCCGACTTCTTCAATTATTTTGTACCAGAATATAATGGTTACAGGATCAAGCTCTTTTTCAATACTGAACAGTGTTCGATTCACTTTTTTCAGAATTTTATCAATATTATGCTCACTTCTGCGTACTCCTACTATCATGTTCGTGACTTTATCATGCTCCCTGCCACTGAATCCAACATGTACCAGCTCATCAAGCTCCTCAATCATTGTTTTTGCCTGCGAGCTGATCTCCATTGTCCCTTCCAGAAGTTCGTCAAGCCCATCTTTAATTGCTTCCGGGACTGTCATATCACGATTGGTAAGGATCTGACTGATCTTCTCAACACCATCAGAAATAGAGTCCTGCTCATGAATCAGGCTGAGAAGATCTTTTCTATCAACAGGGAGTAATAAAGTTTTAGGCATATTGTGACGATACCTGGACTTAATCCGATCCGCTTCAGTCTCCAGTTTTCCTATCTGACCTGCCAGATCTTTCACCTCATCCTGATCGTTTCTGTAAAGTGCATCAAACAGAGCAGGCAACAGCATAACACAGGAAAACACCTTTCTCATGTGCTCCTGAATTGGTTTAAACGGCGACTTTCGCAGTAAGCCCGCCAAAGGATTTGTTGACATTGCTACCATAATATTCTCCACGTAAAATTGGTGACAAGCGCTATCACCGCATCCCTTATTTCATTTCATTAATAATTTTAGTTAACGGCTCTGCCGGATAACTCAGAGGAATCATCTTTTTTCTGATCTGAAGGAACAGACTCGGCCCTTCTTCCCGGCCACTATATATAATATGATGCCCTTTAATATTACCAGCATTTTTCCAGAAACTATTAAATGGATCAAGGGGCGTGTGGCCAACCACAAACGGAGCTTGCTTGGGGAGTTTTAAACTCTTTCGAAACTGTTTCACATCCCTTTTTTCATAACCGGCAAGATAATGAGACCGCATGAGCCTGTTGGACAGAATTTCATGGCATATTTTCGGATAGCTTCGAAGATTTATCAGTTTCTTACGGCTGATACTTTTGCGTGGTGGAGCTGCATGGCAGGCCGCGCAAGAATCTGTTTTCACAACCATGGGAAGCAAGTCATAAAATTTCTGCATCTCTTCCACGTAGTTGTCACCACGCAACTCCTGCAAACGTTTACGCATCAAAACACCCTGAGAAATCCCTGACTTACTGAGTGACCTATCAAAACTGTCGTGATTTCCTCGAATATAAAAGACGTTTTCAGGAAAATGGCACTTCATCTTAAAAATCAGATCCATCATCAATATGGAACTATCCATATTTTCCATTTCGGTTGGGATCTCAGAATGGACGGCATCGCCAAGTATCAGCAGACAGGCACGGTTTGCATCCAGATGGGACAACAGGCAATTTTCGTTTAAAATGACCAGAAAGTTGTCCACCTGAGCATGGAGATCGCCTACAATAACAAGCCGTAAGTCATCGGGAAGTTCGAGCAGTGCACCGGGTTCTCCGGAATCAGTCTTTTCCCGGCATGGCTCATCACGAAGAATTGCATTTACCTCCATGATGTTGCCCAGTGCCTCAACATGGGGCAACATGGTGATGGACTCGCCATAAATTCCACGTATAGCAAGAAGAGCATTATAACGATTGGTGCCAATTCGTTCCCGTATATCCTGATCTTCGCTTCGAACAACTTGAATAGCTGTCTTTTCGTCATCCAGGGGGGTAATCTTCAAATCCCCCTTAATATTGGTGACTTCCACATGTCTTCTGGCCACACTCTTTGAGAAGTGAAAAATTTCTTCATATTGCAGGTTATCCCTTCCTATGAGTACTCTTTCCCCAACTTTAATTCTGGCAAATCCATTGATCGTATTGGCAGAACAGGCCTTGGACGGAGAAATCAGCCAGTTTTTCTTAATGTTCTTTTTCTTGATTCCAATGGGAATTTCCGGATGAAAAACAAACCGCTGCTCTCCAATAATCATCTCAAATGTCTTTCCATCATGGGGAATGCGACACTCATTTGTCAATACCTGCAACTGATCGGTAACAGTAAACCACTCAAGGGCTTCCTGGCGAAGCAATAAGGACTTCCAACCGGAAAAGGTCTTTAAATCCGGTTTATGTTCAGAGTCGGCCCTGGCCCATTTCGGAACATTCACATCATTTTTTCCAGCAATACGCATGGGAGGTTTACTGATTTCTTCCCGGACATATACCTGCATTTGCGCCATATGCATATACAGAGCAACTTCACGATAAATATCTAATTGACGATTAACCATTTCCAGGGTCAGGTTTTTATCCACTGGAAAATACCCTTCCTTATGTCTTTCCATGCGCCGCCTGAAAATTATTTCAGGATCAGGCAGTAAAAACTCGAAGATATAGCGGGTTCGCCAATTTGTCTGAAACATATTATTGCTGGCGGGTGGAATCTGAATTCTTTCAAGCTCAAGAAACAGAGGCTCATCCGCTTCCAGCCATTCCTTATCAAAAACAGTTATGGCTTCAGAAAATCCCTTGAATGGAAAACCAAGATGCACTTCCCGGGGGCGATAGGTAAGGGTTTGATCTTTCCACCATCCCTTGCGGGTCAAATCCACATAGCCCTCATTGGGCCAGCCATGTATATGATTAATATAATAGGTTTTACCAGCTCCCGGAGGACCGGTCACCACCAGCTGCACAAAATTAAGCCGGACAGGGAGCTGCACTCCCCGGATATCCTGGAGATCTTCTATGGGAACAAGCTGTTTTTTTAGAGGATCAGTCATGTGATTTAAAAAAAATAAGGTAAACGTTAAAAAACTGGTATATTAATGAGTAGTTGAACGAAAACTATTAATGGCTAAAAATAAATTCGAAATCCGAAGCACGAAATACGAAACAGATAACAATCAACCTACCATAAAGCCCTGACTTGGGTAAACTGGATTTTTTAACATCTACAAGAAGCCATCTCATGTCCAAAATCCGCGTACTCCCTGAACAACTCGCCAACCGCATTGCAGCAGGCGAAGTGGTGGACCGTCCGGCTTCAGTTGTCAAAGAACTTATTGAAAACAGTCTCGATGCCGGAGCCGTCAGAATTGAAATCGAAATTGAAGGCGGTGGCACAAGACTGATCAGGGTCATTGATAACGGAGAGGGTATGGATGAGGATGATGTTCTCCTCTGCCTGGAGCGACACGGAACCTCCAAAATTACTGCAGACCAGGATCTGGAGGCAATATGTTCTTTAGGGTTTCGGGGGGAGGCGATTCCTTCCATTTCGTCTGTTTCAAGGATGACTATCACCTCACGCCACCAGTCTGCAGAGCTTGGAACTACTGCCACTCTCAACTATGGGAAACTTCATAAAATTCACGAAACAGGATGTTCCCGGGGAACAATCATTGAAATCCGCAACCTTTTCGGCAACACCCCTGCCCGCAGAAAATTTCTTCGCACGAAACGTACCGAGCTTGGACATATTGATGAAGTTGTAAAAAATTATGGATTGGCTGCCCCTGATGTGAGCTTTATCCTGCGTATTGATGGCAGACAAACCCTGAATCTGGACTCGAATCAAAACCTGGCACAGCGCCTGGCGGCTATTCTTCATTATTCTGAACCATTTATTCAAATCAAATATTCTGAACCGGGCAGTTCTCTGCCCCGGGTGTCTGGTTACCTGGTACCACCCGACCAACCAATCAAAGGATCTGCACGCATTAAAATTCTGGTCAATGGCAGGTCTGTTAAAGACAGAATGCTGACCCACGGGGTGGCCGAAGGACTACGCGGATTTTTAATGAAAGGCCACAACCCTGCAGGCCTCATTCACCTGCATCTTGATCCTGCTGAGGTTGATGTGAATGTCCACCCCACCAAGCAGGAAGTTCGTTTCAGGCGCAGTCGTGACATCCATCAGCTCATTGTTCAGGCCATTCAGCTAGGAATACGCGGCTATCAGCAGACATTGAAGAGTTCTTTTTTCACGTCTCCTTCTACTGAAAAAAACACTGCTGGTGAACCAGACAGGAAACCATATTCACCTGCACCCTCAATACAGCCTCAAAAGATCTTCCCGACACAGGCAAAAGAGGCTCATATCTCCTCACCAATCAGTCAGCCGATAACGCAACCAGTAACTTCGGAGCCGGTTCCTCCCCCATCACAAAACAGACAAGAACCTGAAACGCCCACACCTCAAACTGTTTTTGCTGAACAGAGAAGACAGGGGCATGGCCTGAAAGTCATTGGCCAGTATGACAATCTTTACATTTTCTGTCAGTCCAGTGACGGTCTGGTTGTCATTGATCAGCATGCTGCCCATGAACGGTTGCTCTTTGAAAAACTGAAACAGCAGTTTCTTCAGGGTTCAATCGCCCGCCAGACCCTGCTCTTCCCGGAGACCGTTGAACTCTCCATTGCTGACATCCAGAAGATGGAACAGTACAGTGCTGAAATCGATAAAATGGGATTTACCGTACGGGATTTCGGGGGAAGTTCCTATGTAATTTCTGCAGTGCCGGCACTTGGCAATCATCTTGCCCCTGCTGAACTATTCCTCGATATTCTGGAACAATTTGGCAGTTCTGGAAGTGGAAAACGAAAAGGATCTCTTCTTGAAGATATCCTGGCATCCATGGCCTGCAAAGCCGCTGTGAAAGCAGGAGATGCCCTGCCAACAGAAGAAATAGAAGCACTGCTGCACAATATGGCAAAGGCTGATCTCTTTTCCCACTGCCCGCATGGCAGACCAGTACTGAAACAGTTTTCAGCCAGTGAAATCAAAAAATGGTTCCATCGCTCCTGATGCAAAAACAGCACATACCACCGGTACTGCTGCTTTTCAGTATTTTCCTCTGTTTTTCTTTCATCAGCTGCAGTAAAAAACCTGTCAGCCGTACCATGGAAACCACTGCTTATTGCGGCTGTTCAAAATGCTGTTCATGGCAACGGGGCAGCTGGACTTACCTGAAGCTCGATTTCTGGAACCGCTATGTAAGTGCAGGCAAAGGGGCAGGAAGAGACTATACCGGACAAACGGCAAACGGCGCCTATCCCGAAGAACCGGAAGAAGGGTTTTTTTCAATGGATTCCCTGCAAAGACCATGGATGATTCCCACACGTCTGATCCTTTTTCCCTGGTATTTTCTCCCGGCAGACGGAACCATTGCCGCAGACACCAAATATTATCCCTTTGGTACCAGGATGTATATTCCCGGCTATGGCTGGGGAGTTGTTGAAGATCGCGGTGGTGCCATCAAGGGGCCGGATAGAATTGATCTTTACTTTGACTCCCATGCAGATGCACTGCAATGGGGACGACGTACGCTGCCGGTAATTATAGAAAAACCGTAATTAACTACCCGGGCGAAAGCGCTCTGTACCCTTGGTGACACGACACCGCAGGAGCGATGGCACGAGTAGTTCACATGAAAGAACAAAACTTCAGTAAAATTAAAAACCTGACACGGGTGGAATACAAAAAAGTGATAAATTAAGTATGTATATCTTGTGCTGATTTAGCGATTGAAATAGAATATCGAATGTCGAACAAGGAATATCGATTGATGAAGGAAAAGAAAACTTCGTAATTCGACATTCCTTGTTCGACATTCGACATTAAATTCACCACACTAAATCAGCAGATTTGCGACATGTCAAAAGTATCACTTTTTTTGTGTTGCACCACCTAACACCGGTGAGGGAACGGTAAGCCGGCACTCAGTTCAGTGCCCCCTCACGGGTATAAGTACATTCATACAGTACCCATGACAACACAACATATAAAAATAATCGGAGGCGGTCTCGCAGGATGCGAAGCTGCATGGCAGGCCGCACAACTTGGCTGCAAAGTACATCTTTATGAAATGAAACCACACAAATTCAGCCCTGCACACCATTCCCCATCACTGGCCGAACTGGTCTGCAGCAACTCACTTCGTTCCAATGCCGTCACTTCGGCTGTTGGCCTGCTGAAAGAGGAAATGCGGCAGCTCGGTTCTCTGCTCATTAAGGTGGCTGACGACACAGCAGTCCCGGCTGGCCAGGCATTGGCAGTCAACCGGGAAGAATTTGCAGCCAAAATCACAGAAATCATTGAACATCACCCCCTCATAGAAATCATCCATGAAGAACAGACAGAGCTGGATGCAAACCCGGAAACTCCAACAATCCTTGCCACCGGCCCGCTCACATCAGAAGCAATGGCTGACTCTTTAGCTGCAATCACAGGAAGGGAACGTCTTGCATTTTATGATGCCATTGCCCCCATCGTCTCCTACGAATCACTTGATATGGATATCATTTATTCCAAATCACGCTGGCAGGACGGCCCGGGTGATTATCTGAACTGTCCCATGGATAAAGAGCAGTATCTTGCGTTCATCTCGGCTTTGGGCAAGGGCGAGACAGTACCACTCAAAGAATTTGAAGAGGCAAAATACTTTGAAGGCTGCCTGCCCATTGAAGTGATGCGAGCCCGGGGAGAAGACACACTCCGCTACGGACCCATGAAGCCGGTTGGCCTTAGAAATCCCCGCACCGGCAATGATCCCTATGCTGCAGTGCAGTTGCGCATGGAAAACAAAGAAGGAACTCTCTATAACCTGGTTGGCTTTCAAACAAAACTCACCTACCCGGAACAGAAACGAATTTTCAGGATGATCCCTGGAATGGAGAACGTTGATTTTGTCCGGCTCGGATCAATACACCGTAACACCTTTGTTTGTGCGCCTGTTCTGCTGCAGCCCAGCCTGCAGTTAAAAGCTGCTCCGAATATCTATCTGGCCGGACAGCTCTCAGGAGTGGAAGGCTATGTGGAATCCACTGCCATGGGACTGCTTGCCGGATTAAACGTGGCTCGCACAATCCTTGGCAAAACAGTTATTCCACCACCACCTGAAACCGCACTTGGCGCTCTCATCGGTCATCTTACCGGATCAGATCCAGACAGCTTCCAGCCTTCAAATGTGAATTTCGGGCTTTTCCCTGCCTGGAAAAAGAAAGTACCCAAAAAATTACGGGGTGAAAAACGAAAGGAAATATCTTTGGCAGCACTTGCTTTGTGGCAAGAGCAACTTGCCTGAGAGCTTGTCCGATACAGACTTCAGAGTCTTGTACCTCGCTCACCTGTTAAAAGCTCCTGATTTCTGATTCCTCCAGCACGTTGGATCGGATGCGAGATAATCACCGGTGAGTTGATAGGCAGCCCCGCGACATCCGTAGCATTCTTCGGCCTTGTCACAATCCCGGCATTCGCCTTTAATCATCTGCCGGTAATTTTTTAAATTTTGAACGACTTCACTGTTTTTCAGGATATACCCGAGCTTATTATTCCGAATATTATCAAGGGGAATGGTCACTCCAACGCAGGGCGTAACATCACCTGTTGCAATCACCAGACAGGACACCTGATGACGCATACATTTATTGCCGACCAGAGGTGGTTGAGGCTCCCAGTCGCGACCATATTTTTCATGATCTATTGCTGAAAGCCTGGTAAACAATTCTTTTAATTTACCTGAATCGACTGCAAGCCATAGGTTGTCCAGGGCATTTGCCTGAGGAGTAATCACCTCAAAATAAGGTTCCATCCCCTGGTCACGGATCCATTGCCACATATCTGGCAATTCATCAAAATTGAGCTGGCAAATCACTGTTGAAAGGGCAAGAAACTGATCGTCTGACGGGTATCCAGCCTCTTTTAAATTTCCAAAAGCTGTTTGAATACTATCATACGCTCCGGCCCTGCCTGCCAGACGATCCTGAATTTCCGGGTTTCGGGAGTTCAATTTCAGGACAACCCGCACTTTGAGTTCGGCCAGAAGTTTTGCAAGTTCTGCGTCCACCCCGGTTCCATTAGTGAACATTTCGATTTCCAATCCATGCTTATCAAGAAACCTCAGCATCTCTGCAAGATGAGGATAGATGCTTGGTTCACCGCCTAAAATAATAATTTTCCTGGCTCCAAGCTCTTTTGCCTGCAGGATCACATCCTTAATCTCAGCTCGTGTTAACTCGCCTTTGCATTCTTTTTTCTCAGGGACGTAACAATACGAACAACGAAAATTACAAATACGGCTGAACTCAATCTCCATGGACAGCAATCTGTCTGCGGCCACCGCATCTTTTATTTCCTGCTCTGTAAATTCCAGATTATATAACTGCATATCAGTAATTGATTAATAGTGATGGATTCGTAGATAGCGTAGACTTTGAAAACTCTCCTGCTTCGTCATTTCCGCGCAAGGACAAAATCCAGTAGGGTGCGCACCGCGCACCATTGTGCTCTCCATTGACACCCAACGGGCCAATCACAAATGACCATGTCCTTGCCTCTCAACAATAACGTCGGTGATTATCGATAACTCGAATGGTGCGTAATACGCACCCTACGGCTGTGGCGCCAGCCAAACATTTACGTGCCCACCAAAAACTTGCTACGGGTAAAAAAAGTGTGCAGAGCGCACATCAATACAGTAACACCGCAGAGCGGATGTTACGAGTTACGAATACACAATTGAGTATTACGCCAATTGCCACAACAAAGCAGATGAAGAGTTTTCGAAGTCTACACTATCTACAACGCCATTAATATTCCTTTAGGTCATCAAAGGTGTTCATCCGCTCTAAACGCTCTATCTCTCGCCTATACCGGCCTTTCCATCCGTGTTTTTTCATAACACGCCTATAGTGCAGCTTCAGAAACGGCTTAAAGGCAAAACGCCAGATCCAAGTCCAGAGTCTGCCCTGTCTGCGAATGGAATCAGGTGGATTCCACCAGCCAAGCACCACCTGTCGTTGATACCAGAAATGATACTGCAACTCATCTGTATCAAGAAATTTAGTCCGAACATTTGCCCAGAGCCCGTTATATTTCTTTAAATCCGTCTTATTGGTGATCAGATTTTCTGTCAGAAGATAGTCCCGCATCCCGGTTTTCGGATACGGAGTGATGATCTGACAATAGGCCGCATCAGCACCAATCTCTTTAAAAAATTCATAATTTTCCTGAATGGACTGCACATCATCCTCAGGAAAGCCAAAGATCAGGCCACCAATCACCATCATTCCATATTTATGGCAATTTTCAATGGCCTTTTTAGAGGCCTTGACAATATCACCCTTGCCGGCAGCACTCAGATTTTTTTTCGATCCATTTTCAATACCTAAAAACACAGAGCAAAATCCGGCCTCAGCCATTTTGGCAACCATATCTTCACGTATTGACATGGTAATACAATCAGCCTGCACAAAGAGTTTCAGCTTTTTATAGCCCTTTGCAATAATAGCATCACAGAGTTCAATCACCCGGGAAGGATTAAGCACCATATTGTCATCGGAGATAAAGATAGATTTGACCTTTCGATTATAATAAATATCATCAATATCATCGAGCACGCGACTGATGGGATACATTCTAAATGTGCGTCCATACATGTTTTTCATACTGCAAAAGTTGCACGAACGGGTACAACCACGTGAGGTTTCCAGGGTCTCCATACTGGAACTCATAAGATGATAGCCCCAGGTCAATCTGCGCTTGTCACGGATGGGTAATTTCAGAGTGGAGAGATCAAGATTCCCGCTGCGAGGATTATGCATAAACTGTCCGTCAATATCCTGTCGATAAGAAAGTGAAAGAATATCAGCAAAAGTATCACGACCATCAAGCGCGTTAACCAGACGACGACACACCTCTTCGCCTTCGCCTCTCACAATAAAATCAATCCATTTTGAGTCAGGAGATTGGGCAATCTCCTCAGCCATCAGGGTTGCATGGTAGCCACCAATGACGATTTTCACTTCCGGGTGCAACTCTTTAATGAGATGTGCAACCCTGATACAGGTGTCGTACTGCCAGGCCATGGCAGAGAGCCCCACCAGATCCGGCTTGATCCTGCCCACGACTTTGGACAGATATTTTTTTACTGAGCGACGTTTACGGATAAGATCAACCAGAAACACATCATGTTCAGGGTCAATATTGCCGCCGATACTGGCAATACCCAAATTTGGTATATGGACTGCAGCTTCATGAACAAGCACAGGAACCACATCCGGCATGGAAACCAGGAGAACTTTCACAATATCACCTCATCGCAACTGCTCCCGGTCTGATAAATATGTCGTACTTGTTTTTCAAGCCCGGATACTGATATCACCCGTTGTTTTTCTTCTGTTTCAGGTTGAATACAATCAAGAATCTCCATACTGATACAACTCTGTTCTCTGGTATTAAAAAAAAACTTTCCCGGAATAAAGAGCTTATCCGTATTACAAAGCTTGAGGATATAGACAGGGTACCTGTGCATACGGGCAATTTTAAAAACTCCTTTATGAAATTCACCCAGGACACTGTCCGGGTTTCTTGTGCCTTCTGGAAAGACAAAAAGATTGCCCCCGTCTTTTAAAAATTTCCCCATACTTTCCATTTGTTCAATCATTCTTCCGGCGTACACGCCTTCGGTGGTAGCAGGCAGATACCCTGACACTTTCAGCATCCAACCAAAAACCGGCGCATGGAAAAACTGTGTCTTGACAATGGTTTTATGCCGAGGAAACAGAGAGATAAAAATTAACGGATCCAGATAAGAAGTATGATTACAGACAATAATCGCGCCATGAATGTTCTGTATGTGTGGATCAAGCAACCATTTATGGCGCGGTGCCAGAGTACGGAGCAGCCATAAAAAGCCCTTGTAAAAGATATGATTGAGATACTGAAAAGAGCGTTCCCGATTATCGGAAAAAAGATACGCTGCCGCATAAAAAAAAGAAAAAAAGAAAAGAAAACCAAAGACAAAATATGTCCAGCAAAGCATGGTTACGACAACGTCAATCATTTTAGAGCCAGGCCCGGGCTTATTGTCGTCCATCAGAAATCAACAGACAGGTGTTCACACCGCCAAAGGCAAAATTCTGGATGGCTGCAATCCTGGTTTCAACCTTGGTTACTTCCCTTACATGACGCAGCATGGCACAACGTTCATCCACTGTTTCCAGATTAAGGGTGGGGGCCAGGAAACCCTGCTCCATCATATACAAACTCAAGATGAGTTCAATGGCTCCACATGTTCCCATGGTGTGGCCCATATAACTTTTTAATCCTGCCACCCAGGGTCCATTGCCATAAACCTCATCAATAGCCTGCGACTCTATCACATCCCCCATCTTCGTGGCTGTCGCATGGGCGCTGACAAAATCCACATCTTCGGGTTTTATATCCGCATCATTAAGCGCAAGACGCAGGGTTGCTGTTATCCCATCCAGATTAGGCAGGATAAGGTCACCACCATTATTGTTACAGGAAAACCCGATCACCTCGCCAAGAATAGCAGCTCCACGCGCTTTTGCATGTTCATACTCTTCAAGCAGTACAGCTGCCCCACCCTCGCCCACCACCAAGCCATCCCGGTTAATGTCAAAAGGCCGCGGTGTCTCCTCGGGGCTGTCGTTATAATCAACAGAACAGGCGAGCAGGTTATCAAACACTGCAACCGTTGTAGTGTCATACTCATCAGCACCTCCGCAGATCATGGCATCCTGCATCCCAAATTTTACCATCTCATAGGCAAAGCCGATGGACTGGCTTGAGGTTGTACATGCAGTGGACGAGGCAACCACCCGCCCGGTGATTCCAAACATCCTGCAGATATTCACGGCTGTGGTATGCACCATGGATTTCAGATAATCCACAGCACCGATAGAGGAAAAATCCGATTTGTCCTTACTGAAGAACGTTTTGTAGATATTACGCTGTACTGTCGGACTACCATGGGTGGAGCTAAAAGAGACACCAAGTCGACCAGAGCTGATAAAGTCCTGATCCAGACCAGATTCTGCCAGCACATCTTTTGCCACCTGGCAGGCGTAATAGGATACAGGTCCCATGGTTTTAGTGTCTTTTCGGGTAAAGCCATAATCAATGGCATAATCCACTGTGCCAAACACTTTGCAATAGATACGTTCCGTGAGTAAACCATCATCACGGAGAGATTTCACCCCTGATCGTCCCTTGCGTAAACTCTCTATGATATCACTCTTGCCATAACCGATGGGCGTGATGGCAGAACAGGCAGTAATGACGACTCGTCTTTTCATGTAATAATGATGGATTCGTAAAAAAGTCAAATTTGAGATGGCTAAGTAAAAAGCTTCATATGCGAGGCGCGGAAATTTTGTATCATTTCGGCGTACCAGGGTACGTTGAAATGATACAAAATTTGCAGCAACGAAGCAGATGAAGAGTTTTTACGACGCCATCAATAATAACCAGCACCGGTAAACGGTAAGGAAAGCCGGCACTCATTTCAGTACCCCTCGAGGGGTATAAGTACCTTGGTTGTAGAGGCAACTCATTGCTTACAATTCAACTTTCCAAATTTCTTGTTTGTTAACAGCTTTTCAGGAGTAAGGTACTGATCAGCCGTTGTGGGCAGCTTGAATGGTCTCGATATAATCGAGAATATCATTAATGGTACGGATGGACATAGCCTGCTCTTTGTCTTTTCGCGATATCTGAAAACCGAGCATCTCTTCTATTTTTGCCAGAAGCTCGATGGCATCAATACTGTCAAAGCCGTGAACATCACGCAGGTTGTCCGTGAGTCCCGGATTTTCGAACTCAAATTCATCCACTAAAATCGCTACGATTTTCTCTTTCAGTTCGTCTCTTGTCATATTGTTAAGGCCTTAAAAAATTATATTCAACATTCTTTGAGTATTCGATAGTACACAGTTTTCAGGCAAACTTAAAAGAAATTCTCCAGTTAAATGGACAAGCGAACCTGAGGCGCCCCGAAGGAAGTGGCCTTGGGGTGCACTGCTACACAGTTATACTCCGAAATGATTTGTAATTTTGAAGATACACCTGAAAAGCTACAACAAAAGAGCCATTCATAATGGCGATTCTCTCTAACAAAACAGAATACGCATGGCCGGGATGCTTTAAAATATCACAAAATTCCTCAAAAGATCTTCTCTCCCATTGGTAATTCGTATTTTTTGATGATAGAATTATTTTAAAAGCACAATCCATTGTCACCAAAGACACAGACGTAAATATTCGGGTAGCACCCCATCTTCGCCCGATCCGGCTTGTTCGCATATGACTCAATATAGCTCTCAAGCCAGCTTGAGCGAACCTGGGGTGCTACCCAAATATTTACAAGGTAATGGTTTGGGGTACTAATTGGGCACTAACCCGAATATTTACCCACAGACAACAATTCTATTAACACCGGTAAACGGTAAGTGAGGCCGGCATAAGTGCCTTGTTGGTATATCCAACTTGCTAATGTTAAACGAACTTTTCATTTTCTTGTTTTTTATGACAGCTTTTGAGGAGTAAGGCACTAAAATCAACAAGTAGCATCCACTGGACATGTACAATGAAAAAACATACCCACTCAACTGAGCAACGGCCCCATCTAAAAGATGATGAACAGGGTTCCCGCCAGTCACAATTTATCAAAAAAATACTCTCTTTTGCCACACCGTTCACCTGCAATGCGGGTGAAGAAATCATAATGCACGGCAATGATGCCCGCTCTTTTTATTTTGTGAATAAGGGGACGGTTGAGGTCTCCTACACGGCACAAGAAACAAAAATCACAGTGGCCATCATTGGTGCAGGATCCTTTTTTGGAGAAATCGGCTTCTTTGACCAAGGCTCCAGAGTGCGTGACATCAAGGCTCAGGAACAAGTTGAAATCACCATTTTCACCCAAGAGACAATGGATCAGTTCCAGCGCACAGATCCCCTTCTTTTTTCTTCCTTTATTATCTTTCTCACAGAAGGCATCTGTAAAAAATTCAGGCGAGTCCTTGAAGAACGCGAGCCCCTGACCGCTTTTGCCGCCTCTCTGGCCAACAGACGACGCGGTTATGAAGAGACAAAAGTATTACCGGATTCTCTCATACAATCCAAGCCCTGGCGACAGATAAGTAAAAATGTTGAGGGAGTAAAATCAGAGCTTTATGATCTCACTCACAGGCTACAGGCAGTTGTAGAAGATGCAATCCCTGACAGTTACCTGCAAAAAGGCTACGCGATTCTGGATTCCATGAATAGCTCTCTGACAGATTTCAATAATTCAATGCCAGATCAGGAAGACAAAGACCACATGTGGGGATTTGTCTTCAAAGAAATCTTTCCCTATCTCATGCGTAGCCGTTTTGCTGAGCGGGCATATTACAAACCCAAGGGCTATGCCGGCGATTTTTTAATGATGGAACATATCTATCAGAACATTGCCATGGGTGATGGAAAAATCGGCAGAATTTTTGATAGTTGGGTCCTGCAACGCCCCGGTTCTAAAGCAATACGAGGCAGGCGCGTACTGATGAAAAACCAACTGAAAGCATTATCAGAAAAACGCCTTGAAAAGAATAACCGTTTTGAAGTCATGAATCTGGCCTGCGGCCCAAGCCGTGAACTGTTCGATTTTCTTCAGGAATGTGAGTATACGGAAAAAATAGATGCTCTCTGTGTCGATATTGACACCGAGGCTCTGCAATACTCCGATCAGCACGCCAACAATTTCCCCCACAATGCCTCGGTACGATACATGACTGAAAACCTGGTCAAGTGGGGTCTTGGCAAGGTAAGTCATGATATTGGAACCAAGGATCTCA
>JAYEOK010000044.1:0-18845 GCA_034722915.1 Thermodesulfobacteriota bacterium | reverse complement strand
ATGTCTTTAACCCTGGTATTATTTACAGCAACAAAATTCGGCAATAGCTTGTTGTCACTGTCAACCACAGGAAAATATTTCTGATGCTCTCGCATGGAGGTAATAAGTGCCTCATCAGGTAACTGCAAAAACTTTTTGTCAAAGCTGCCACAGACTCCAAAAGGTTTCTCCACAAGATTACAGACAGTATCGACCAATGCTTCATCGACTGCGACCCGAGCATTTGCAGCATCAAGGGTTTCAGCCACTGCTTTCTCAATTTGAGTGAGAACTGCATTGCGCCGCTCATCCTGGTCAACCTGCACAAATGCCTCTGCCAGAGAATCTTTGTAATCAGCAACACCTTGTAAAACAACTTCTTTATTGGCCATAAATCTATGACCACGACTCAAATTTGATGCGGTTATACCATCATGGTTAAAGGGAATAACATCACCATTATACAGAGCAGCAATCCATTGAACAGGACGTGCAAAGGTTGACGTACCTGATCCCCATCGCATGGATTTTGCAAAAGAAAACCCCTGCATCAAATCAGCTAAAAGCGCAGGTAATAATTCAACTGTCGCAAGGCCTTCTCGCTCCTGAACAATCATGAGATATTCACCTTTGTCTGTCTCAACAACCTCAAGATCAGTGACATCCGCACCTTTGGATCTGGCAAAACCAATGGCAGCTTTGGTTGGTTTTCCATCTGCATCAAAGCCGGCTTGTCTGGAAGGCCCCATGAGTTCTTCCCTGGAATCCGGCTGAGCACCAGCAAGCTCTGCCACAAGAAGTGCAAGACGACGCGGGGTGCCCATGACGACAACAGAACCGTGGGCAAGATTAAGCTCTTTCGCCTGGTCGATAAAATTCTGCTTCAACTGGGTCAGTGCAGGTTTCTGGAAACCAGCGGGCAGTTCTTCAGTTCCAATTTCAAATAGTAATTCAGACATAATAGTGTATTAAAAGTTGATGGCGTTATTTTTATACCCTTCAAGAGGCTACTGCTTCGTAACAGTTAATCATCTTATAAAAACTGAAATTCTCGGATGGCTAAGTAAAAGAGTTTATCAGCTCTATTTCACTGATTCCATAGCAGCAAAGGTAGAATAGCCTTCCGCAAGATTTTGGACTTTCAAAGAAAACCACTTAATAGCCGCTTCTTCTTCCAGGCTCTTTGCAACTCGACGGATCAGGGATTCCACTGACATGGCATTCTGTCCATGGGACCGTTCCTGATCAATGGCTTTTTCAATGAGCGTAATAATATCTTCAATCCAGATAAAATTACGAAATTTTACAGCAGTAACAACCTTCCCCCAATGTCCGAGAGAACGTGGAAGTCCCTGCCCTGTTTCTTCAGTAAGAGATAGAGACACAGGCACTTCAACTCTCAGCTCCAGGTCATCTTCAACTTCCAGAGAGCCATGCATACAGCATTCGTATCTGCTGGATTTGAGTGTCTTGGGATCTTCCTGCTTAGCTGTAAGGAAATAAGAAAAAGACATCTCAATGTGAGCAGCCTCAGCCTCGAGTTTTTCTTTCATTTCCTCAAGGATATGACGTAACCTCGCAATATCTATGGCACCATGAAAACGGTTCAGAATTTCCACAAACCGGCTCATATGTGTCCCCTTGAATTGATGGGGAAGATTCACATACATATTAATAGTGGCAATGGTGTGCTGTTTGGAACGGGCCTTATCAAGAACAGTGACAGGATAGGAGATAGTTTTCACTCCCACCTTCTTGATATTGATCCGGCGATGATCCTCCTGATTCTGGATGTCTTTCATAATTAGTACCTGAACGAAAAGTCCTATTCAGAGAAAATTCGAATATCTAAATTCGAAATACGAAACAATAAAAGAAAAATTGACAAATTTAAAATGACAAAAACAATCTTCCATCATACTGTTTTGGCAGTTGTTTGTCGTTTTTTATGTTTTTTGTTTTGAATTTTGTTTCGTATTTCGTACTTCGGATTTCGAATTTATTTTTGGCCATCAATGGTTTTCGTTCAGGCACTAATTAAAAATAGAGACTAACTGAGAGACTAGAGACTGAAGATGCCCATCAGCAAATGCCCTTGGGTACTGAAAAAAAGACAGGTGCCGCTGAACAGTTAAGACAGGTGCTTACGAATAGCCTCTTTAAGATCACTAATGTCAGATGACTTGACCACGTACTCATCCGAAGCCCATGCCCCAAGATCCTGTTTATACTCGCTATATGCCGTGCTGAGGATCACAGGAAGATCCGGGTTGTTCATTTTCATCTGCCGCAGGGTCTCGATTCCATTCATACCTGGCATCTGAATATCAAGGACTACAAGATCCGGAGATTCATCTTTAAATTTCTGAAGTCCTTCCTCGCCGGTATAGGCGGAAATCACTTCGTACCCATCGTCTTCCAGTTCTTCACGATAGAGCATCTGAATACCTTCTTCGTCATCAACAAGTAAGATTTTTTTCATGGGATCCTCTATACTTTTGGTTCCAGAGATTCACGTAGATAGGCGGCAGCTTCCTCAGGAGGCATGGGGTTGATATAAAACCCTGACCCCCATTCAAAACCAGCAATGGAAGTAAGCTTTGGTACAATTTCAAAATGCCAGTGAAAATGCTTCATGTGCTGGGAACGCAGGGGCTGAGTATGCAAAACAAAGTTATAAGGGACACGGGGTATACAGGCATCAAGCCTGCAAAGACTTTCTGAAAAAATTTCAGAAAGAGCAAGGAATTGTTCATCACTCTGCTCATGATAGGCAGAAGAATGCTGTCTTGGCAGAATCCACATCTCAAAAGGAGTGCGTGGAGCAAAGGGAGTGATAGTGATAAAAAAACTGTTTTTACAGACCACTCGAACATCCTGCTTTAATTCCTGACTGATAATATCGCAGTAAACGCAGCGTTCCTTATAGTTATAATAGGTCAGGGCACCAGCCAGTTCCGACTCTATCTTTCTCGGCAAGACAGGAAGTGCAACTAACTGTGAGTGTGAATGTTCAAGGGATGCTCCTGCGGCTTTACCATAATTCTTAAACACGAGAACATAACGAAATCTGTCATCATGTTCCAGATCCCTGATACGATTTTTAAATGCCTTGAACACCATCATCATATGCCCAGGAGGCAACTTAGAAAAAACATCCTCGTGCCGAGGGCTCTCAATAATAACTTCATGAGCGCCAATACCATTCATTTTGTCATATAGTCCCTCACCCTCACGATTAAGATCACCTTCAATCACAAGCGCCGGATATTTATTGGGAACGACTCGAACCTTCCAACCGGGAGAATTAGGATTACCCCTCTCGCGCCCATAGACAAGCACTTCACCAGGTGTTGTCTTTTCATTTCCAGGGCAAAGGGGACAAAAGCCTCCGGTTGTTTCTGGTTCGGAAATGACAAAATCAGAAGGACGTTTGCCCCGCTCTGTGGCAATGATAATCCATCGCCCAAGGACAGGATCTTTTCTTAACTCAGGCATCTATGTTATTTCCCCTGGCCTTTTTCTTTGGATTCCTGGGCAGTCTTGCACTCGATACAAAGAGCCGTAACCGGCCTGGCCTCAAGCCGTTTCAAACCAATAAGCTCTCCACAACTTTGGCATTCACCAAACTCACCATCATCAATTCTCTGCAGAGCCTCGTCAATCTTGGAAAGCAGTCTCCGCTCTCTCTGCCGAATTCGAAGTTCAAAATTACGACCGGATTCAGCGCTGGCACGATCGTTGGGGTCAGGAATATTACCGCCCTGATCAGTCAACTCGGACAATGTCCTTTCTGCTTCTTTCAGGATTTCCTCTCGTTTTCCAACAAGTTGCTTCTGGAAGGCATCCAGTACTTTCTGCTCCATCAAAGACCTCTAGTTTTTCACTTACAAAACATTCAATATTAAAAGAGACATTATTCAGGTCGAATAAAAGTCCCGCTCTTGCCGCCAGTTTTCTTCTTCAAACAGATGTCATTGATAACAATCGCTTTGTCAACACCCTTACACATGTCATAGATGGTCAAAGCTGTCACTGAAACTGCGGTCAAGGCTTCCATCTCTACACCTGTTTTCCCGGTGATACCAACAGTGGCTTCAATATGAATCTGTTTCAATTCATCGAGATATGAAAATTCAATATTTATTTTTGTCACAGCAAGGGGATGGCAAAGGGGAATAAGACTATCCACTTTTTTGGCAGCCATAATTCCTGCAATCCTTGCCACTCCAAGCACATCACCTTTAGCCATGGAACCGCTTTTCACGAGATCATATGCTTCACGGGAAAGAGTAATCCTGCCACTGGCAGTAGCTACACGCTCGGTCTCGTCCTTTTTGCTGACATCCACCATTATGGCGTTGCCATCAGCATCAAAATGAGTAAGTGGTGTTTGTTCCAGTTTTTCAGTCATAATTATCGACTATAACTCACTATTTTGAATCTTTATCTTTTTTTCCGACGACTTCGTGAAAGAGCTTGGAAAAAAAACCTTCATGCTCTTTATGTTGTCCATGTTTCTGACAAAGTTCGTCAAAATTCTTTAAAACCTTTTTCTGCTCTTCACAGAGATTCGTCGGAGTCTTCACCTGAAGCTGCACAATCATATCGCCCAGACTCCCGCCACGAAGGCTGGGAACCCCCTCTCTTCTAAGGGTAAATTGTGTTCCTGACTGACTGCCCACAGGGATACTCAATTTTTTCTTTCCATGAATTGTGGGCACATCAACTTTACAACCAAGTGCTGCCTGAACCATGGAAACAGGAAATTCACAGAAAATTGTCTCCCTGTCACGTTTAAAAAATTCATGCTCCTGAACGTGAATCACCACATACAAATCACCGGCAGGGCCTCCCCGGCGTCCGCCCTCACCCTCGCCACGCAGACGCATCTGGGCTCCGGTATCAACACCAGCCGGGATCTTCAATGAAACTTTTTTGCTTTTTTCAACGAGACCGCTGCCATTGCAATCATTACAGGGCTCCGTGACTATTTCTCCCTCACCATGACACTGAGGACACGTTGAAGAAACCTGAAAAAACCCCTGGGAACGAATCACCTGGCCTCTGCCGTGGCAACTTGGACAAGTATCACGCTGATGACCGGGCCGACAACCACTGCCTTCACATGTCCAGCAGGTATCGCGACGGTTGATATCCACTTCCTTAGAGATACCGTGTACGGCCTCCATAAAAGTGATTTCAATATCATAGCGAAGATCATTTCCCGGCAGTGGTCCGTTACGACGGGTGCGCCCTCTGCCACCGCCACCAAAAAGATCGCCAAAAAGGTCACCGAGCCCGGAGAACATATCCTCGAAATTACTCGGCCCATGATATCCGCTGTTCTTCAGCCCTTCATGACCGTAGGTATCATAGATCTTTCTTTTCTGGAGATCACTGAGAACCTCATAGGCCTCTGTGCATTCTTTGAAAGAGGCCTCTGCTTCCTTATCATCCGGATTACGATCCGGATGATACTTCATGGCAAGCTTACGATACGCCTTTTTGATTACAGTACCATCTGCAGACTTGCTGACAGAAAGTACTTCGTAATAACATTTTTGCATGGTTCTTATCTTATATTAAGCTGTAGCCTTTTCATCTTCAGCATCTTCTGTTTCCAGCTCTTCTGCCGCTGCATCTTCGGCATCAGGCAAGCCCCAGATATTGTCAAAGGTCACTTCCTCAGCAGCAATTTCCCGAAGGGTCATAACTACTTCCTGATTTTTTCCTTCCACAAGATAGGGTTCACCATGCCTGTGCTGACGAATCCGTTCTACCGCAAGGTGCACAAGATCAAAGCGTTTATTCTCACCAAGGGCTTCCAGACAATCTTCAACGGTAATTCTTGCCATTCACAAACCTCAATTCTTTGTATAATTTATGATGACTCTCATAATGGCCATCTCAAATTTGACTTTTTACGGACGTATCCGGTATCAGCAGGACTCTATTATTTCTTTTCAAAGGGATTTTTAAGCAGCATTGTCTCATCCCGGTCAGGTCCAACAGAAATAATTACCGGTTCAATTCCTGTAAAATCTTCAATACGTTTAACATAATCTTTTGCCTGTACCGGCAGATCATCATAATTGCGAACGCCGGTGATATCTTCATCCCAACCAACCATTTCCTCATAAACAGGAGTTACTTTAGCGGCGTGATTAATATTTGACGGCATGGCTGATACTTGTTTCCCGTCAAGCTCATAGCTGTTTGCCATCTTTAAGAGAGGCTGCCCGGAAAGCACGTCAAGCTTAGTTATGGCAAGGCCGGTTAAACCGTTCAAGCGTGCTGCATCAGCTGCTACAACACCATCAAGCCAGCCACATCTGCGTGTGCGACCTGTGGTCGCTCCAAACTCACCACCCTTTTTTTGCAATTCCTCACCAACTGAATCAAAAAGCTCAGTGGGAAATGGACCTTCTCCAACACGAGTGGTGTAGGCCTTCAATATTCCAATCACTGAGTCAATATGAGCCGGCCCGAAACCGGCACCGTTACAGGCATTTCCTGCAATGGTATTGGATGAAGTAACAAAAGGGTAGGTTCCGTGGTCTATATCAAGCTGAGTCCCCTGTGCTCCTTCAAAAAGGATATCTTTTCCAGCCTTACGGGCAACATCAAGTTCCATGGAAACATTTCCGATAAAAGGGATCAGCTTTTCAGCAAATGCTTGAAAGTCATCGTAAATTGAATCAAAGGAAACTGGACCACTACTATATTTGGTGGTGAGCATGAAATTTTTCTCTTCCACATTAGCCTGCAGCTTTTCACGAAACAGACCATCATCGAGAAGATCTCCCATCTTAATCCCCACGCGTCCAACTTTATCCATGTAGCAGGGGCCAATGCCGCGACCTGTTGTCCCGATCTTCTTTCCATCGGCAAGCGCTGCCTCTTTGGCATGATCCATACTCTGATGGTAGGGCATTATAAGGTGCGCATTTTCACTGATCAACATACGATCGGGAGTTACAGGAAGCCCCTTTTCTTTCAACTCATTGATCTCACCGAGCAAAACACCCGGATCAATAATCACCCCGTTTCCGATCATGCATTTTTTATCTTCATAGAGGATACCGGAAGGAATAATATGAAAGACAAATTTTTTACCGTCCACAACCAGTGTATGACCAGCATTATTCCCACCCTGAAAGCGAACAATACAATCTGCATAGCGGGTCAGAAGATCAACAATCTTTCCTTTACCTTCATCACCCCACTGAGTACCGACAACAACTACACTGGACATTTCTTATCTCCTGTTCACTCTCATGTTATCACACCATCATATTATAAGCACCCCACAGGTAAGCGTAAGACTCTGAGGGGGTACAAGTACCTTCACCAAATTATTTCCTGCAAAAAAATACAAGAAAATAATTAATAAGGTAATAACTTCGAAATATCAAGGCGCACCTATCCGTTTATGGACAACCGCGTCAATATAGTCAGACTCCTCACGAAAGTCAATCATTTGCAGATCGATAGCAATGCCTCCCGAAAAATAAAAATATTCTGGTTTTTGACCTTAATCAGGGATATCCTGCTCCTGTCTTCTACGTTAGAAATAAAAAATCGTTTTTCTTTTCGATTTCGACAGCCTATTTTCTCCACATTCCAATACATCCTTATGAACTCAAATAAACTGCTATCACCCAACAAGCTGAGTCAATTGCGTTTTCTCTGCCAATCTCTCTTTGCTCTTTTTTGTCTCTATGTGGGATGGCAGTTCTACTCCTTCTACCTTTGGGCTCTTGACTCTACGGCCAATCCTTTTGTCGCAAGGCCACCTGCTGTTGAAGCATTTCTTCCACTAGGCGCACTGGTCAGCCTGAAACGCCTCCTCCTTGGTGCAGAATATGACACCATCCATCCGGCTGGACTCACTCTTTTTATAGCAGCACTACTGATTAGTCTTTTTTTGCGTAAAGGCTTTTGCGGCTGGATCTGCCCCATCGGTTTTGCATCAAACCTTGCAGAACGTGCCGGCAAAAAAATGCGTGTTTTATTTGCTCTACCTGCCTGGATTGACCTGCCCATGCTCAGCCTTAAATATCTGCTCCTTGGTTTTTTTGGATATCTGATCCTCTGGCAAATGGGGCTCGATGGTCTCACCGATTTTCATTACTCTCCATATAATCAGATCTCGGATGCCAAGATGCTGCACTTCTTTCTGCAACCAAGCGTTTTAGCGGGATCTATCATGCTCGGGATCATCTTAATCTCATTTATCATACGAAACTTCTGGTGTCGCTATCTCTGCCCTTATGGTGGGTTGCTGGGAATACTGGCCATTGCCAGCCCATTCCAGATCACACGTGATCCTGATACCTGCATAGACTGTAAACAATGTGAAGTTGTCTGCCCTTCCTCTATTCATATCACCAAAAGAAAAACTGTACGCAACGCTGAATGTATCGGTTGCCTTGAATGTGTTGTGGTCTGTCCTGCCATAGATTGTCTGAATCTTTCTGGTCCCGGCAAGAAAGAAACCAACCCACTTCTCCTGCCGGGCTTGATCCTGGGACTGTTTTTTCTCTGCTATATTCTTGCACAGGTAACCGGCCACTGGAAAACAGAAATCCCTCCTGAGGTCTTTCAACGCTACTACAGGATGATCGGTGAAATTGGCCACCCTTAATTAAAGCTCTGTTATTGACACCCCCTGGTAAATACCGTACATTTGCGACCTGATAGCTGAACTGTTCAAATTGGTGAGCAATCAGCGCAAGAAAGTTGAGGTTTTCATTATGTTTGGCATTGGCTTACCTGAGTTTATCCTGATACTGGCCCTGGCCCTGATTGTTGTCGGCCCGGACAAATTACCAGATCTTGCAAGGTCTGTTGCAAAAGGAATTCTTGACCTGAAAAAAACTGCCAACACTCTGAAGGAGAGTCTGACAGAGGATGGAAATCCCCTTGATGAAATCAAACCTGAACTGGAGAAAGCTGCCAAGGCTCTCAAGGATGACCTGCTTGACAATGACGATGATACATGGACAACTAAAGACCGGGAAAAAATATACGATCCCAAAAAACTTCCTGATGAGGATTCCTCGGCAATAATTGATGTGGAACCGGGAAAGGCCTCAGAAACAACTGCTGACCAAGATCTACCGAAACCTGCGCTGGAAGAAGACAAAGATCCGGAAGTAGATGATTCAAAAACAAAAGAAATCAATAAAATAAGAACCACATCGGAGCCGCAAAGCCAGCACCCCACAGATAAGCGCTAGACTCCGAGGGGGTATAAGTACCTTGGAGGCTGTCCGAGAATGCACTTTTCCCCCATCTCTTCGTTATTTGCAAAATTTTATCCTCGGAATATCAACTATATGCCTGTGGTAAAATTTTGCAAATGCCTCGATTTGAGAAAAAATTGCTATTCTCGGACAAGCTCCTTGTGGGTGTTTGTAACATTTTGATTTAAATATGAAGACACATTTCCTTATTTTTCATTCCAACTTCTCAGGAGTAAGGTACTAATGTCGATGATTGCCAGAAGCCTTGAACAGTTTCGTCCACACCATGAGGAACTGCGCCAGCGGCTCATGAAAGTATTCCTGGCTCTGGCTCTCTGTTCCGGCTTTGCTTATATTTTCTCAGAAAATATTGCCCGTTTCTTCATAGAACCTCTGTTTACCGCCAGCCCTTATCTGGATCATCTTGTCTACACCAACCTGCCGGAAGCCTTTCTCTCCTACCTGAAACTCTCTCTGCTGGTGGGCATTGTGATCAGTTTTCCCTTTACACTCTTTCAGGTATGGATGTTTATTGCCCCGGGACTCCTGGGTAATGAAAAGAAATTTGCAGTTACTGTTGTGTTCTGGGCTACTCTTTTGTTTGGTGCCGGAGCCGTATTTGCCATGTTTGGAGTGCTGCCGAGGATGCTGCTTTACTTCATGAGTTATGCAGGCGAAAGCCTTGAACCGCTGCCAAAATTTGGCCAATATCTCACCTTTGTTGCCCGTACCGTTCTGGCTTTTGGCCTTTCTTTTGAAATTCCTTTTCTCATGGTTATGGCAGGTAAGGCTGGATTTGTAAAAGCCGAATATTTCCGTAAGCAACGTCTTTATTTCTATGCAGCCATTGTTTTCATGGCCTTTCTGCTCACTGCCGGTGACTTTATGGCCACCGGACTCCTCGCCATTCCCCTGTTTTTCCTGTATGAAGCAGGCATCTTTCTTACTGCACTTTTCGGCAAGAAAAAACCTGAAGCAGTCAGCGAATAGTTCCCGGTTTTCGAAAAAGAAACACATCATTGCCAATAGCCACACACTCTGCCTGCCACTGTCTGGCAAGCCAATCAATAGTTGTGCTTGAAAAAAAGCAGACATGGGTAGGATCATGTTTATAATGCCAGGTCGAAAAAGCCGCTTCATCCAAGGCAAGTTTAGTCATGATTCCCAGCCAGCCACCTGGCATTAAAAGAGACCAGAGAAGTGTAAGATCGGCAGCCGGGTTGTAAAGATGCTCAACTACTTCACTTGCGGTAATAAAATCATATCGTGTGCTGAGAGATTTTTTGTGCGGCGCATAAAAAGGATCAAACAAGCTCATTTCATGGCCTGCTTCCTCAAACATCACAGAAAGAGTTGGCCCCGGGCCAGACCCAAAATCAAGGCCACAACTCCCAGGGCTGAGCTTTTTGTTGAGAGGGGTAAATAAACGGCCTAAAAATTTACGGTAGCCAGCATCTGATGGTGAATTCTGATGTTTATCATACTCGGCCTGCTCTGCCTCCGAAGAAAGTCGTTGTGAGGGAGAGACATGGATCAGATGACACAAAGAGCAACGATAATAATCGCGATTTTTATCACTATGAAAAGGCTCACAGCTCCCTGTACTCTCACAAAGAGGACAAGATAAGAAGACTGTCTTCATGACTCTTTTTCACTCTGCTTACAAGGGTTATTCGGGTAATATTTCCTGTTTCAGGAGGCAGCAGGATATTCTGTGATGTGGTATCCCCTGTTCATCATAGGATATGGTATCCGGCTGCAGGAGTTTATTCATCACACAGCCTTCTGCAATACTCAACTGAAAGAAATTATCTTCTGTCAGTCCCTGATTTACAACAAGAGCATTATTTTTGATTTCAAGGGCATGAATGGGGTGATCCTCACAAAGAGGGCAACGATACACACGCCCGTTGGGAAATATAAAAAAGTTCTCAGTCACAAGCCCTGCACACTCAAATGTTTCACCCGGATCAAGAAAGACTTTGGGGAAAGTTACATGAATACCTGCCTCCGCAGCCTGTGCAGCAACACGGGGCACAATCTCAAGCCACTGTTCAGGGCTTACCTGCCACCCCTGTTCGCCCACACTCTCCTGAGCGGAATTCCCCCGCAGCCCTATCACCTGAATAAAAAATCGTTTTACCCCGATTTCGGTGAGCAATGGAATCATACGATGGAGATGGTCGATGTTTAAACTTGATACCGTATAAATCACCGACACATTGTATTCCATGGTCACAGCTTTACGCATATTAGTGGTACACACCTCAAAAACACCTTTACCACGAATGGGATCATTGACTGCAGCATCTGGCCCGTCAAGGCTGAAGCTTAAATAATCAAGGAGATCAGGGCCGGTTTTGTCGAGCAGATCATGAAAAAGATAGCCATTGGAATCCACGGTCACCGCCATACCAAGCTCTTTGGCTTTGGCTATGCCATGGGCAAGATCAGGATGCATTGTTGGTTCACCGCCCAAAAAAATCACATTAGATTTTTTACTTGGATCAGCAAACAGTTCAAGCCACTTTTCCATGGTTTCTCGCGGCAGGGTCTCAGTCCCATGCTGACCGGTATTGATATAACAATGACGACAGGAAAGATTGCAGGCAGTGAGAATATGAAAGAATATATTTCGTTCGCCGGATTGAAAACCGACAGTTCTTGCTTTTGAGGTCATGGCTTCAGGGTAACAGGTAGAAGGTTTAAGATAGGCAACAAACTTACTGGTTCAAGGTGTAATTGGCAAGAAGCGAGTCTTTCCAATACAAATTTTCAGGATTTGAAAAAAACTTCTGAAACAGATCCAGGCTCTGTTCACGAAGAACATGTGGAGTTATGTTCACGTTCATTTTGGCATAGAGTGGTTTCAGACTCTCAAGGGGAAGATTAGTTCCACCTCCCATGACATCTTCATATGCGTAAACAATGTTACGAATACCATTCAAAATCATGGTTGAATAGCACATAAGACAAGGCTCCATCGTGGAATAAACAATTAGCTCATTCAATGGAATATCTGCTTCCAGAGCAAGAACATTCCTCAGGGCAAGGATTTCTGCATGATCAATTTCATTGACTGATTCTTTTTGTTCCCTGCTATGTTCCCGACTGCCACTTGCAATAACCTTATCCTTATGGACAAAGACTGCACCCACCGGAAATTCTCCCTGGTCAAGTGCCTCTTTTGCCTGAAAGAGAGCAATCTGCATATATTTTTCGTGATTCGTCATGTAGTTTTACAATTTACGCCCAAAACGCAAAACAGACTTTGCCAAAGCAAGGCCTGTCTGCTCCTGAACAAAATCATGCCCCTGATCGAAAAACGGCAGGTATGTCAGTTCAGTGAACAAAGGATGAAAACTGATTTCAGGCAGGAGTGGAAGCAATTTTCTTTTATTCAAAGCAACAACTGCCAAAATGCTTTTCAAGGCCTGGATAGCTTCTTTTTTCTGCAGAGTCACCGGATGCATTCTTTTTACCATAGACTCCTCACCGCCCGGAATTTTTGCCTGACTGAGTGTCATATTTTTCCCGATCCTCAGAAATGTTGAAGGTCTGAGTTTAAACGCAGGTATCCAAAAAACGAGTTCCATCTCCTGATGTTTTTTCTGAATAACCAGCGGCTGATTGGTAATTCGCAGTAAATCAGCAAAAGTATTCATTCGAGTTCCGGTTGATCGCACCCGGAGTTTCCAGAAAGGAAGATAATACATTTTTTTATGATCGGAAACAACACAGTTCCAGTCAAGGGCGTGAAAGCCACCCTGTTTTTCTTCCCATGAAGAATGACAATTATAACAGGAGAGTACCAGGCTGTCATGTTCTCCTGTAAGAGAATCCCCGCAACGCGGACAGAGAGTGGCAAGAAAATGAGGTGTCCAGCTCTCACGATAAGTATTTCCCAATTGACGCATTTTCTCTACAGATCCACCACGTGCCAGATGCGTATTGGTCACGGCATCATAAAGCACATCGTTATCGATATAAAGCGGTAGATAAATACAGCTTAAGGTCTCACCAATATATGCTCGATGATAAAAGGGCGCTTTAATGGTATCCGAATCAATGACCGTCAGCCGGGCTGCTCTTTCAAGTAACGTTTTAGCCTTAACAGTCTGACGTAGAAAAATACCGTTCACTTCATTTGTCACAAGGGAGACAGGCATGGCCTGGGGTCTCAGGCCAAGGGATGGCGGCAGCGCACCTGCATTCATCCCCTGCCCGGTAGTATCCACCACCTTATGTTTCAGATACTTCCCCTTGCAATAAAAGATATTCCCCTTAAAGCGCAGATAGGGCGCGTAAAACATCTCACTTCTTTCAATATGGGCTGGGGCTTTATCTGGAAGGAAAAAACGAAGCGGCCCTCTGCTGACCATGAAGTTTTTCACTTCGCAATAAGGACAACGGATCAGTCTGTCCGCCTCGTGCAGTTCGATCCGGGCGCCACAGGATGGGCAGTTTTGATGGATTGTCAGATCCATGATTGCGGTTTGAGGTTTGGGGTTTGCGGTTTTCGGTTGTTTGCGGTTTTCGGTTTTCGGTTTAGGGTCTGCGGATAAGAGCTTAGGGTAAATACGTTCAGGTGCTGCAGGTTCGCCTGATCGTTCCTCGCCGCTATAGTTTTTCCTATGCGGTGAGGGACGATCAGACGAAGATGCGGTGCCTGAACGTATTTACAAGCGCTGGCCGCATTGGTTGCAGAACATTGCCCCTGGCATGTTTTCAGTATTACACTCCGGACAGACAAGTATACGAGGTTTTTCACTGGTTGAATGTCCGCACTTGGAACAAAATTTTGCATTGGGAGCAAGGTTTTTTCCGCAATTGACACATTGGCTCAACACCAGTTGTTGATGACCGCAAAGTGGACAAAACCGAGCATCCCCTGGAATCCGGTTCTGGCAGTCAGGACAAACAGTATTACCTGCAGTTGATGGGGCAGGAGCTGCAGTTTTCCCTGTATGACCTGCAGCAAACATGGCCGGCATCATCATTCCCATGCCAAGTCCCATACCAGCCCCAGCCTCACCCTGGTTTTCAGCAGCCTTTTCCATGGCCATTGCTGCCTTCATCTTCACAAACTTGTCCATGTCGTTAATCACACTGAGACGGCTCTTATCGTCAATGGCCTTCTGCACTTCTTCAGGAGGAGTGATGGAAGCAATATACAGATGGCTCAGATGAAGACCGAAATGGCCAAAGTCACCTACCAGTCGTTTTTGGAGTTCAATGGACAACTCGTCGAACAGACCGGCAAGATCAAGTATGGTATCGAGTGTTTCACCCAGATAATCATTAAACCGGGATACTATTATCTGCTTGAGATAACTTGAAATATCATCGGTGGTGAATTTTCCCATTGTGCCCACAAGCGAGTTGATAAACAGTACCGGTTGCACAATCTGAATATTAAACACCCCATGTGCCCGAAGGCGAATCAGACCCATCTCACTGTCCCTGAATGCAACCGGTTTCTGGGTTCCCCATTTAAGATTAGTGAAATATTTAAGATTGACCATGTACACTTCAGCACGCAGAGGACTGTTGCCGCGCCATGGAATGGAAAGAATTTTGGTAAGAATTGGCAGGTTGCCGGTTTTTAATGTATGACGTCCGGGTCCAAAAGCATCGCAGGCTTTTCCCTTATAGAAGAGAACTGCAGCCTGGCTTTCACGTACTGTGAGTTGTGCTCCCCACTTAATCTCTCCTGAACCTGTCTCTGGAAGACGATGAACCAGTTCCTCGCCTGTCTCGTCAAACCACTCTATATTTTCCAGAAACATGGCACTGTCAAATTGATTCATATTCTCCTCACTCTGATTGTCAGATCCATTGCATCTTCATATGATGATAATTATAGTACAACAAAATTTCAGACAAAAGCAAATCCAGTGGGAGACGAAAAAGCATGGAACTTAAAGATGAGTGGAATGTAGAATCAGCAATGAAGGTATTAGAGCATCAGACAGTGGATGCAAAACTCTGGGCAGAAGCCGTTGAATGGCTCATCCTTTATGGGCCTGAAGAAATAAGAGCGATACTCCTGAACTCCTCCGGTACCGCGACTCACGAATGTTTTCCGGATTTAAAGGCAAAAGGATACGCACCGGACGGCCAGCCCTGCTATAGCGTGGATGATCTTGCTAAAAGTCTGTCTATCAGTGAAGACGAAGCAAAAGAGATGATCCAGAAAAAGGAAAAGCGTCACAATCTCCATCATTTTATTGACGAAGACGATACCCTGAAGGTGCAGTAGCTTTCAGGGATATTTTATTTAGTGCCTTACTCCCCGGTTCCTGTCACTCATTAATAAAAACACTGAAATTCCTCAGATAGAAAACTGCTGTTTACAGTTATGCAAGAAAACAACTCACTTCCCCTTCTCCTTGTCGGCCCCATTGTACGTCATGTCAGCAACAGGCAATTAACGCTGTGGCTGGTCTGTTCCGAGCCTGTTGAAATAGATTTGCGTTGCTTTCAAGGTGAGACGTGTATTGCACAGCACACCTGGAAAGCAGACCACAAGCACCATGTACAAATTGGTGAACACGCTCATATTCATTTGCTGCAGCTCCACCCCGAACATCCCTTTCCCGTTGATGAATGGATCAGCTATGATGTGGGCTTGCAATCTGCTCATGGCGAGACGCAATGGCTACAGGAAAGTGCCCCGCAGCTTCTCTATGCAGACTCATCACGCCCCGACTTTGTGATCAAATCACGCATTGACCAGCTATTGCATGGTTCCTGTCGAAATCCTCACCATGAGGGTGGAGAAGGTGCAGATGGTCTTCTGGTCGTGGATCAGTTACTTGAAAAGGCACGTGCCCACAATGCCCCGCTCTCTGCCCAACCTGCACTGCTCGCATTAACAGGCGATCAAATTTACGCCGATGATGTAGCAGGCCCTATGCTCAGTGCGATTCAACAGATTATTGTAAAACTGGGCTTGCATGATGAAAACTTAAAAGGGGCAATAGTCGCCGATAGTCAAGCCTTATACAAAAATGAATACAACTTTTACGGTCGTAGTCACCTGCTCCCTGATACCAAAGCAAATGCTAGTTTACGTGATATCTTTTTTGGTGGTGTGCGTAAGCCAATTTTCAGTTCAGCAAACGCCGATAATCATCTCATTACATTTGCAGAAGTTACTGCTATGTATTTGCTGATATGGTCTCCTGCTTTATGGAAATATGTTGATTTATCTGCTCCTCCTTTGCCGGACAAATTGCATCAACGTTATCAAACTGAACTGGAAGCTATTACGTTTTTCAGCAAGGATCTTGACAAAGTGCAGCGCGCCCTGGCTCATGTCCCTGTGTATATGATGTTCGATGACCATGATGTTACGGATGACTGGAACCTGACCCGCGGATGGGAAGAAAGTGCTTATGGGCATCCTTTTTCCAAACGGATCATTGGCAATGCATTGATAGCCTACAGTTTATTTCAGGCATGGGGAAACACTCCCGATGTGCTGCCGGACTCATTACTTGAAAGCCTGAAACAGGTCAGCAATCCATCACACTATACTGACGAGCTCCATGACACCGTAATCACAGATCTTCTGGCCTTTGAAGGCTGGCATTACACACTGGAAACTCAACCGAAACTGGTGGTGCTGGATACACGTACCCGCCGATGGCGTTCAGAACAGGATGCCGGCCACCCTTCCGGATTAATGAACTGGGAGGCATTATCTGAACTACAGGGCCAGCTTCTGAATGAGAAGTCCGTTGTTTTGCTGTCAGGTTCCCCCATTTTCGGTGTCAAACTCATTGAGGTGGTCCAGCGAGTATTTACCTGGTTTGGGCATGCTTTAACAGTTGATGCTGAAAACTGGATGGCACATCCGGGTGCTGCTAATGTAATTTTAAATATCTTCTGCCATAAACAGACACCAGAGCATTTTGTAATTCTCTCAGGTGATGTCCATTATTCTTTTGTCTATGATGTGCGACTGAAACATCATGAAGACAGCCCGCATATCTGGCAAATATGCAGTTCAGGAGTCAAAAATACCTTTCCCGAATCACTGCTGCGTGTGTTTGACCGCTCAAACCGTCTGTTATTTTCTGCTCATTCGCCGTTAAACTGGTTTACCCGAAGGCGACATATGCGAATTCGCCCCCGCAGGCCAGGTGAACACAAACAACGTTACAGCCATCAACGGTTGGTTAACGGTTGTAACATTGGCCGGGTGATATTTGATGCAACAGGAGTACCCGTTTCGATTGAAGTATTAATGACAGATGGAGAGTGTATTCCCTTCACTGAAGGCTACGAAAGTGACTGGGTGCATTAAAAAAACAATAACGACTAATCGCCCGAACACACGTTTCTTTTTTCATTATTACCCTCACCTTAACGACTTAGGAACGTACATTAAATAACCTGAACATCTTTCTTGCCCTTCGGAGTCTCGTGCCTCGCTTACCTGTTCCGCCAGCAATACTTTAAAAACCGTTACATACAGGGAGTATGCAAAGCTTTTTAAAGTGTCGCTGACGAAAAAATTGCGGCGAAATATGTTCAGGTTATTTAATTCCCGTTCCTTATCCAGTTTTTCACACCGTCTCCTGAGGCAGCAATGTAGTTTACCTTTAATTATGGCATAAGCATGAACTCTCAAGTAGAAATGAGAGCATGTTAAATGTTATTGAAATTGTTCTTCCAGTATTTCTTATTATTGGGCTTGGCTATACGATTCGCAGGATGGGGCTGGTGAGTGGGGCTTTCTTTTCCGAAGTCAATAAGCTCGTCTATTATGTCTGTCTGCCTCTGTTACTTATTTATAAAATAGCGGGTGCGGATTTTTCAACCAGCTTTAACTTCAGGCTGGTAATAGCCTCCAGTGCCGGGGTTGCCTGTTGCTTTGCTATTAGCTACCTGTACGGAAAATGGCGTTCATATCCAGCTCCAGTCCATGGTTCTTTTTGTCAGGGATCATTCAGAGGGAATTTGGCGTATATCGGCCTGGCAATTGTATTTAATGCTTATGGTGATATTGGCTTAACCAGAGCTGGTATTTTATTGGGTTTTCTGGTTCCTGTGTTGAACTTCTTTGCAATTTTCGCATTACTCTTACCTCAGCAGCAACAGCAAACCAGTTGTAAAGAAATCATAAAACAACTCATTAGTAATCCGCTGATTTTGGCTTCGCTTGCGGGACTCTTGTGGAGTTTTTTTAAACTGCCCATGCCAATAATTCTTGATCGTACCCTTAACATTGCAACAGGAATGACTTTACCCCTTGCACTCATCTCCATTGGTGGCAGTTTCTCACTGGCAAACTTAAAGGGTGATATTGGAAAAGCTGCACTTGCCACAGCAATGAAACTGCTTTTGTTGCCACTGATTACTGGCGTATTGATGATATTATTGAATGTCTCAGGCCTGGATTTCGCCATTGGTTTGCTTATGGCAGGCGCTCCAACAGCCGTCGCCACCTATATCATGGCTTGTCAGATGGGGGCTGATGGAGACCTGGCAGGAACCATTGTAATGATGGCAACCAGTTTTTCTGCAGTGAGCTATAGTATTTTACTTCTTTGTTTGAATAGCTATGGAATGTAGGAGGGGATTGAGCTCGTCAAATTTGAACAA
>JAYEOK010000043.1:2633-5175 GCA_034722915.1 Thermodesulfobacteriota bacterium | reverse complement strand
TCCTGCCAGGGAGCCTTCATGTAACTCCACACCTTGCTGTTAACCAAGCGGTCAATTTCATGGTAAAAGTTGACCGCTCCAATAAACCCGGCATACGGTCCGCCTGAATCATAGCTGTGCAGCTGTTTCATCGGCACCCCAAGCTTATGGATGGAGAACTTCTCCTTGATACCGGCACAAAAGAGATCCGGTTTCATGAGTTCAACGAGCTTTTCGGCTTCGTACTGGTTCAGGTCGTCGATGATCAGTGTTCCGTCATCCATGTCAGGTGCCAAGCCTTCATATTCTTTGAATTTGAGTCCCCCATCTTCCAGGGATTGCATGGCAACCTCGGTTTTACGCGGATTAAACCTGGTTTCATCCGCTTCAACCACTATCTCTTCAATATTTCGGCTGTCCGCATCGACTTTGAGAAATGGGAGGACTCGTCGTCCTTCATAGTCATCACGGTGACCAAATTCGTAACCGGCAGAGAGGGTCTTCATCTCCAGTTCATTGAATAACTCCTGGTAGTGATGCGCCCTTGATCCACCGACAAAAAGCATGGCGGTTTTGCCTGAGGTTCTGGGAAGAACATCTTCAATAGCCTCTTTTACCTGAACCATTTCCTCAGCAATTACTTCCTCAACCTTGTCGATCAGGGTTTGATCTTCAAAATAGGCTGCAATCTTGCGCAGGGATTTAGCCGTGGCCTCAGCACCGATGAAGTTCACCTTGATCCAGGGAATACCAAACTTGGTCTCCAGCATGTCAGCCACATAATTGATGGAACGGTGACACATAACCGCATTGAGGTCAGCCTGATGTGCTGAAGCAAACTGGTCATAGGTGGAGTTTCCGGAAAAAGTGGCAATATTTGTTATGCCGCATTTCCGAAAGATCCGATCGATTTCAAATCCGTCGCCACCGATGTTGTATTCGCCAAGCAGGTTAATCTTGTATTTCCCCTCCTTTGGGACATCATTTTCTCCAACGATATGGCGAAATACCTGGTTGTTGGCAATATGGTGACCGGCCGACTGACTTACCCCTTTATAGCCCTCGCAGCTAAAGGCAAAAACATTGCAGTCGCCCAGTTTTTCCTTCATATTTCTGGCCACGGTATGGATGTCATCACCGATAAGTCCCACCGGACAGGTGGCAAAAACGGCGATGGACTTGGGGTGCATCAGGTCATAGATCTCCTGGATGGCTGTGGCCAGTTTTTTCTCGCCGCCAAAGATGATATCCTGATCCTGCATGTCTGTGGAAAAGCAGTAATTTATGTAATTGTCACCATCCTTGCCGGCACCGGTCTGGTTGCGCCGTGTCAGCCAGGCGTAAAAACTACAGCCAATTGGGCCATGCACCAGATTGACAATGTCCCGGGTGGGTCCCATGATCACCCCTTTGCAACCGGCATAGGTGCAGCCACGCATGGTTATAATGCCGGGAATTGTCCGGACATTAGCCGTAATTTCCGGCGTCTCGTTTTCCAGGGCCTCGTTAATCATGATCTGTTTTGATCGTTTACGGGCCACCTTGGGTGGATATTTTGCAATCAGCTCCGCCTTGACATCGACAGGATCCCACTGCACTAACTTTTTCTTTGTTGTTGTCATTATTTTCTCCTTAGGTAGCGCTAGGCAATTGCAACTTCACCGGTTTCACCGGTCCTGACCCTGACGGAATCAGCCACCGGCATAACAAAGATTTTCCCGTCGCCGGGTTTACCTGTCTGGTTGATGGTGATAATGGACTTCACCACGTCATCAACCTGGGTATCCTCGACAACAACAGTCATTACCCTTTTGGGATACAACTTGCCTTTTTCACCAAGGACTGCAGCGGCCTCTTCATATCCCTGCTCAGCCCCTTCAAGGATTTTTGGATTGATAAAGCCTTTTCCCCGTCCCATTGCTTCACGGGCAAAAAATGCATCGACTCCTGCATCTGTCAGGGCCTGTTTGGTTTGATTCATCATATTTATCCTGACAACGGCGATTACCTCTTTCATGCTGCCACCTCTTCCAGGGCGGGAGTGGAAGCTTCTTTGAGTCCGGAGGAGATGGTGTACACTTCCTCAACTTCGCTTACGAAAATTTTACCGTCACCAAAAGCACCCTTTCCGGGTGATCTTGCAGTGTCCATAATTGTCTGGATAACAAAATCCTTATCCTCTTCCCCCACCACAGACATGAGCATCATTTTCGGAATTTCATCGTAGGTGACATCGCCGATTTTAATACCACGCTGTTTACCGCGCCCGGCAACGGAATATTTAGTAACAGCAGGGAACCCTGCATCCATGAGGGCCGCCAAAATTGCATCTGACTTTTCAGGCCTGACAATAGCTCTGATCATTAACATTGTATTTTCTCCGTATTTATCGTTTGTTATAAAGAATATTCAAAAACAATCAGTTGGCCATAAGTCCAAAATCCATGAGCAACTCTTCCAACACTTCAATCTCCATGGGTTTTGGGATCACAAACATCTCATTCTCATCAATGGCTTTGGCCAGTCCCCGGTACTCATCGGCTTGACTCACTTCAGGCTTCCA